>JAZSJI010000131.1:0-18521 GCA_045534235.1 Candidatus Flemingiibacterium sp. | reverse complement strand
CCTTGGCCCCCAGACCGACATGGCTACGATCCGACTTGGGCGACGTTATCGAAATACCCTTCGGTCAGCGCCCGACGAAACTAAAGGTTATCGACGTACGCGAGTTTACCGCAAAGGCTGACGCGGCTTCTATGTACGAAGTAATATCTTAAGGCATATCCGCCCTCTCTCTGCCATATATATGGTATAACCGATAATTATGGCAGAGGAGATGCGGATGAACACTAATACTCACTCTAACGCCGAGCACCGTCAGGATATTGTTATCTCCGACCGCGCGCGGCTTTCTATCTCAGGCGTTGAGGACGTTCAGAGCTTCGACGAAACAAGTGTAATTCTCAAGACAAACAACGGCATGGTCGCCGTTGACGGCGAAGGACTTCGTATAGGCGAACTTTCTACCGAATCCGGAAGAATATTTATTGAAGGCCGTATTGGCGGTGTCGTATTTTTTGAGGCGGAAGAGCCGAAGAAAAAACGCGGATTTTTCGCTCGCTGATGCAGTACGTTTATAATTTTCTCGGATACGATATCAAAGAGCAGCTATCCCTTATGCTTTACGCGCTGATTCTTGGTGCGTTGCTCGGGGCGGTGTTCGACGTTTTACGCATCACTCGCGTGGTCGTTGCATACCGAGGCGATGACAAAACCGGCAAACCGTTTCAAAAAATCGTGTTTGCACTTTGCCTTATCGAGGATATCGC
The DNA here is from genome assembly GCA_045534235.1 of Candidatus Flemingiibacterium sp. Lineage (GTDB taxonomy): Bacteria > Bacillota > Clostridia > Oscillospirales > CAG-272 > Flemingiibacterium. The sequence continues at coordinate 17,817 of JAZSJI010000131.1, read as the reverse complement.
GTTTGCCGTGATTTCGGCTATAGTACTCGTGCTGTTTTGCTTCAAAGCTAACGGCGGCACGTCGCGTGGATACATTCTCTTTGGAGCACTTGTTGGTTTTGCTTTATATCTTGCAACGTTAGGACGGCTTACGTCGCTTGTGTCAAAAGCGCTTGCTAAGTTGTTTTATCGCATACTCGCAATCATAAAAGTGCACATCATCGTGCCGGCTTTGCTTTTTCTGAAAAAAGCGTTTCTAAGAATATACAAACTAACAATCGGACGTGCGGCGAGCTTTATCTTGCGCCGCATATATGTAAGAAGAACGAAAAAAGCGTCGCATGAGCTCGCAGGAGCAATATCGCGGCTGTACATAAACAAAAGAAAGGATAACGGGGATGAAGCAATTTCGTATGCCAATGCCGGTGAAGCTCGCCGTGTTCGCAGCCTTCATAATATTGATAGTCACCCTCGTTTCAGTGCAGATCGAGTTCAACCGTCTTGAGGAAGAGCAGACGGCGCTGCTCGGTGACATTGAAGAAATGCAGGGAGTGGTAGACGAGCTTCAGAACAAGCTTGATACACCCTTTGATGCAGAGTATATTATTGCGCTCGCAAAGGAAAAGCTCGGATACTGTCTGCCTGAGGAAATAATATTTTATAACGACCTTATAAACTGATTTTATCCGCCGCGGCAATGTTCGCGGCGGTTTGAACTTTATACATATCGGGGAGAGAAAGATGTCTAAAAAAGCTTCTATTATCAGCTTCTGCGTCCTTGGCACTGTCATATTGGCGCTTATCGTTTTGCTCGCAGTATCGACGGCGATGAACAGCGGAACAATTATCGGACTTGGGGCACACAACGATACCCTTGAAAGCAAAATAGAGATTTTGACTTCGCAAAAGGAAAGCCTTGAATTTCAGCTTGCGGAGCTTGAAGGCAAGCTCGAAAACGCAGGCGAGCTGTACGCTGACGAGATAGACGCGCTGAAGCTCGATATTGAAAACAAGCTTGCCGCAATTGCCGAGCTTGAGGCTGATATTGCAAAGTATCAAACTGTGTTCACGATAGACGTGCGCGCGCAGGCACAGCTTATTGACGAGCTTGAGGAGTACATCAAAAACGAAATCCCTTGCGTTAAGGTTAAGCTTCCGGAGAAGCCGGCTAAAGAGGATACCGATGCCGATACCGACGCGCCCGAATACAAATGGGTAAGCGTTGCCGAGCTTATCAAAGAGGAAGAAACCAAACGATCGGCGGACCCCGAAGCAGAGCCGCTTTATACGGACGAGGAGCTTGCGGCGAGCGGTATGAGCGCAGAGGCGCTTACCGCAGTAAAGCTTCGCGAGATCGTATTCGCACGCGAGGACGTCATACTTCCCGCCGTTAGCGTATACTACGAGGATCTCGCAACCGGCTATCACTACGGCTACAACGAAAACGCCGTATACGACAGCGCGAGCGTTTTAAAGGCACCGTACGTTATGTCCATACTCCGCACAATAGCGGCTGATGAAAAGGCGTATCTTGACGCCAAAGCGGAAAACGGCGAAATGCCCGAGCGCATCGACACAGACGAGGACGGTGTTCCCGACACGACGGTTATTGAGTACAGCGATCCGATATACAACCTCTCCGACACAATTACATACGAGCGTAAGACAATGTGGGCAGAGGGCTCGGGCAAGATAAAGGATATGGAAGACGGTACCGAGCTTACGTATCTCGATTTTATGAAATACACCCTCGAATACAGTGACAACGTCGGATTCACGCAGCTCAAAAAGCGTTTCGGCTACAACGATTATTACACGCTCGCACGCGAGGTAAAGGCTCGCGGCGTTCTCTCGGGCGGCAATAATATGAGTGCCGCGGACGCAGGCAAGCTTTTTAAGGCGATATACGGTTTTATCGAGGACGACGATACCTACGGTCAGCTCCTCTATGACTCTATGCTCAAATCCAATCACACCGTCATAATCCCGTACGGCGTTTCACCAACCAAGGCTCTCCACAAATACGGTTGGGACAAGGGCGCGTACCACGATGCAGCTATCGTTCTGCATCCCGACAAGCCGTACGTCCTCGCGGTATTTACTGATTTTGAAGAAGGCGGAAACGCTGTAAATACGTATCTACAGAACATCGTGAAAATGGTCAACAAGCTCCACAAGGGCTTCTATCAAAGCTGATGATAAGCGAGAAGATTATAAAGCGCTTGCTTGATACCCCTCTCGAGGTGCGCGTATACGACGAGCTTGCTTCGACCAACCTTACCGCACGTGAGATAGCCTCAAACAGCGACAAGCGCGAGCAGGTCATAATCGCGCGCCGTCAGACGAGCGGTCGCGGACGGCTCGGACGAAGCTTCTTTTCACCTGACGGCGGACTTTATATGTCCTTGCTTCTTCACCCAAAATACGGTGTACACGATGCCACACGTATCACAACGGCGGCGGCTGTAGCCGTAGCACGCGCAATCGACCGCGTAGCAGACGTGCGGTGCGATATAAAGTGGGTTAACGACGTATATCTTCGCGGCAAAAAGATTTGCGGCATACTCACCGAGGCGCAAATAAGCGCAGACGGCGCGCTCGACTTTGCCGTGCTCGGCATAGGGATAAATCTCACCGAGCCCGTGGGCGGCTTCCCGAGTGATATTGCATCTCGCGCCGGAGCTGTCTTTGACACGCTCCCGAACGGCGCTGACAACACTATTGCCGCCGAGGTAATAAACGAGTTTTACCGACTGTATAATAGCGCGGACACATCGTATATCGGCGAGTACCGCGAGCGCTCCAATCTCATCGGGCGTGAGGTTGACGTGATGCGTGTCGTTGACGGCGACACAACGCCGGCTACGGTTATAGGCATCGACGACGATTTTTCGCTCGTCGTTGAATATAAAGGCGGCAAAAGAGAAGCGCTTTCCTCTGGCGAGGTAAGCGTACGTGAAAAATAAAAGTGCGGCACATCAAACGATGTGCCGCGATTTTTTATATTTTTTTGAGCTTTGCGTACGTTGCCATAAGCTTTTTTGTGCCCGCGGTGTCGAAGATGATCTCGTACATAATGTCCGCTCCCATAGGCTTCACGGAAATGATCTCACCCTCGCCGAAATTGTAGTGACTTACTCTGTCGCCGATTTCAAAATGCTCGCTTGACGCACTGCGGCCGATATCCTTGGTAAGATCTGCCTTCTTGAAAAATTCGCGCGAGATCACATTCTTTTTGGACTTCGGTGCAGCCTCCGGCTCAATCTTTGGCATATAGCCAAGATCCACAAGCTCCTCAGGTATCTCGTCGATAAAGCGAGAGCGAGGGTTAAACTGCGTCTTGCCGAATATCATACGCTCGCGCACGTGCACGCAGTAGAGGCGCTCCTTGGCGCGCGTGATTGCAACGTAGGCGAGTCTGCGCTCCTCCTCAAGCTCCTCCGGATCCATGGAGGACTGTACGCTCGGGAAAATGCCGTCCTCAAAGCCGGGGATAAACACGACGGGGAACTCAAGTCCCTTCGCGCTGTGGATAGTCATAAGCACGACTGCATCAGCGTCCTCATCATAGTTGTCGATGTCGGACACAAGCGCAACGTCCTCCAAAAATCCCTCAAGAGAGGCGTCGGGATTTTCGTTTTCGTAGTTTACTGCGTTTGTAACAAGCTCGCCGATGTTCGCGATGCGGTCAACGCCCTCAAAGCCCTGCGCTTCAAGCATTGCCTTGTAGCCCGTACGCTCGTACACCGCCTTTATAAGCTCGGACACGGGTGCGGTTTCGGATATAGCGCGAAGCTCGCGTATCATCTTTACGAATTCGGCAAGGCGCGGCGCACTCTTTGAAAGCGCGGTATAGCGCGGTGCGTTTTCCATAATTTCAAAGGGTGTAACACCTTCACTTGCCGCTATAGCGAGAACCGCCTCGACGGTGGTTTCGCCGATCTTGCGCTTGGGCTCGTTGATTATGCGGCGCAGGCGAACGCTGTCGTTCGGGTTCTTTATAACGCAAAGGTACGCGATGATGTCCTTGATCTCCTTACGCTCGTAGAAGCGTATGCCGCCGAGAATACGGTAGGGAAGCCCGCTCTTGGCAAAATAGGTTTCAAGACTGTTTGACTGTGCGTTCATACGGTATAGCACCGCAAAATCGCTGTATTTGCGCCCCTCGCGGCTCACGCCGTCGATTATCTTGTTGATTATGTATTTCGTTTCCTCGTTCTGATTCGAGAGCTTCTTTACGCGTATCTTGTCGCCCTCGCCGCGCTCGCACCAAAGCTCCTTGCCGCGTCTGCCGAAGTTGTGCTTGATAACGGCGTTTGCCGCAGAGAGAATGTTTTGCGTGGAGCGGTAATTCTGCTCGAGCTTTATAATACGCGCTTCTTCAAAGGACTTGTCGAACTGCAGAATATTTTCGATAGTCGCGCCGCGGAAGCGGTAGATCGACTGATCGTCGTCGCCGACTACCATAAGGTTGCGCGAGCGCGCCGACAAGAGCTTCGTAAGCTCAAGCTGTGCGCGGTTGGTGTCCTGATACTCGTCGACGCAGACGTACTCGAAGCGATTTTGGCAGTACTGACGCGCCTCGTCGCACTCGCGAAGCAGTCGTACGGTCTGCATAATTATGTCGTCGAAATCAAGCGCGTTCGCCGCGATAAGACGCGACTGATAGAGCGAGTAGATTCGCGCGATACGCTGAAGCCTGAAGTCCGAGCCTGCCTCGGCTTCAAACTCTTCGGGCGTCATAAGGCGGTCCTTTGCCCGCGAGATCGCGTTGAGAGTTGAGCGAGGAGGGAAGGTCTTGTCGTCGATGTCGAGATCCTTCTGACACTGCGTGATAAGGCGTTTCTGATCGTCGCTGTCGTATATTGAAAAGTCGCGCGCGTAGCCGATATTCTCACCAAAGCGACGAAGCAGGCGCACGCATATCGAGTGGAACGTGCCTGCCCACACCTCTTTTGCCATTTCCTCGTCGCCGAGTACCTTGGCGATACGCTCCTTCATCTCGTTTGCCGCCTTGTTGGTAAACGTGATCGAGAGTATCTTCCACGGCGGGCAGGGATCGACCGCGAACGCAGAAAGCACACTCGGTATCTCTGAAACGTCGAGGTCTATCGCATCCTCAAGCGCCTTTACGTCCGCCTCTGTGAGGCTGTCGGGCAAAAATTCGCTCTCGTACGCGTTACCGTATCTTATAATGTGCGCGATGCGGTTGACGAGCACAGTCGTCTTGCCGCTGCCTGCGCCCGCCAAAATAAGCAAAGGACCGCGGACAGCGTATATCGCCTCACGCTGTTTTTCGTTAAGAGTGCCGTACAGCTTGTCAAAAAGTGCTCTTTTGGCAAGTATCGCGCGGCTTAAAAGTTCTTTATTCATAGTCACCTCCACAGGTGTTTTTTAGTGGTTTTTATTCATACGGCAAGCCGTATTCCATAACAATATTATACTATGTTTTTCGAATTTTTTCAAGCGCGAAAATAAATTTTCAAGAAATTTATCATTTACGTTGTTGATATGTTCATTATTTTGTGCTACAATATGACACATAATATATAACCCAACGGAGGCGCATTATGAACGCTTTTGCCGAAACTGTAATCGAGCTGTACGACGACGAGCCGATATACAACGTCCTCGCGCTGACCGAGTTCAAGCCAAAAAACGTCGTCTATCTCGGCACGCGCAAGCTGAAAAGCAAGCGCGTAAAAAGTAGCATCATTTCGTTTGTCCGCGAGCTCTCTCTCGACACGAAATGCTTCTTTTACGCAACCGATATGCAAAATATCGACGCTATAATCGCTGAGCTTAAGAATATTATCTCGACCTATGGCGACTGCGCTATCGACCTCACGGGCGGCAACGAGGTTGCGCTCGTCGCTGTCGGTATGCTCGCAAAGGAAAAAAACATTCCTCTCTTTCGCTACGACAGATATGCATACTGCTACCGCAATATATATAACTGCCCTGAGGCAGAGAACGTCCCCTCCGAGCCGCATCTTAACATACGCTCCATTCTCGCGCTCGCAGGCGGCACGATGAAGTCGCACGGACACGTTTCGCTCGATAACGTCACCAAGGATATTTCCGACGATATTTTCCGCGTTTGGACGATATACAAGAAACATCACAGAGTGTGGTCGAAGGTAGTCGGATACCTACAGCAAATTTCAAAAAATCTTGAGGGTGACGCGCTTCACGTAAGCTCGCCGCAGACATTATACGGCACGGAGCGTATAGTCGCCGCAAACGTCGCGGTAATGGCTGATCTTGCCGAAGCAGGTATAATCGAGAACTACAAATCCGACGGCAAGCGAATCTCGTTTGACTACAAGAACCGCCTTATGCGCTCGTGTCTTTGTGACGCGGGGATTTGTCTCGAGCTTTACGTATACGCCGCGGCTATCACGGCAGGCGTGTACGACGACGTACAGATAAGTGTGGTCATCGACTGGGACGGCAACCTTGACGCAAGCATCAATACTATTAACGAAATCGACGTTATGCTCACGCGCGGTGTTGTACCCGTGTTTATCTCCTGCAAGTCGGGAACACCTAACGTCACAGCGCTCAACGAGATAAAAACGCTCGCCACGCAGTTCGGCGGAGTCTACGCGCGCCCGGTGCTTGTAACGATGGCTAATATCCGCACGGGCGACCGCTACTTGATGCAGCGCGCCAAGGATATGGGCGTCGAAATAATCGACCGCGACGATCTTCTTTACGACAAGTTATCGAAGCGTCTTTACAAGCTTTCAAAAATGTAACGCAGACCTTCACACTATTTTCCATACGGCATATCCTTTATTGAGGAGAAATCCTCAGAAAAGGAGGATACGTATGGAAAATTTTTTTGCCGCGGCGAACACGGCTGGGGGGTTCGTGTGTTGGTATGACGATATATTCAACCCGAGAGAGCTTGATTTTTGCTACATAATCAAGGGCGGAAGCGGCACGGGGAAGTCAACCCTTATGAAAAAGGTTGCCGCGAAGGCTGAAAAGCTCGGCGGGCGTTGCGAGCGCTACTATTGCTCGTCAGACCCGACCTCGCTCGACGGCGTTATCGCAACCCTATCCGACGGCAGGCGCATCGCGATGCTCGACGGTACCGCACCACACACGCACGATCCGAAATATCCCGGTGCTGCCGAGGCAATAGTCAACCTCGGACAATATTGGTGTGAGGACATTTTGAAGGGCCAACGCGAGGAGATAATCACACTATCTGAGAGAAAGTCGCGCCTTTTTGGGCAGGCGTACGGCTATTTCGGTGCGGCGGGAACGCTCCTTCTCTCACGTCTTAACGAAGTGCGCGGAGCAATTCTTTCAGATAAGATGAGGTTCGCGTGCGAGAGGCTGCTCACACAGCGTATGCGCGAGTGCCACGTGAAGGGAAGCGTTGGCAGGGTGCAGATACGCGGACTTTCGGCACTTTCAACTCACGGAGAGGTGCGCTTCGATAGCTTTTCCGATGCCGATAAGGTCTGCCTCGTTCTCGACGCCTTCGGCACAGCGCCGCTTTTGCTTGACACTATGCAAGACGTTGCACTCGAGCTTGAGCTGCCTTTTTACCGCGCTCCGATGCCGCTGCTTCCGCATCTTACGGAAGCGCTTTATTTCCCGACGCTGTCGATGTCGGTAGTCAGCAACACGGAGCGCACCGACGCAAAGGAAATAAATATGGCGCGGTTTGTAGAGCGGGAGCGCCTGTGCGGCGAAGCACGAGTGTGCAGACGGCTTCTTAAAAAATCTGAAGGCGAGCTTATAGATGCAGGTCTTGCGAAGCTTGCACAGGTCAGAGATGTACACGGTGAGCTTGAGAAAATATATATGGGCGCGATGGATTTCACGCGTCTTGGCGAGGCAACAGAGCGTCTGCTCGAGGTTATCTTCGCGTAAGTGCAGGGAACGGCTACGCCGTTCCTTTTGCTTTTTATGGCAGAGTGAACAATTATTTCAGAACGCAGGGCGCAAAAATGTACTTGACATTTTCCTAAAAATCTTGTATAATAATTTAAATAGTATTCTTCAAAATTTTTCAGAAAGGATACCCGTCGCACATATGCACGGGAAAGGTGATTACTATGGTGAATTGCAACCCCGCCGAGAAGTTTCTCAAGGAAGGCCTTACCTTCGATGACGTGCTGTTGATTCCCGCAAAGAGTGACGTCACTCCAAATCTCGTTTCTCTTGAAACTCAGCTCACCAAATCAATTAAGCTCAATATTCCTATGATGAGCGCGGCTATGGACACCGTTACCGAATCCAGACTTGCTATCGCTATGGCTCGTGAGGGCGGCGTCGGCGTAATCCATAAGAATATGCCTATCGAAAAGCAGGTCGACGAGGTTGAGCGCGTTAAGCGTTCCGAAAACGGCGTTATCGTTAATCCTTTCTACCTCTCCGCTGACAACTACGTATACGAGGCGGACGAGCTTATGGGCAAGTACAAGATCTCCGGTGTGCCGATATGCGACGAGAACAAGCGTCTTATCGGTATTATCACCAACCGCGATATGCGTTTCCTTGATAACCACAATATGAAAATAAAAGAGGTTATGACCAAGGAAAACCTCATCACAGCTCCCGTTGGCACGACTCTTGCACAGGCGCAGGAAATTCTCCGTGCGAACAAGATCGAGAAGCTTCCGATCGTTGACGACAACTTTATCCTTCGCGGTCTTATCACTATTAAGGACATCGAGAAGGCTACCAAGTACCCGAATTCTGCAAAAGACAAGAACGGCAGACTTCTTTGCGGCGCGGCTATCGGCGTAACCGCTGACGTGCTTGACCGTGCAAGCTCTCTCCTTTCTGCCGGCGCAGACTTCCTCGTTCTCGACTCGGCTCACGGTCACTCGAAGAACATAATCGCTTGCGTTGACAAGGTTAAATCTGCATTCCCCGAGGCGCAGATCATCGCAGGTAACATCGCGACCGCAGCAGCGGCTCACGACCTTATCTCGGCAGGCGCAGACGCTATCAAGGTCGGTATCGGCCCCGGCTCTATCTGCACCACGCGTGTCGTCGCAGGTATCGGCGTACCGCAGGTCACCGCGATCTACGACGTTGCAAGCGCAGCGGCAGAATCCGGCGTACCGGTTATCGCAGACGGCGGTATCAAGTACTCGGGCGATCTCGTTAAAGCTCTCGCGGCAGGCGCGAACGTAGTTATGATCGGCTCGCTCTTTGCAGGATGTGAGGAATCCCCCGGAATGACCGAGATCTACCAGGGACGTCAGTTCAAGGTATACCGCGGTATGGGCTCGCTCGCGGCTATGGAGAAGGGCTCGAAGGACCGTTACTTCCAGGAAAATTCCCGCAAGCTCGTTCCCGAGGGCGTCGAGGGACGCGTGCCCTACAAGGGACCGCTCTCTGACACCGTATTCCAGCTCATCGGCGGTATCCGCGCAGGTATGGGCTACTGCGGTACTCCCACCATTGCCGAGCTTCAGGAGCGCGGACAGTTCGTTCGCATCACCGGTGCAGGTCTGCGTGAATCTCATCCGCACGACATCAACATCACCAAAGAAGCTCCCAACTACTCGGTTCAGTCGGGACTTTAATAGTAACTCAAAGTCGGTATGGATAACACCATACCGACTTTTTGTAAAGTGCTCTTGACAATCGCGTGATTGTGTGATATAATCAATATACAAGATACGATTCGAAGGAGAGAAAACGCAATGAAGCATAAGCTTGAATCACATCAGCTTAAGGGTTACAACGAATACGACCTTGAATATAAAAATATTGGCGCTGCAAAACGTGAAGAGGGCATCATAGGAAAGCTCAATAACGCTCTGGCAACGCTTATGGGGATAGCTTTGATCTTTTTCTGCGCGATCGTCCTATTCATTTATATTTTCTTTATGGTAACTGCGCTCGGAAATGTCGGCATCATTTTAGCTGTTTTGACAGTTACGCTGCCTATATATTTCATAGCTTTAAGAGTTGTTCGCAAGCGTCTTAATTTTATGAGAAAACTCAAAAAAGTGTGTCGTAAAAACGATCTGCGCATAAAAAAAGAGCGTGGCTTTTCGAGGAGTCTTCGAAACAACACCGAGGGCTTCGATCTTATTGTAAGCTCGCGCAGCACGAGCTATTACATAAGATTTTTCGCCGCTTATCGCCGTGCATCGCACCTGACATTTTGTGACGATTGCACTGTAAAAATAACAACCAACATCCATAAGAGCCGCTTCAAAGCAGTGCTCGGTCTTAATAAACCGCGAGTTAAAGCAATATCTTACAGCTATATGGATACACCGCCTTCTAACGTAAAGAATGCAGTTAAGGTCTTGCTTGTAAACCCCGTGCCGCACGATATTTTAAAAAAAGAGACCGATGGCTCGCTCACACCTATCGGAACGGGCGAAAAGCTTTACGGTTACACGCTGTATACAGCAACAGGCTTTTTAAATGAGCTTGAGCGCAATTCTAAATAACAATTTAGCCACTCGCGTTTGCTAGTGGCTTTTCTGTATCTCCCACTTGGGCGCAAAAATCTACCTCTTGGATAAATACTATTTACAAATTTCGGCTTTTGTGCTATCATAATTACAGAAAGCAGTAAAGGAGGACGTCGATGAAGGTACGTGTTGAAGTGTCGCAGGACGGTGAAGAAGAAATAGTAATCCGATGCAAAAAAATAGACGAGCGTACCGAAATGATACGCGATATTATCGAAAACGTCGCAAAATCCAAGCGCGAGCTGCTTTTGTATATCGGCAACACGGAGCATTACGTCGCAAAGGACGATATTCTCTTTTTTGAAGCAAGTGAGGGCAGAGTGTTTGCGCATACGAAGGACAGTATGCTTCGCACGACATACAAGCTTTTCGAGCTTGAGGATATAATGCCGTCCTATTTCGTACGCATCTCCAAATCCGTTATTGCAAACGTCAAGGTCATTTCCTCTTTGTCGCGTGAGCTTACGGGCAACGGAAAAATCACCTTCAAATCATCCGAAAAATATGCGTATTTTTCGAGGGCGTACTATAAATCATTAAAAGACAAAATAGACGAGGTGAGGTTTTAATATGAAAGCAAAAAACGTAATTATCGGTATTCTTATAATTGCATTTGCAATTTTCGGCATACTCGAGGTGTCGGGTGTAGTAGCGCCTATCGAGAGCGCTGTCGGCGGAATTTCCTACGTGCAGATAATCGGCGTGCTTATTCTGCTCGGCTTGTTTGTAAACGAGGTGTCAAAGCGCAGAATAGTAACCTCGGTGTTTATCCCTGCGTTTATATTTATGGTGATAGAGCGTAACGTCGCGTTTGTGTGCGGTATAGAGGGCGGCAATATCATCAACAATTGGCTTCTGCTGCTCTTTACGGCAATAATCTGCATTGGCGTACATTTTATAATTCCAAAGCGCGTACGCATCAAAAAGACGCACACAGCAACCTTTACAAGCTCGCACGACGACGGCGCGACCTACAAGGAGCACAGCCTCGGAGCGGCGACGGAGATCATCGACTGCACCACCTTCACGCGCAAGCATTACGAAAACAATCTTGGGCAGACGGTGATACGCTTTGAAAACGTGTCCGAGTACGTCGGAGAGGGCGTTATCTATATTGAAAACAACCTCGGTCACACGGAGATACGCGTTCCCGGTGATTGGCGCGTCGTGACGAACATCGAAAATAATCTCGGAGCGGTCAACAGTGGCAAAATAGGCAATGCGCAAGGTCCCGTTCTATACATCGAAGGCGAAAACAATCTTGGTGCAATAGATATTGTAAGAGCATAGAAAAAAGGAGCAGTTTTTACTGCTCCTTTTAATTTCAGCTTTCGCTTCTCTCGCCGAGAATATCACGATAGTGGCGGTAGAAGCTCTCGTATTCGCCTGCGTCGAGCGCGTCGCGGATCTTCTGCATAAGCTCGTTATAGAAGTAGAGGTTGTGCAGTACAGCAAGGCGCATACCGAGCGTTTCCTTCGCCTTAAAGAGATGGCGGATGTACGAACGGCTGTATGCACGGCACGCGGGGCAGCCGCAGTTCTCGTCGATTGGACGGGGATCCTTGGCGTACTTCTCGTTGAGAAGGTTCATCTTGCCGTGCCAAGTAAAGATGTTACCGTGACGCGCGTTACGACTTGGCATTACGCAGTCGAAGAAGTCCACGCCGCGATGTACCGCTTCAAGTATATTGCAGGGAGTGCCGACGCCCATTAAGTATCTCGGCTTATCCTTGGGCATATACGGCTCAACTACGTCGATAGTCGCGTACATCTCCTCGGCGCTCTCACCAACGGCGAGTCCGCCGATAGCGTAGCCGTCACACTCGATCTCGCGTATCTGCTTCATATGCTCGATACGAAGGTCCTCGTACGTCGAGCCTTGGTTGATACCGAAAAGCATCTGATTTTTATTTATAGTCGTTTCGAGCGAGTTGAGTCTGTCCATCTCCGCACGACAGCGCGCAAGCCAACGCGTGGTGCGCTCGATAGAGTCCTTGGTGTATTTATACGGGGCAGGGTTCTCGATGCACTCGTCAAATGCCATAGCGATAGTGGACGCGAGGTTTGACTGAATCTGCATTGACTCCTCGGGGCCCATAAATATACGCGCGCCGTCGATGTGTGAGGCAAAGCGTACACCCTCCTCGGTTATTTTGCGAAGCTGTGCGAGCGAGAAAACCTGAAATCCGCCCGAGTCTGTAAGAACGGGCTTATCCCAGTTAAAAAACTTGTGTATGCCGCCCATTTCGGCGATAAGCTTGTCGCCGGGACGGAGGTGCAGGTGGTAGGTGTTCGAGAGCTCAACCTGACAGTTGACCTCGCGAAGGTCCATTGTGGAGATACCGCCCTTGATAGCCGCGCACGTGCCGACGTTCATAAATACGGGCGTCTGTATAGTACCGTGGACGGTTTTGAACTCGCCGCGGCGGGCGTTTCCTTCTTGTTTTAAAAGTTTAAACATCGTTTTATCCTTTCAATTATATCCTCTTAAACTGCTTTTCAATTGCAGATTTGGTCATTTCAAACGCTACCGGTCTGCCGTGAGGGCACACCTTGATGTCGTCAAGCACCAACAGCTTGTCGCATATCCATTTGAGGTGTTCCATACCGTATTCGCGGCCGATCTTTATAGCCGCCTTACACGACGCCTGATAGAGCGCCTTTTCAAATAGCGTGTCGCGCGTTATCTCGGCGCTTCCCGTACCGCTCGCGAGTCTGTCCGCGATAGTTTCAAATACGTCACGTGCGGCGTTTAGCTCAAGACTCGTAGGTATCGCCGTTACGCTCACCGTACGCCCGTCTACCGTAAATTCATATCCGATAGCCGTTATGTCGCGCTCATACTCGCTGACAGTGTCTGCAAGCTCTGCGCTCATCGGTATAATGAGCGGCGTTAAGAGAAGCTGCTTTGGAACATCTCCTCGGTTAAGGCTCGCTTTAAGGCTTGCCTTCAGGTCCTCAAAAATGATGCGCTCGTGCGCCGCGTGCTTATCTATAACCATCACACGGTCGCCTACCTCGATGAAAAGGTACGAGAGAAACGCCTCGCCGAGTATTTTGTATTCAGGAATGATCTTCGGCTCGGCTCGCTGTACGTTCACGCGCGGATAGGATTTGAAATCCGCCTCGGTCGGAATGTCGGGCAGGGTAGTTCGGTTTGCATCTGCACTCACAGCGTGCGTACGGCGGTACTGCTCAAACTCCTCCGCGCTCATACGGGAGGGCTGCTTGTCGGGAACTATGTTTTTAACGTGCGGTGCCATAAGCTGCTCGTCGACTTCGCTCGCAACCTTTTCGAGCACCATTCTTTGCCCCTCAACGGGCGCGCCGTCAAGAGCTGATATTTTTTCTTCAAGCTCCTTTGGCAGTGGCTCGAGGAACATTTCCTGCATAGTCTGCACCGCGTCTGTCGGCGCGTCCTTTTGCGTCATTTTGTATTCAACCGTCGAATTATCGCGCGGCACTACTATAATCTCGGGCGTGTGCGTAGTGTGTGGCGGCAGTGCATCATCTGCACTCTCACGCAAAAGCTCGGAGAAGGATATCTGCCCCTGCTTCACGTTTCGCTGGTTGTTGTATACGCGTTTTTCCGCGGGCTCGCTTTTGTCCTCAATCGGGACGAACGCGTTAAGCTGCTTTGCAAGCTCATAGCTTACGTCACCAACATTCTTACCTTGAAGGTCCATCTTCGGGCGAGGAATGTGACGCTCAAGCGCGCCGCGTACCGCGTAGAATACCGCCTCGAAAATAGGCTTTTCCGCGACGAATTTGACCTCAAGCTTCGTCGGGTGGATATTGACGTCCACAAACTCGGGCGGCACCTCGACGAACATTACCGCGGCAGGGAAGCGCGAAGTGTCGAGATACGACGTATAGCTCTCCTCAAGCGCCGCCTGCAGACAGCGGCTTCTGACGTGTCTGCCGTTTACGTAAAAGATCTGATTTTGTCTGTTGCCAAAATTATTATCAGGCGTGCCGACGTATCCGTGAACACACACGGACACGCTCGAGCCACCGTACATCTTAACGTCGCTCTTATAGGAAAGCTCAATAAGCTTCGTAGCAAACTCCGCGCCGCACGCGCTGTAGATCGCGTGGTAGAGGTTACCGTCGCCGGGAGTGTTGTAGCGCATCTTGCCGTCGATTATAAGCGTCATCGAAACGCCGGGGTTTGAGAGGGCAAGCCGCTCGAAAAGGTCTGCAACATGGGAAGCCTCGGTCTGGTCCTTCTTTAAGAATTTGCGCCTTGCAGGAAGGTTTGCAAACAGGTTTTCGACGATTATAGTCGTGCCGTCGGTCATAGGCGCTTCAGTTATAGTCGGCGTGTCCATACCCGGGTGTATTTCGAGCTGTGTGCCGTATTTGTCCTCTTTTCGCTTTGAGCGAATACGAAGGTCGGACACAGCCGCTATTGATGCAAGCGCCTCGCCGCGAAATCCGAGCGTCATTATGGAAGCGATGTCGTGTGAGGTGCGTATCTTGCTCGTCGCGTTGCGCTTTATCGAGAGGGGAAGGTCCTCTTTAGCCATGCCGCAGCCGTTGTCAGAGCAGCGGATAAGCGTCACACCGCCGTTTTGTATTTCGACGGTCACCTTCGTCGCGCCTGCGTCTATCGAATTTTCAACAAGCTCCTTGACGACCGATAGGGGGCGTTCTATCATCTCGCCCGCGGCGACAAGCACAGCCGTTTCATAGTCAAGCTGGCGTATAATTCCCATTTGGCGCTCCTTTCTTTAGGATAACATTTTCTTAAGGCGATAAAGCTCGTTCATCGCTTCGATAGGCGTTAGTGTATCAAGGCTTATCTCTCGTATCGACTCCGCCGCGTTCATCGCAAGCATCATTTCAACGGTTAATTCGTCCATAGGCTCGCTTTCCTTTTCTTCCTTGACGCGTACGACCTGCACGCCGCCCGCCTCAATCTCGGCGAGCACCTCTTTAGCGCGGCGAATAACCTCTGTAGGTATACCTGCAAGCTTTGCGACCTCAATACCGTAGCTGTCGTCAGCCGCACCGCGTACTATCTTGCGAAGGAAGGTTACGTCATCGCCCTTTTTCTTTGCGGCGATATTGTAGTTGACAACACCCGGAATGGTATTCTCAAGCGCGGTGAGCTCGTGATAATGCGTTGCAAACAGCGTCTTTGCGCTGATTTTGTTTGACGTGGTGTACTCGACGATAGCGCGTGCGATAGCCATACCGTCGTAGGTGGACGTACCGCGTCCGATCTCGTCGTAAATTATAAGCGATTTCTTTGTCGCGTTTTTGAGGATATGCGCGACCTCGTTCATTTCGAGCATAAACGTGGACTGTCCCGACGCGAGATCGTCCGACGCGCCAACACGCGTGAACACGCGGTCGCATATGCCGATGTGCGCGCTCCTTGCAGGCACGAACGAGCCTATCTGCGCCATAACGGTTATAAGTGCAACCTGACGCATATACGTTGATTTACCTGCCATATTAGGGCCGGTGATAAGCATAAGCTTATTATCCGAGGTGTTGAGAAGTGTATCGTTCGGCACGAAATAGCTGTCCGACACGAATTTTTCAACCACCGGGTGGCGTCCGTCGGTGATCTCTATCTTGTCGTTTGTATCAAGCGTTGGGCGAGTGAAGGAGTTTTTAACCGCAACGTCTGCGAGCGAGAGATAAGCGTCAAGCTTTGCGATCATTTCTGCCGTAAGCTTGATACGTGCAATATTGTCGGAAAGACGCGTACAAATAGCGCGGAACATCTCATACTCGAGCGTGTTTACGCGGTCAGCCGCGCCGAGAAGCGTCGCTTCGGTGTCCTTGAGCTCTTGTGTAATGTAACGCTCGGCGTTTGCCGTCGTCTGCTTTCTTATGTACGTGTCGGGCACGAGGTCGAGCTGTGAGCGCGTGACCTCGATATAGTAGCCGAATACGCGGTTGTATCCGACCTTTAATTTGGAGATGCCCGTAGCGGCGCGCTCGCGCTCCTCAAGCTGCTTTATAATGTCGGACGAGTCCGAAATAACGTGACGAAGATAGTCAATCTCCTCGCTCGCGCCGTCCTTTATGATACCGCCCTCTCTTACCGAGAAGGGAGCATCGTCTTTTATAGTAGCCTCGAGAAGCTCATAGAGATCGGTGAGCGGATCGAGGTCCTCGTTAAGCGAGGAAAGCTCCGTTGAGCGTACGTCTGCGAGCAAGCGCTTCAGCTCGGGAATAGCCGAGATAGTCGAGCGGATAGCAACGAGATCCTTGCCGTTTGCGCTGCCGTAAACGATTTTGGTCGTAAGACGCTCAAGGTCGAGCATATTTTTAAGTGCGAGCATAAGCTCCTCGCGCACCATAAAATCATCGTAAAGCTCGTTTACGGCGTCAAGGCGGCGCTCGATGTCATAGAGGTTCACAAGCGGAAGCTCTACCCATTTGCGAAGAAGGCGTGCGCCCATAGCGGTTTTAGTTGAGTCGAGCACCCATAAAAGCGAGCCGCGCTTTTCCTTGGTGCGCATAGTTTCAACAAGCTCGAGATTGCGTCGCGTGGAAACGTCCATCTCGAGATACTGTCCGTCGGTATACACCTGAAGCTCGGACATATACGAAAGGTCGATCTTCTGCGTTTCACTGAGATACGCGAGCAGAGCGCCGATACAGAGCGTTATGGGCGCGTTTGATTCACTTGGCGTGTACTTGTCGCCATAGCAGGCTGTGACCGACTCGGCGCACGAGCGCTCGTCGTAGCGCGAGGCAAGCCGCGGCACGGTAAACGCCTGAAGCTTATTTTCAATAAACGAGCCTGCCTCGCGAAGCTCGGTAAGTGAGCAGGGAAGTATCACCTCGCGCGGCATATAAACGCAAAGCTCGCTCGCGAGTCGCTCAAAGCGGCGCTTGCCGTCGAACTCTGTTGCGTACACCTGTCCCGTGGAAATATCCGCAAAGCATACGCCAATACGCTCGTCAAGCATAGATATAGCCGCGATATAGTTGTTCTTATATTCCGAAAGCTGTCCCGCATCGGTAACAGTACCCGGCGTGATAACGCGAATGACCTCGCGGCGCACGAGTCCCTTTGCCGCAGACGGATCCTCCGTCTGCTCGCATATTGCAACGCGGTAGCCCCTCTCGACAAGTTTGCCTATGTACGCATCCGCCGAGTGAAACGGTACACCGCACATCGGTGCACGCTCGGGCTCACCCCAATCGCGTCCCGTAAGCGTCAGATCAAGCTCACGCGAGCCGACCACCGCGTCCTCGAAGAACATCTCGTAAAAGGCGCCGAGGCGGTACATAAGGAGCGTGTCCTTATACTGATTTTTTATCTCGAAATATTGCTGCATCATCGGTGTCATAGCGATGAAACCTCTTTCTGTGAATAATCATGGCTTTCGCTGTGCGAAAGCTT
>JAZSJI010000172.1:0-11914 GCA_045534235.1 Candidatus Flemingiibacterium sp. | reverse complement strand
GCAGGCCGCGCGACGTTCTATCCGATAAGCTCGATGAAGCCGCGCTACAGCCAGATTCCTGATGCGGAGTGTAAGCGCTGGACGGGCTATCTCGGTACGGCGGATACGGTTATCGAGTTTGACGAAAAGTACGCGGGGGTTATCAGAAACCTGCTCGGTGCTACGCTTATTTTCGATAATATCGACAACGGCGCCGCTATGGCGAAGGCTACGGGCTACAAGGTGCGCGTGGTTACGCTTGACGGTCAGGTCATCAACGCGGGCGGCTCGTTTACGGGTGGCTCGGCAAAGCGTGACTCGGGTATGCTTACGAGAAAGGCAGAAACCGAGAAATTAAAGCGCGACTCCGAGGCTCTTGCAGAGAAGATTGACTCGATCAAGAAAGAGCAGACGAAGTGCGATGATGATATCGCCGCAAAGACCAAGGAAATGTCCGCGCTGTCCTCGCAGAATGCGATGCTCGAATCGCTTATCGGTGCGGAGAATACACAGCTTGAGGTAATACGCAGTCAGCTCGGCGGTGAGCGTAGTCTATCCGCTTCGCTTGAGCGTGACCTTGAAGCGATAAAGACCGATGCTCTCGAGCGCGCAGATGGTATCGCGAAGCTTAACGCCGAAACCGAAGAAATTGCCGCGAACAACGAAAAGATCGCCGCAGAACGTACGGAAGGTGCAGACAAGCTCGGCGGGCTCGAGGAGCTTATCGACGACTGTGAGCGTGAGCGTAGCGATATGCTCGTAAAGCGCGCGGAGGCAGGCAAGGACGTAGAGCTTCGTAAATACGAGCTTGACGAGATGCGTGCACGACTTGAGGAGAATGTCGCAGAGACGGCTGAAAACGAGCGTATATCGGCGCTTCTTGCTGAAGAAAACGTAAGCGCTGCCGCACAGATCGAGCAAATGAAGGCGCAAATGACCGAGCTTGCAAAATCCATTGAAGAGCTCGAGGATGAGCGTGCTGCAACCTCTACCAAAAATCTCGAATACGAGCAGAAGTTAAATCAGCTCCGTGTTCAGATAAAGGATAAGATGAGCAAGCGCGAGCTTTGCTTTCGTGACTTCACTCTTGCGGAGAACCGTCAGAAAAATCTCATCGAAAACCGCGATAAGCACACCTCAAGGCTCTGGGACGAGTACGAGCTTACTTACTCGACTGCGCTCGAGTGTCAGTATCCCGCGGTTACGAAGGAAACGAGAAACGCCGTTCAAACGGAGCTTACCGAATACCGCAACAAGCTTCGTGCGCTCGGTAGCGTTAACCTTAACGCGATTGAGGAATATACCGAGGTCAAGAACCGCTTTGACTTTATGTCGGAGCAAATCGGCGACCTTGAAAAGTCGAAGGACAACCTGCTTGAAATAATCGTAAAGCTCGAATATGAGATGCGCGAAACATTTACAAGTGCGTTCGCCGAGATTGATCGCAACTTCAAGATCGTTTTTGCAGAGCTTTTCGGCGGCGGTACGGCAGAGCTTTCGCTTACCGATCCCGAAAACGTACTGACGAGCGGCATTGAGATACGCGTCGCGCCTCCCGGTAAGGTCATCAAGAGTATGACGCTTCTCTCGGGTGGCGAGCAGTCATTCGTTGCGATAGCACTCTTGTTTGCTATCCTTCGATTCAGCCCGACTCCGTTCTGTATTTTCGACGAGGTCGAGGCGGCGCTCGACGATGCAAATGTATTCCGCTTCGCGGACTATCTCCATCGCTACGCGAGCCGTACGCAGTTCATCGTTATCACGCACCGCCGCGGTACAATGGAGATTGCCGACCGTATATACGGCGTTACTATGCAGGAGCGCGGTATATCGACGATACTGCCGCTTGATGTGGCAGAGGCAGAGGCTACGCTTGAAAAAGATAGCAAGTAACCCGCGTTGAGAAAGGACATATAAATGGGATTTTTTGACCGCCTTAAAGAAGGCCTGAGTAAAACCAAAAACGCGCTTTTTAATCAGGTCGATAACCTTTTCAAAAGCTTTGTAAGGGTCGACGAGGATCTGCTTGAGGAGCTTGAGGAAATCTTAATAATGGCCGACGTTGGCGTTAATT
Source organism: Candidatus Flemingiibacterium sp. (assembly GCA_045534235.1). GTDB lineage: Bacteria > Bacillota > Clostridia > Oscillospirales > CAG-272 > Flemingiibacterium. Next base: position 9,861 of record JAZSJI010000172.1, on the reverse strand, counting down.
CCACCGAGGCTATAATCGAGCGTCTTCGCGATCGTATACGCGACGAGCGTATCACGGAACCCGAGGCTTGCCGAGTGGCGCTGGTAGACATCCTTGTCGATATGATTGGCGACAGCGAGCCGCTAAAGCTTGAAACCACACCGAGCGTTATACTTGTTATCGGTGTAAACGGTGTCGGCAAGACCACCTCTATCGCGAAGATCGCGAACCGTTTAAAACAGCAGAACAAACACGTCGTGCTTGCCGCTGCGGATACCTTCCGCGCCGCGGCTATCGACCAGCTTCAGGTCTGGGCGGACAGAGTGGGTGTCGAGCTTATCAAGCATACCGAGGGCTCGGATCCGGCGGCTGTTGTATTCGATGCCGTAAGTGCGGCGAAGAAACGCGAGGCTGACGTGCTTATCGTTGATACGGCAGGACGCCTTCACAATAAGAAAAATCTTATGGACGAGCTCGCGAAGATAAACCGCGTTATTGACCGTGAGCTTCCCGGAGCATCGCGCGAAACCATGCTCGTGCTCGACGCAACGACGGGGCAGAACGCTGTAAATCAGGCGAAGGAATTTAAGAACGCCGCTGATATTACGGGGCTTATTTTGACTAAGCTCGACGGTACGGCAAAGGGCGGAATTGTGTTCTCTATTAAGGAGGAGCTTGATATTCCAGTTAAATTTATCGGTGTCGGCGAGCAGATGGACGATATGCAGGAGTTCGTGGCAACCGACTTTGTAAACGCACTTTTTGAAGCGTGATTTGAGGTGCTTATATGTTAAAGCTTGTACTTGCATCGAGAAATCGAAAAAAAATCGCAGAGCTTGAAACTTTACTCGCTTCTCTTGCGTCTAAAGTGCAGGTGCTCTCCCTTGACGACGTCGGCTTTCACGACGAGATTATCGAGGACGGCGATACGTTCGCGGCAAATTCGCTTATAAAGGCGAGTGTGCCCGCAAGACTTGGATACATCGGCATCGCCGATGATTCGGGACTTGCCGTTGATGCGCTTGACGGCGCACCGGGCGTGTATTCCGCTCGCTACAGCGCAGAGGGAACGGACACCGCCAATAATGCTAAACTCCTTGAGGCTCTGCGTGACGTACCCGACGATAAGCGTACGGCGAGATTCTGTACGATAGTTACCTGCGCGTTTCCGGACGGAACTTATTTTCAGGTCGAGGGCACGTGTGAGGGTACTATTCTGCACGCCCCCGACGGAGAGGGCGGCTTTGGATACGATCCGCTGTTCTACTATGCGCCCTTCGGCAAGACCTTCGCGGCATTGACACCCGAGGAGAAGAACTCGGTCAGCCACCGCGGCAAGGCAATGCGCGGATTTGTTGAGAAGTTTACGAAATACGTAGACGAGAAAGAAAAGTAAAACGCTTTGGCGCACAGCGAAGCGTCTGCGCCGCTGACGCAAACGATAGTAGTGTGGCAATACAAACGCTTACCGCAAGACGGTCGTTGGGGTGGCGACACGGGTGCCGGCAGGTCCCGGCGAGTTCGCTTGCGACTCGCGCAGTTGGCACAGCCAACTGCTAACACCGAGAGCGTGGGTTTGGTTTAGCCAAACGCTCTGTGGACGGCGAAGCCAATTTAAAGTTCTTTGCCAGGCTTTCTTTCAAGAAAGCCGCGTAATTCCCATACCTTCAATAAGGAGTCAAATATGTTAACAAGCAAACAGCGCGCGTACCTTCGCGGTATGGCGCAATCCTACGATACGATATTTCAGGTCGGCAAGGGCGGAATTTCGGAGAATATGTGTGAGCAGATCTCGAACGCTCTTGAGGCGAGAGAGCTTATAAAGCTCCGCGTGCTCGACAACTGCGACTACAACGCCAAGGAGGCGGCAAGCGAAATTGCCGAGGCTGTCGGTGCAGACGTAGTGCAGGTTATCGGCACGAGATTCGTTCTCTACCGCGAGTCGGTCGACCATAAAAAGATAGACCTTTCGCTCGTTAAGTAATGAGCGAAAAAGAAAAGGTCGGTATTTACGGCGGCACGTTTTCGCCGATACATTTCGGACACGTGAGGGCGGCGATTCGCTTTTTTGAGGAGATGGATCTCGATCGGCTTTATATCGTGCCAACGTCGCTTCCACACTCAAAAAGCGTAGTCGAGGGCGCAACTGCCGATGACCGACTTGCTATGGCAAGACTTGCTTTTTGCGAGTGCGATGCGTACAAGGACGGACGGATATGCGTGTCAGATTATGAAATATCGCGCGAGGGCAAATGCTACACCGCAGAAACGCTTGAGTACTTTGCCGCATCCGACCGTCATCTATACTTGCTTGTCGGTACGGATATGTTTCTGATACTTGACAAATGGTACCGCGCGAAGGACATTTTTGAGCTTGCCGATATTGCTGTGGCAAGGCGCGAGTGTGATACCGATACCGCCGCGCTGATCGGTGCACGGGCGTCAGAGTACCGCGAGCGCTACGGGGCGCGAGTACACGTTATCGACACCGAGCCGACGGTAGTATCTTCGGCTGCGATACGCGAGCGTATCGTAAACGGGCAAGCGATCGACGGACTTGTTCCAAGCGGCGTTATCAAGTACATTAATGACAACGGTTTATACAGGACGAACAAATGATGAACGAAGAAAATAAGCGCACACTTGACGTGCTTCGGTCGAAAATCGGAAAATATATGAGCGGCAAGCGCCTTCTGCATACGCTTTCTGTAGAAGCGGAGATAGAAAAGCTTGCGGTCGTCTACGCTCCCGAGAAGGAATACATCCTTCACGCCGCGGCTCTGCTCCACGATATAACAAAGGAACTGCCGGCTACAAAACAGTTGCAATTCTGCGATGAGTTTGGTATAATGTATACAGAAGAGGAAATTTGCACACCGAAAATATTTCATTCGCGTACAGCACCGGCACTTATAAAACGTGACTTTCCCGAATTTGCCGACGAGGAGCTGCTGTCAGCGGTGAGGTGGCATACCACGGGACGCGCGGATATGACGCTGCCCGAGCAGCTTTTGTTCCTCGCGGACTATATCGAGGACACGCGTACGTTTCCGTCGTGTATCGAGCTGCGCGACTTCTTCTGGGGCGGACTTCAGTCCGCGGACGACAAAACGGCGCATCTTAACGACACGATGATATTGGCACTCGATATGACGGTGCGTGAGCTTTGCGAGGATAAGCAGCCGATACATCTTGATACCGTATCGGCGAGAAACAGTTTTATTATGAAAGGCAGGCTGAAAAAATGACTCCCGAGCCGTATAAAAGACATCCTAAAAAGAAGCGGCTGCCAACTCTTTGGATAGTGCTTGGTGCGATCGCGGCGCTGCTGCTTGCAACCGTGGTCGGCGCGGCAACATTCCTCAGCGTATACCGTCCTTCACTTGATACCGACGCACCGCCCTTCGACGTGAACGGTGTTCCCGGCGATGATATGGGCGATGATACCGCGCCGTCGGACGATGGATTTATACGCGATACGCAGTCGGTCAATTTCTTTGTGGCGGGACGCGACAAGGACGCGTGGAATACCGACGTTATGATGCTTGTCAACTTCAATATGCGAGATGGAAGCGTCAGCGTTCTGCAGATACCGCGTGACACGTACATCGAGATAGACGGCGTGCGCGGAAGACTTAACACTATGATGAAGCTGAAGCGTCAGGAGGCGTATCAGAACGATTCGTCGCTTTCGTCTGATGAGCTTCTTCGTGCCGGAATGCAGGGCGCTGTGGAAAGCCTTGAAAAGAGCCTATGCGTGCAGATAGACGGATACGCAATGGTAAATCTCGAGGGATTTCGCAATATAATCGACGTTATCGGCGGGGTTTATATGGACGTTCCGTTTGATATGGACTATCACGATCCGTATCAGGAGCTTGATATTTCGTTACCCGCAGGTCCGCGTGTGCTAAACGGTGCCGAGGCAGAAATGTTTGTTCGCTTCAGAGCCGATTACGTTCAGGGCGACATCGGACGCGTCAATGCGCAGAAGATATTTTTGACCGCACTGTTTAAGCAGCTCAAGAGTAATCTCACAATAACGACAGTTCCAGCACTCGTTGAGCAGCTGTTTAAATACGTCACTACGGACATATCGCTTGCGGACGTTATAATATACGCAAAGGAGCTGCTTCGGGTTGATATGAGCAATATCTCGATGATGACGTTGCCCGGTGGCGACGCTCGCTCGTCAAGCACTGGCGCGTGGTACTACGTTATGCACCGCGCGGATACGCTGATGCTCATAAACGAGTATTTCAACGTATACGATAAGCCCGTCACCGATGAGATGTTCGACCCGACGCACGCATTTTGTGACGAGGATTACAGCGTGTTTGCAAATATATATTTTGCAGAACCGACTGATGTAAAGGTCGAACACGCGGACGATATAGACAACAGCGGAATTACCATCCCGATGAACTGATTTTGAAAGGATATACAAATGGAAAACACTAATATTGATATGATAACCCCCGAAAATCACCCCGATCTTACGAACGCGGAGCCGCTTGAGATAGCGAAGACGCTCGTTCACGTGCTCGATATGAAAAAGGGACGCGACATAAAGCTTCTTCACGTTTCCGACAAGACTATCATCGCGGACTATTTCGTGATCTGCGGCGGTACGTCGAATACGGGCATCAAGGCGCTCGCAGGAGAGGCGGAGTACAAGCTCGGTCTTTGCGGCGTTGAGGTTCGCCATATGGACGGCTACTCCGAGGGCGAGTGGATCGCGATAGACTTCGGCTCTGTGATGGTCCACGTGATGAACCGTGACAGCCGCGATTTCTACAAGCTTGAAAAGCTGTGGGCGGATGCCGAAGAGGTTGATATTTCCGACATTTTGGTAAAATAAAAAATTCATATATAGAGGTTTAAAGAAATGAAGTACGATTTCAGTGCCATTGAAAAGAAATGGCAGGACAAGTGGGATGCAGAGGGCGTCTTTAAGGCAACCGAGGACCGCTCAAAAGAAAAGTTCTATGCGCTTGTAGAATTCCCGTATCCGTCGGGCGCAGGTATGCACGTCGGTCACATCAAGGCTTATTCGGGCCTTGAGGTAGTATCCCGTAAGAGAAGAATGCAGGGCTACAACGTGCTCTTCCCGATAGGCTTCGATGCTTACGGTCTGCCTACCGAAAACTACGCTATCAAGACGGGTATCCACCCCCGTCAGGTTACCGATAACAATATCGCAAAGTTCACCTCGCAGCTTAAGCGCGTCGGCTTCTCGTTCGACTGGGACAGAGTTGTTGACACCACCGAGGAGGACTACTACAAGTGGACGCAGTGGATATTCCGCAAGATGTTCGACGAGGGACTTGTGTTCCGCGCGACCACGCTCGTTAACTATTGCCCGAGCTGTAAGGTTGTTCTCTCGAACGAGGACTCGCAGGGCGGCAAGTGCGACATCTGCCACAGCGATATCATCCAGAAGTCGAAGGATGTTTGGTACCTTCGTATCACCGAGTATGCTGACAAGCTCCTCGGGGGACTTGACAAGGTCGACTACCTTCCTAACGTAAAATTACAGCAGGAGAACTGGATCGGACGTTCCGAGGGCGCGTTTGCGAACTTCGCTATCGCAGGCACGGACGATCATCTGCGCATCTACACAACCCGTCCCGATACGATGTTTGGCGTAACCTTTATGGTAATCGCGCCCGAGCATCCGATAATCGAAAAGTACGCATCCCGTATTACGAACATGAACGCACTCGAAGCGTACAAGACCGAGTGCGCGAAGAAGACAGAGTTTGAACGTACACAGCTTGTCAAGGACAAGACGGGCGTTCGCATCGAGGGACTTGCGGCTATCAATCCCGCAAATGGTAAAGAGATCCCGATATACATTTCCGACTACGTAATGATGGGCTACGGCACGGGTGCAATCATGGCAGTTCCCGCGCACGATGAGCGTGACTACGACTTCGCGAAGAAGTTCGGTATCGACATAATCGAGGTAATCAAGGGCGGCGACTTCTCGAAGGAAGCATACACGGGTGACGGCGAGATGGTCAACTCCGAGTTCCTTAACGGTATCGCAACCAAGAAGGAAGCTATAGCAAAAATGCTCGAATACCTCGCAGAAAAGGGAGTTGGCGAGAAGGGCGTACAGTACAAGATGAAGGACTGGGCGTTCAACCGTCAGAGATATTGGGGCGAGCCTATTCCGATAGTACACTGCGAGCATTGCGGAATGGTCGGCGTTCCTTACGAACAGCTTCCGCTTCGCCTTCCCAATATGGAGAACTTTGCGCCCGGTGAGGGCGGCGAATCTCCGCTCGCGAAGATAGATTCGTTCGTAAACTGCACCTGCCCGAAGTGCGGCAAGCCTGCAAAGCGTGAGACCGACACTATGCCTCAGTGGGCAGGCTCGTCGTGGTATTTCCTTCGTTACTGCGATCCGCACAATACCGAGGCGTTTGCATCGAAGGAAGCACTTGACTACTGGCTGCCCGTTGACTGGTACAACGGCGGTATGGAGCACGTTACGCGCCACCTTATCTACTCGCGCTTCTGGCACCGTTTCCTTTACGATATCGGAGAAGTGCCCGTAGACGAGCCGTACGCAAAGCGTACCGCGCAGGGCCTTATTCTCGGTCCGGACGGCGACAAGATGTCCAAATCCAAAGGCAACGTAGTTGACCCCAACGAGGTCGTTGACAAGTTCGGTGCGGATGTACTTCGCGTTTACATTCTCTTTATGGGTGACTACGCATCTGCGGCACCGTGGAACGAGGACTCCGTACGCGGCTGTAAGCGTTTCCTTGACCGCGTTGCGGGACTTGTTGATATGGCAAAGGGCGAGGGCGTTACCGCGAAGCTCGAAACGTCCTTCCACAAGACCATCAAGAAGGTTTCGTGTGATATCGAGGATATGAAGTTCAACACGGCGATCGCAACGCTTATGAGCCTCATCAACGAGATATACGAGAACGGCTCGCTCACACGTGACGAGCTTGGCATATTCGTACGCCTGCTTTGCCCGTTTGCTCCTCACCTTTGTGAGGAAATTTGGGAAACGCTCGGCAACAAGACGCTTTGTGCGCTTGCAGGCTGGCCCGAGTGGGACGAGGCAAAAACGGTCGATTCTATGATAGAGATCGCGGTTCAGGTAAGCGGCAAGCTTAAGTTTACCAAGGAAATTCCCGCAGACACCTCGAAGGATGATGCTATCGCACTCGTCAAGGCTGACGAGCGTATGGCACAGTACCTCGAGGGTAAAACGATCGTTAAGGAAATCAGCGTTCCCGGCAAGATCGTTAACATTGTTGTAAGATAAAACAACATAAAAAAGAGCTCGGCATCACGCCGAGCTCTTTCTCTTTATTTAACTTATCGTGCCTTGGTTGCAATTTCACACAGAGCCTTTGCGAGGAACTCGTCGCCGCTCATAGCACCGAGGTCGCTCTCCTTGCGCGAGCGTACCGCAACGGTGCCTGCCTCTACCTCGTTTGCTCCGATAACGAGCATATACGGGATCTTCTCGAGCTGTGCCGAGCGGATCTTATAGCCGATCTTTTCGTTACGCTCGTCGAGGAAGGTGCGGATTCCTGCTGCCTCAAGCTTTGCGTTGAGCGCTTCTGCGTACTCGTGCTGCTCGAAGCCGATAGGAAGAATAGCAACCTGCGTGGGTGCGAGCCACAGCGGGAACGCGCCTGCATACTTCTCGATAAGAAGCGCGAGCGTACGCTCGTAGCAGCCGACGGAGGTGCGGTGGATAATATACGGACGACGCTTCTGACCGTCAACGTCGATGTATTCCATACCGAATCTTTCGGCGAGGAGCTGGTCGATCTGAATGGTGATAAGCGTGTCTTCCTTGCCGTGTACGTTCTTTATCTGAATATCGAGCTTCGGGCCGTAGAATGCAGCCTCGCCGATGCCGATGGAGTACTCGATACCGAGGTTGTCGAGAATCTTCTTCATCGCGTCCTGCGCCTCTGCCCACTGCTCGTCAGTACCCTCGTACTTGTCGCGGTTATTCGGATCCCACTGCGAGAAGCGGTAGGAAACGTCCTCGCCAAGACCGATGGTGTCGAGCATATATTTTGCAAGCTCAACGCAGCCCTTGAACTCTTCCTCAAGCTGCTCGGGACGAAGGATAAGATGTCCCTCGGAGATGGTGAACTGACGAACTCTGATAAGACCGTGCATCTCGCCGCTGTCCTCGTTGCGGAAGAGCGTGGAGGTTTCGCCAAGGCGCATCGGCAGGTCGCGGTAGGAACGCTGACGATTTAAGAATACCTGATACTGGAAGGGGCAGGTCATAGGACGGAGCGCGAACACCTCCTTGTCCTTTTCCTCGTCGCCGAGTACGAACATACCCTCCTTGTAGTGTCCCCAGTGACCGGAGATCTTGTAAAGGTCGGATTTTGCCATAAGCGGAGTCTTGGTGAGAAGATAGCCGCGCTTCTGCTCCTCGTCCTCAACCCATCTCTGGAGAAGCTGAATAATGCGCGCGCCCTTGGGAAGCAGGATCGGAAGTCCCTGACCGATCACGTCAACGGTTGTGAAGAGCTCAAGCTCGCGGCCGAGCTTATTATGGTCACGCTTCTTTGCTTCTTCAACTGCGGCGAGGTGCTCCTTGAGCATATCCTTTGCGGGGAATGCCACGCCGTAGATACGCTGAAGCTGCTTGTTTGCCTGATCGCCCTTCCAATATGCGCCCGTGCACTGAATAAGCTTCAGAGCCTTGATAGCACCGGTCGAGAAGATGTGCGGACCTGCACAGAGGTCGGTGAACTCGCCCTGCTTGTAGAAGGAGATCTCCTCGCCCTCGGGAAGCTCCTCGATGAGCTGAACCTTGTAAGGCTCGTCTTTTTCGGTCATTAGCTTGATAGCCTCGTCGCGGGGAAGGGTGAAACGCTCGATGAGAAGATTTTCCTTAACTATCTTTTGCATTTCCGCTTCGATTGTTGCGAGAATTTCGGGGGTGAACGCAACGTCGCTGTCGATGTCGTAATAGAAGCCGTTTTCGATCGCGGGACCGATGGTAAGCTTCGCCGCGGGGTAAAGACGCTTTACAGCCTGCGCTAAAACGTGCGACGCGCTGTGCCAGAAAACGTGCTTGCCGTCTGCATCGGCGAAGGTGAGGATCTTAACGTCAGCGTCCTCTGTGAGCTCGTAGGACAGCGCAACCACGTTGCCGTTTACGCTTGCCGCAAGAGAGGAGCGGTCGGTGAGATTTTGTGCCTTTGCCGCCTCGTAGACGGTGATCGGTGCATCGAACTCGATTGCGTCGATGCCTTCAAATTTGATCTTGAACATTGTAAAATACCATTCCTTTCGTGTGCCCGAGGATATAAAAACACCCCGAGGCATAATAATAAAATCATACCCTCGGGGTGAGATAATTCCCACGGTTCCACCCGAATTTTTAACTCATAACCGCGGCGTATACCGCGTGTCCGTATAACGGCGGCGCCGTCGCGCCATTTCCTGCGCGAAGCCTTATATAAACGGCGGTTGTGACTGTTCGCACGCGGTAGGACGCTCACAGCACCGCGCCCCTCTCTGAAACCGCAAAACGAAAGCATATCCGTTCAGCCTTTACAATATTATACACCCCGACGCCCTCTTTGTCAAGTGGTTTTTTATAAGAATTAGTCCGTTCGGAGCTTCGTTTTACACAATTTATACTTTTAATAATTAAATCTGCCCGAAGGGGTTGCTTTTTTTGCACTTTATGGTATATAATATTAGTATAAGCGAAAGTGTACCCTTAATTAAATTATGCGCACGGAGGATACGATGAGTAAATTAAGCACATACCAGAAGAACAAATCGCGCGGTGTTAATAATATAGCTCCCGATTTAAAAAAGATCATAACCGCACAGCGTGAGTTTTATCAAACGGGAAAAACGCGCGAT
>JAZSJI010000027.1:0-12708 GCA_045534235.1 Candidatus Flemingiibacterium sp. | reverse complement strand
GTTCCAATTTTACGCGCAAATACGCATAAAACAAAATTTATTTTTTGCGCGACCACTCGTACGCCATACGCGGCGAGCCGTCACCGACGTATATTGTGCCGCGATGGACAAATCCGCACGCTTCAACGGCTCTTTGCATCGTCTTATTGTCCGCGTGCGTGTCTATGCGAATGTGGTCGTGGTTCGCGCTCACAAACTCGAAAACGCGTCTGAATACGCCCCTCTCGCTGCCGTCGGATGCCACGCGGTGTACGGCGACGTACGGTGTACCATCCGCCCACTCACCCTCGATATAGGCGTACGTTGGATCGTCGCCCTCGAACATACCAAAGCACGCGGAGATGCGCCCGTCGTCGGTACATAGGACGTACATATTCCCTGCCTCGATATCAGCGCTTACAAGCTCGGGGTATGGGTATCCGCCCTGCCACTGCGTGGCATTGCCGTTTTCGCGCATATACGCCTTTGCCGCGGCATAAATTCGCATCAGCTCTCTGTGGTCGGACATGGTTGCTTTTCTTATCATAACTACTCCAATAGCTTCAAAAGAGCCGACCGATAGGGTCGGCTCTTAACTAAATTTTACAAAATGAGCTCGGTAATAAAGTACAACACGGAAGGACATAAGAGGCATCCAAGTCCCGTGTAGAACGTGGCCGTCATAGCGCCGTACGGCACGAGCGAGGGATCGGTCGCCGCAAGACCAGCAGATGTGCCGCTGGTCGTGCCCATAAGTCCGCCGAAGATCATAGCCGCGCGAGGCGTGTTAAGACCAACGAATTTTGCAACTATAGGCGTCATTATCATTACCGCAACGGATTTGATAACGCCTGCCGCGATGGACAGCGTAATAACAGTGTCGCTTGCGCCGAGTGCCTCGCCGGTAACGGGGCCTACAACGAAGGTTACACAGCCTGCACCGATCGTGGCAATATCCTTTGCATCAGTATGTCCAAAAGCGAGCGCAACGATGCCGCCTACAACGTACGAGGAGATGATGCCGAGGAAAAGCGCGATTATAGCTACAAGTCCGCACTTTTTGATCTCGGAAATCTTTGCGCCGAATGCGGTAGAAACTATCGTAAAATCGCGGAACATCGAGCTTCCGAGGAAGCCAACGCCGGAAAACAGTGCGATATCCGCAAGTCCCTTCTTATACTCGGTAACTCCGTCCTTGGCAAGCCACGCGTTGTCGGGGTTTGAGAGAACCAGACCTGCTATGTAAGCAAAGATAAGGCCAAGAAAAATAGCGATCGCAGATGCGGCAATTCTGCCCTTCAGCACCTTTTTTGAGAGTAGGTCGGAGATAAGCGAGAGCACGCCGACGATTATAAAAGCTGCGATGAAGCCGTTATTCACAAAGAAATCGACGATAACGTCTAAAATAGCCTGCATCTTACTTTTCCTCCTTCTTCTTCTCAAGCTTGCCCGCAATAGTGTTAAGCAAAACGAGCAGTCCAAATGCCGCAACAACTACCGCAATGCCTGCAACGACTGCAAGCCAGCCGCGCGAAAGTGCCGCGTAAACGTTCTGCGACGCAGACATCGCGATAATTACGGGAATAAACATACCGCTCCAGAACTGAATACCCTTTTCATATCCAGCGGGAAGAACCTTGTTTACCCACTTGGAGTTGGTAATAAGGAGCAAAAGCAGCATCGCAAAGCCAACACCGCCGACGTCCGAATTGATGCCTGTTAAAATACCGATTATATTGCCGAATGTTGTTCCGAGAAACATACAAAGGGCAAGTATTGCTACACCGTAAATCATAGTGAAATGCCTTTCTTGTAAGTGATAATTTATGCTTGGAAATTGAGTCCCATCGAGCAGTGGTAGTCCTCGGTAAACTCGGTGACACCCATTTCGATAAGACGCTCATACTCCTCAAAATCTCTGCGCTTGATAGCCCACGCCGCGGCAAAATAGCCTGCGTCGGTTATCATCTTTGCGATCTCGGGCGTGTACTTGCCCATCTGCACCTCGATACCGACTCTGCACTTTGTCTTGTCGATGCCGAGCGCGTCGAACTTCCTAACAAGCTCCTCGTCGATAGCACTCTTGTCCCAGGTATAACCCTCGATCTCTGTGCCGAAGATGGAGTATGCGTGCTCGATGATATCGAGTCCGCCGCTCTTGATGTGGAAGCTCTTAAGTAAGCCGTACTTTTTAAGCATCGCCTTTATACGCAGCCAATCCTCGGTAGACATATCGGGGTGTGTACTGAACATCGGGCGCATACCCGTGCGCGAGCAAAGCGCGAAGAAGTCCTCAAGGAGCGGTATTCTCGTTCCCTTAAAGACCTTGTTTCTGTACGTACCGAAATCCCATTTGAGAAGCTCCTCATAGGTCATTTCGGAAACGAACAGCTCCTCGCTCGGCGGATTTCCGTTCTCGTCACGAGCGGTTTTTGTGAGAGTTTCGTCGTGCAGGCACACGAGGACGCCGTCCTTGGTAGCCTTCGGCACAACGATGCACGCCGGGAAACCGCATACTGCCGCAAGCTCGAAGGTGCGCATCGTATTTTCAGGCGCAAGTCCCCAAAATCCGAGGTGCGCGTTAAAGCGAAGCCCACCGTCCCACGGCTTTGTTGCAGAGTTGTACTCCGCGCCGAACGTCTTAATACAGAGCGTAGTTCCCTCGGGAATCTCCACACGCATAGTGATCTTCAGCGTACGTAAAAACATCGGCGGAACACGCCACGACTGAAAGACGTATTCTTCCCTTTTACCGATGCGGTAAAGATGGGATGAATAGATAGGTCTGTTTGCATCGTACGGAAGGAGATTTATCCAACCGAGGTGGTACGGACACAGCGAGGTGTCCTGATCCTTATCGGAAAGCTCGAAGTATATTTTCGGTGCCTTCTCGCCCTTGTAAGCCGCCATAGCGGAAACTATGACACACTGCATAGATCCGTCGTGCAGCTTGTCTATCGTAAAGCTGTCTTTTATTTCGAGAACGCCGTCAACTTCCTTGCCGAAAGCAGCAATATCCTCGAAAGACCAAACTTGATTCATAACATCACCTTTCTGTATATGGACATTAGTATCATTATATCACAACAACGCTACTATTTCAATAGAAAACAGCATTTTTTTGAAATTTTCTCCTATACTCTAAAAAGCAAAAGCCCTCGCACACGCTTTAAATGTGCAAGGGCGAAGTTTTATTTTTTCTTTTCCGTAAAGTACACGCCATAGTGCGCCTTGATGGGGTGAGTCTTGCAGAATTCGTTATACTTTGTGTCAAGACCGTGCCACTTGAGATGCTCGATTTCATTCATACTTGCGATAGGATACGCAATATCAAGATTGTCAAGGAAATCGGGATGCTTTTTCGCAATTCCCTCCTGAACGTCGGGCACGAGATCGTGAGCCTCAATTCTGATACCCTTTGCGAGAATCATAAAATCGACCGTGTGCATAAGGAACTTTCGCTCAAGCTCGGCATATTCGCTTCTGCCGCTCAAATTTACGCTCTCGTCGGGATCAGCGATTCTGTCAAACAAACACGTCTTGCCGGTGAAGGGATAGTAGGAGAACGTGTAACGCTTGTCAACGATAGTCTTTTGACTGTCGGAAAATTCGCTCATATTGACCTCGCGCTCTTGCACACTTCCGTTTGCGAGTCCTATCATCGAGCGCGAAACACCGAACACCTTCTTATCACCCGCGATGTCAAGCAGCGTCGCGCCGATGTCGAGGTTGCCGCAAAGAGCATCGCAGCGCGAGCCGGGCTCAAGTCCCGGGTGGTTTGATATGATCATCGGGATAAAGAGCTGATGTCTGTACGGCCACGGCCCCTTCGTGCTCATTAAATAGTCATCGCACTGGCTTCCGTGGTCGGCGGTCAATATGATCGTCGTGTCCTCGTAAATGCCGTTATCCTTAAGCGCCTCGATCACGCGTCCGATCTGTCTGTCAACCTCAACAACGCATTCTGCGTACTTGATTCGTCTTTTCTTAACATTCTCTGCCCAAGCATCGGGATCGTTCCATGCCTCGGGAGGATTTAGGAACGCGCGGCGGTAAAGCTCCACTGAGGGTATATCCTCGTCGGGACGGGGTTGGAATTTTACGGGCGGAATCTTGTTGGGGTCGACAGTTCCTGCTGCTTCAGTGGGAGGATACTCAGGACCGTGAGGCCACAAAAATCCGCAGTAAAGATAAAACGGCGCATTTTCGTTTTCGGGAGCCGCGCCGTTCGGCGCCTTACCCGTCTTCGTGTAGGTTTCGATGAATTCGATAGCGCGGTCGGCGCTCCAAGCATCGAAATGCTCGTCTTGCCCGTATTTGAAGTAGCCGTTTTCGTCCTTCTCGCACCATTTTGTGCACTCGGGATGTCTTGCCTTGAGCCACTTTTCGTGATCGTCGTGCACTCCGCCCATACAAGCGATAGTCTTGTACTTATAACCAAACGTTCCGTCAAGCGGCTCGTGGTCAAACTGTCCGACGGCAGCGGTCATATATCCGGCATCGTTGAGACGCTCGGGCAAAAATACTGTTCCTTCCCTTGCGCTTATCTGATTTGTCCACGCATCGTGTCCCGATACGAATTCACCCGTCAGAAACGACATTCGCGCCGGTCCGCATACGGTTGCCGCCGTGATAGCGTTATCATAAACGACGCCGTTTGCCGCGAGTGCGTCAATATTGGGCGTTGGTATGAAATCGCCGCCGTAAGCGTTCAAAAAATCCGCGCGAAGCTGGTCGGAGATGAAGAAAAGCACGTTTCTTCTTTTTTGATTTGGCATAATATAATCTCCCTTTTGTTAATGCTTTTTATTGTAAGCCTTCATGCTCGCACTTGCGAGTGCCGAAAGCCTGTCTCCGCATTTCTCAAGAAAATCCTTGTATCCGCAAAAGTCACCGTCGGGCGCACAACAAATCTCTCTTTGCATACGCTTACAGTTGCCGCCGCAAAAGGCTCGGTAGCGACAATCGGCACATAGCTTCGGCGCATCGTGCGTACGCGTTAAGAACGCGGTAAGTCCATCCGATTTTAAAAGCTCGCTTACACTTTGCTCGGTGATGTTGCCGAGCCTATACTCATCAAGGCAGTAGAAATCGCATGGATACGCACTGCCGTCCGCCTCGATAACAAGCTGCGGCTGGCACTTGCCGTCCATACCGCACATAGTCGGACGCGCGAGTATCATCTGATTCACAATATCGTCGAAAAGCTTTATACTGCGATACTTTCCCACCTTATAATCGTTATACCAAAGCTCGAAAAGTACGGTATAAAACGAGGCAAACCGATGCGGCGTAAGCGCAAAATCGGAGTGAGTGCCGTCGAGATCGGCAAGGCACGGCGTGAACTGGACGTAGTCTACACCGAGCCGCTCGAGTTGCGAGTAAACCTTTTGCGGATATCGCGCGATGCCGTTTGTGAGCGTACACAGCACGTTGAAAGCCACACCGTACCGCTTAAACAGCTCCATTGCGCGAACCACTCGCTTATACGTTCCCTCTCGCCTTGCATCAACCCTCGCCGAATCGTGCGCATCCGGCAAAAGATCAAGCGAAAGTCCGACGAGAAAATTGTTTTCCTTCAAAAAGGCGCACCACTCGTCGTCAATATGTAATCCGTTGGTCTGGAGCGCATACGATACCGTGGCGCGAATCTTTTTGCCTACCGCGGCAACGAATTTTTTAAAGAAGTCAAGTCCCGCAAGAGTCGGCTCTCCGCCCTGAAAGGCTATTTGCACGCGGTCGCTCGCGCCGAATTCCGCTCCGAGCGTGTCGATAAGTGATGATGCGGTGTCCTCCGACATAATGCCGTAGGATTTTATCAGTCGGGCGTCCGACACGTCAGCGTAAAAGCAGTATTTGCACCGCATATCGCAAAGCGATGAAGCCGGCTTCAGCATTATATTCAACGTTTTCATACGAAGCCTCCTCACCGTTAGCGTTACTTACCTACATTATATCACACCGTATTTCCGTTTGCAATGTATTTTTTGTTTTAATAAGATGTATTTTTCGTTTTAGATATAAAAGTAAGCCCTTATTCAGTTAAATGAACAAGGGCTTTTTGAGTATCAGGTGTGATACGGATGATACTGTGCCTGACTGTATTTTTCGCCGATCTTGCGCCCTCTTATTACGTTCTGCTCAAAGTTCAGTCTGCCGTTTTCGAAAAGGAAATTCAGGTGAAAGACGGTGGGAGTTGGCAGCACGCGTCCGTGAACGTGAAATTCGTTAAGCTGATTCCAATATCCGTACGCCGCCGAGACTCCGTTATCGTTTGGTAGAAAATCATTGAGAGTGGTATCGGTAAAGTCGGTCTTGACCATTTCTTTGAGTCCCGCGTCCACCTCGAATTTATCACCGCCAATAAGCTCCAACGTGACGTGGCATATGTCGCCCTTAAAGGAAAGCTTTGCGCTTTTAACGTACTCGTCGTCCTTTACCTTATATGTTTTGCCGTTTACTCTTGAAACCATAGGAGAAGGCGGTGAGAACCTTTGAGACAGGCTGAGAGATGCACATCTGCGGCGGAGCGATTCTACCGCCTTGGGGTTCTCGGGAAGCGTGTCCTCAAGCTTTGTGAGAATATTCTTGTAGAAGCTGTCAAGCTCGTCCTGAACGAGCGCGCTGTGTCCGGAGTTGAGGCACAGCATTATATCGTAGTCGGGATAGCAGGCACAGATCTGACCGTATGCCCCGCAAAAACGGAAGGAGTTGTGCTGACCGCGCCACATAAGATATGCGTAGCCTTGATTCCAGTCCGGACCTGTCTTTTTGCGGCTTTCTCTGTAGCTGCTGATATGAAATGCGGTGGCGTCCTTCACCCACTCCTCGGACAGCAGACGCTCGCCTTCCCAGACACCGCCGTCCATATAAAGCTGACCGAAGCGTGCGAGCTCCTCCTGACGCATACGAAGCGTGCTGTAGCCGACGGTCATTCCCTCATCATCTGTAAGATGATACGGAATATCGAGGCCGAGTTTGTCAAAGAAGCGTGGCTTCAGATATTCCATCATATCCATTCCCGTCACCTTGCGAATGACCGCAGACAGAATATACGGATCGGTGTTTTCATATTTGAACTCAACGCCACTGTCGCATTTGAACGGTGCCGCAAAGAAGTTACGCTTTAGCTCGGCGGGAGCAATTTCGAAGTTGGGGTACTTAAAAACGCTTTTGGCGTGCCCGTCCGCCATATACATAAGCTGGCGGATCGTGATTTTCAGTGCGCGCGGATCGGGATTTTCGGGCAGGTACTCCGGAAGATACTTCGCAATGGGATCGTCGAGATGTAGCAGTCCCTCTTGCTCTGCAAAGCCTATAGTTGCGGCGGTAAATGCCTTCGAGCAGGACTGAATGACGTGAGGCTCGTCCTTGTAGGGCGCAAAGAACCCCTCGGCTACTATTTTCTTATGGCGTATGATCGTAAAGCCGTGGGTTTCGTCGTTTCCCTTGTGTTGGCACATCGTATCGATAAGCTTTTCAATAGCGGCACTTGAAATGCCGACAGATTCGGGGGTTGCGTATTCAAAGTATTTTTCAATCATTTTTGCTCTCCTCTAAAAACCGACGCGGTATGTGTTTCAATTATAGCACATATTTTTCTCCGTTTCAAGATATTTCTGCAGGTAGAGATAATTTTAAAATTTACCTCTTCGCTCTATTGACTTTAAGATTTACTTTGTGTATAATATTTGTATAACTATATTATTTTTTAGATAGGAGAAATCACTATGCAAATGCTTGAAATGTTATACGACGAGATTCAGGATGCCGTGGACAGAAAGGTCCCCTTCATCATTCCGATCGGTACACTTGAGTATCACGCGCGCCACGCTTCGTGCGGCACTGATACCCTTGTAATCACCGGCTGCCTTCGCGAGCTCGAAAAGGAAAAGGAGATCGTTGTTTGTCCGCCGCTTTGGTACGGTGTGGCTTCGTACGCAGTGTGCGAGCCCAAGCCCAGCCACTTCCACGTAGACGAGGATGCTTACGTGAACTATCTCTACTACATACTCAAGTCTATGATCGACGCAGGTCATAAGAATATCTACCTCGTGGCTCATCATCAGACCGAGGGCGCAGGCCTTATGCCTATGACCATCGCCTGCCACAAGGCTGCAAAAAAGGTAACTATGGAATATATGGAGGAAAAGCTCGGAAAGGGCTGGTGGGGCAGCGACGCCTACGCCTCCTACTACGAGGATATGGGCAGCGAGGACGATCCCTTCTCTTACATCAAGGTCATTCCCCTTATCGGTGCGGACGCGCAGATCAAGTGCGGCGGCTTTGACCACGCAGGCAAATGGGAAACGAGCCTTTTGATGGGCACTTATCCTGAACTTGTTGACCTTGGCCGCTGTGAGCGCAACACCGAATGGTTTGCCGCGAGCGCAAAGGAAGCAAGCGTAGAAACCGGCAAGCATATGGTCAACTGCACGCTTGAATGGCTGCGCAAGGTTATTGTATAAGCGGTCTAAATAAGATAGCCTCTCTTGCAATTTGCAAGAGAGGCTTTTTGTTGTGGTGCGGGATTATTCCCACTCAATAGTGCCGGTAGGCTTGGGAGTGAGGTCGTAGAGCACGCGGTTTACGCCCTCTACCTCGGTGATGATTCTGTTCGTGATAGTGTGAAGCACGGGGTACGGGATCTCCTCGATGGTCGCTGTCATAGCGTCCTTGGAGTTAACGGCGCGGATAATTGCGGGCCAACCCTCGTAACGCTCGCTGTTGCGTACACCAACGCTCTTCATATCGGGCATCGAGATGAAGAACTGCCATACGTGCTTTGCAAGTCCCGACTTGTCAAACTCCTCGCGAAGGATAGCGTCAGCCTCACGCAGAGCGTGCAGTCTGTCGCGCGTGATAGCGCCAAGGCAGCGTACGCCAAGACCGGGGCCCGGGAACGGCTGGCGGTCAACCATTTCAGAGGGCAGACCGAGTGCACGGCCAACCTCGCGAACCTCATCCTTAAAGAGAAGCTTAATGGGCTCAACGAGCTCGAACGTCATATATTCGGGCAGGCCTCCTACGTTATGATGCGCCTTTACAGCCTTCTTACCGTTGGACTCGAGAATGTCGGGGTAGATAGTTCCCTGTGCAAGGAACGAAATGCCCTCGAGCTTCTTTGCTTCCTCGTCGAACACCTTTATAAACTCGCCGCCGATGATCTTACGCTTCTTTTCAGGGTCAGCAACACCTGCAAGAAGATCGAGGAAACGGTCGGTTGCGTCAACGTAGATGAGGTTAGCGTCAAGACCGTTCTTGAATACCTCGATTACGTTTTCGCTCTCGCCTTTTCTCATAAGACCGTGGTTTACGTGAACACAGACAAGCTGCTTGCCGATAGCCTTGATAAGAAGTGCAGCGACAACAGAGCTGTCAACACCGCCGGAAAGTGCAAGAAGGACCTTCTTGTCGCCAACCTGCGCGCGGACCTCTGCCACCTGCTCTTCGATAAATTTGTCAGCAAGCTCACGAGTGTTGATGCGTGCCATAGTTTCGGGACGTACGTTGCTCATATATTTTTCCTCCGTTTTATTTGACAGTCCGCGAGCTCGCGGACCAATTTGACCTTACTTTTATATAATACCATAAATTGTAACTGATTTCAAGTGGTTTTCGCGAAAAAAGCTCATACTTAACATAAAAAAATAACCAAAAATATTCTTCCGCCAGCTGTGAGTTTTATACTAACAAAAATCGGCGACCAATACGGTCGCCGATTTTGCGTTACTTTATTATCTTGAAAAGCTTCAAAAGCTCGGTAAGCACTGTCGGAACATATGCAAGACCGAATGCGATGAAGTAGTACACAGGCTCAAGCAGCTCGAGTCCGAACGCTACACGAACGGGTGTAAGCGCTACGAGCATCGTCAGAACGAACGACGAAAGTGCCGCTAAATTGAGCGTCTTGTTCGTGAACGGACCTACCTTGAAGAGCGACTTGTTCGAGCGCATATTGAACGCCTGGAACACCTGCGTCATAGCGAGTATGATGAACGCCATCGTCTGACCTGCCATCTCGCTTCCGATAACCTTCCAGCCGATGAAGTAGCCTGCAAGAGTAAGAGCAGCAAACATTATGCCCTGAAGCACGACCTGAATACCGAGTCCGTGCGCGAAGATGCCCTCGTTCTTGGGCTTCGGCTTTTCTTCCATTATATCCTTCTCTACCGGCTCCATGCCGAGCGCGATCGCAGGAAGCGAGTCGGTAACGAGGTTTATCCAGAGAAGCTGCATCGAAAGCAGAGGTGTTTGGTGCCAGAGTATCATTGAGGTGAATACAGTGAACACCTCACCGATGTTAGTTCCGAGAAGGTATCCGACAACCTTTCTGATGTTCGCGTAAATGCCGCGTCCCTCGCGTACAGCGTCGACGATGGTAGCGAAGTTGTCGTCAGTGAGCGTCATATCAGCCGCACCCTTTGCAACGTCCGTGCCGGTGATACCCATAGCACAGCCGATGTCTGCCGCCTTAAGCGCAGGCGCGTCGTTAACGCCGTCGCCCGTCATAGAAACGATCTCGCCCTGACGCTGCCAAGCCTTGACTATGCGAATCTTATCCTCGGGCGAAACGCGCGCGTATACGGCGATCTTGCGGATACGAGCGTCAAGCTCGTCGTCAGTCATCTTCTGAAGCTCTGCGCCCGTGATAGCCTCGTCGCCCTCATTAAGAATACCGAGGTCCTTTGCAATAGCGGAAGCGGTGATAACGTGGTCGCCGGTAATCATAACCGCACGAATACCCGCCTTTTTGCAAACGGCAACCGCATCGCGCGCTTCGTCACGCGGCGGGTCTATCATACCGACAAGACCTATAAGTGTAAGACCGCACTCGAGAGTGTCGCTGTCTGCGTTTTCAGGGAGTGCGTCGATTACTTTAGTAGCAACCGCGATAACGCGCAGAGCGTCGCGGCTCATATCCTCGCAAACGACACGCGCTCTCTCGACATCACCGGAAACACAGCGCTCGATAAGCACGTCGAACGCGCCCTTGGTGATAACGGTAAGCTTTCCGTCGATGTTGTTGACGGTGGTCATAAGTTTTCGATCAGAGTCGAAAGGAAGGTCAAACACACGCGGGCATTCTGCGTTTATCTCGTCCTTGTGCATACCGTTTCGAGTAGCCGCGTAGACGATGGATGTTTCCGTAGGGTCGCCGATATGCTTTACCGTGCCCGTGCCGTCGAATACGACCGAGCCGTCGCAGCAGAGTGCGCCGAGCTTAACGAGATTCTTTATCTCTGCGCCGTTATCGTCGGAAATATCCTCGCTGATATCGCCGTCGCTTACCCAGCCGCGAACGAGCGTCATTCTGTTATGCGTGAGCGTACCGGTCTTATCCGAGCAGATTACCGACGCGCCGCCGAGGGTTTCAACGGCAGGCAGACGGCGGATTATAGCGTTGCGCTTAACCATACGCTGTACGCCGATAGAAAGAACGATGGTAACGATTGCCGGAAGTCCCTCGGGGATAGCGGAAACCGCGAGCGAAACCGCAGTCATAAAGAGCTCCATCGGATCAAGTCCGTTAAGAAGTCCGATAACGAAATTCACAGCACACGCGCCGAGTGCCACAAATCCGAGGTACTTGCCGAGCTGTGCGAGCTTTCTCTGGAGAGGAGTTTCCGAGTCGTCAGTGCCCTCAAGAAGACCTGCGATCTTGCCCATTTCGGTGTTCATACCCGTACCCGTAACGACAGCCTTGCCAGAGCCGTAGGAAATGGAGCAGCCCGAGTATATCATATTCTTGCGGTCGCCGAGAGGTGCGTCCTCTGCGACGGCGGCGTGAGCGTCCTTTTCGCTCGGTACGGACTCACCCGTCAGCGCAGACTCCTCGCTTTTGAGCGACGAGGACGCGATAAGACGCGCGTCGGCAGGTACGAAATCGCCGGCTTCAACCTTTATAATATCGCCGGGTACGAGGTCAGCCGCGTCGATTATCTCCTCGACACCGCCGCGTATAACGCGTGCGTGCGGTGCGGAGAGGCTTTGAAGCGCCTCAAGCGACTTTTCTGCCTTCGCCTCCTGAACAACGCCCATAACTGCGTTCAAAATAACGATAAGCAGTATAAGCGCAGGCTCAAAGAACTCCTTGGGGTTGCCCTCCACGCACGCAATAACGAAAGAGATGACTGCGGCGATGATAAGTATAATTATCATTACGTCCTTGAACTGCTCGAAAAATCTTTGAAGCATCGTTTTCTTTTTCTTTTCGCGCAGCTTGTTCTTGCCGTGCTTTTCGAGTAGCTCGGATGCTTTGGCATCGCTGATGCCTATCTCCGAGCTTTCGAGCGACGCAAGAAGCTCGTTGATTTCTGAAGAATGCGGTAACATATAAACTCCTCCTAAAATTTGTTCGTAAAATATTATATTATAATGACGAATTGATTTCAACAGTGTGTACGATTATTTAACAATATTTTTTGCGTTTATTCGCATAGCGTTAATATACTGTGTGACACGGTCACGCGTTTGGATGCATCGCGACGTTTTTATAAAAAGGCGAACGCAGCCCGCCCCTACGGAATGGTATCTCATCGTAGGGAGGAACTGCGTTCGCCCAATTTATATTTACGTTATTACTTATTTGCCTCGCTCTTTTCGATTGCCATAACCATATCAACTCGCGTCTGGTGACGTCCGCCCTCGAACTCGGTGTCAACGAAAAGATCCACAAGCTCGAGTGCGAGTCCCGCGGCGACGACTCGGCCGCCGAGGCAAAGCACG
>JAZSJI010000014.1:0-6743 GCA_045534235.1 Candidatus Flemingiibacterium sp. | reverse complement strand
CCATCATACATAATGTTGTTGATAAGCTTTGTTACGAGCTTAGAATTGTACAACGGATCCGGTAAAACGTCTCTTTTGGAAATTTGACCTCTTCTCGGCATTGTAACTTCCCTCCTTCATATAGAATTATGATATCATAGGTACTCGAAAGATTTCTCCCGTTCATGCTTACGATAAAAGAAACGCTCCGACGGACTGTACTATGTTTGCGGACACAATAAACAAATCCCGATTATTTTCTTTTAACTTCAAGCTAATAGGATTTTCTATACCTTGTTGTTATTCCTCTGAGAGAGCAGGGGACACTCGTTTGAAAACTTAAGAATTATTTCTTAGGTCTCTTTGCACCGTACTTGGAACGGCTCTGGTTGCGGTTTGCAACGCCCTGTGTATCAAGGGTACCGCGAATGATGTGGTAACGTACACCAGGGAGGTCACGTACACGTCCGCCGCGGATAAGCACTACGGAGTGCTCCTGCAGGTTGTGTCCGATACCCGGAATGTAAACGGTAGCCTCGAGACCGTTGGTAAGTCTTACACGGGCAATCTTACGGAGTGCCGAGTTAGGCTTCTTAGGAGTCGTCGTGGTAACCTTCGTGCATACGCCTCTTTTCTGGGGAGAGCTTGCGTCGGTAGCAGAGTCAGTGAGAGTGTTGAAGCCGTGCTGAAGAACGGGCGACTTAGACTTGTAGGTCTTTTCCTGACGGCCCTGCTTAACAAGCTGATTAAAGGTTGGCATAGCGCACCTCCTTACTTTGAAAATAATTTAGATTTGTTCATCCTGACCGACGCTGTATCTGTCAAGTGTGGACAGCATAAAATGCGTCGTTTCGCCGCAAAAACATATCAAGACAAGCTTAATTATAACATAACGCGATGTAAATGTCAAGTGGCTCTTTTACAAAAAATATTTTTTGAAAAAAATCTCCCATTTAGACAAAATGCGGTTTAACAGGGTTAGTATTATCGTAATTTTGACGGCTTATTCAAATAAATATTGAAGATAACATAGCGATGTCTTTCCCGAAACAGCCTCGGATCGCATATTATATACAAAAGGAGGGGGAAACGTGGCTGATTTTCTCGAAATACTCGTCTGCGTGCTTGCCGTATTCGGTGCTTATACGCTGCTCGATATGCTGAGGACGCGCTTACTTTATCCAAGGAGGGCGCGTACACGCCTTCGTGCTGCTGTTATCCTTGACGATGGCGACGATATTTGCGACGCTTTACAGTACGCGTCCTATCTGCGGCGGGAACAAAAAATTTCCTCGGAGCGGTTGATTATTCTTGCGAAAGATGATATAATTGAAAATGGTGAATATCTCGCGCAGATAGGCGAGCTGCTTTGTGTGCGTGAGGCAAATATAAACAATTGTAAGGAACGAAAAGATGATACGTAACTCCGAGCCCGATAAGTCGAAGCTTGTAAGCATCGAGGGCACTGTAGAAAACATAATATATTCAAACGCCGACAACGGCTATACGGTGCTCGACTTATCGTGTGAGGAGGGTGACGATATAGTTACCGCGTGCGGCATTATGCCGGGCAGTGGTGTCGGCGACAAGATGAAGCTTGTCGGCGAATGGACACATCACAAAAATTACGGCAGACAGTTCAGTGTCGCGTACTATGAAAAGCAGCTTCCCGCAACCTCAAACGAGATACTTCGCTATCTCTCGAGCCGAGCGGTAAAGGGCATCGGACCGAAGACCGCCAAAAAGCTCGTCGATATGTATGGCGAGGACACGTTCGACGTTATCGAAAACCACCCCGAATGGCTTGCGAAAATACCGGGCATCTCTGCCACGAAGGCGAAGGATATTTCCGACGATTTTCGCGAGCAGTTCGGCGTGCGTACGCTTATGATGTTCTGCCGCGAGTACCTGTCGATGGCGATGAGCGTACGCGTATACAAAAAGTGGGGCGGTGCGGCACTTGATATTATTAAAAGCAATCCCTACCGTCTGTGTGACGAGTTTTCGGGGATCGGCTTCAAGCGCGCGGACAGCCTTGCTATGGCAATGGGGATAGAGAACGACAGCGAGTACCGCATAACGAGCGGTATTGTATACGTGCTGTCCGAAGCGGCACGTCAGGGCGGACACTCGTTTTTACCGTACTCCAAGCTATTGCCACTCGCCGCAGAAGAGCTTTCGGCAGATACGCAGCTCGTTGCAGATGCCATTCAAAAAATGGTTGCAGACAAGAAGCTTATCCGCACAAATATCGAGGGTATAGATGCGATATTCGACAGGCGCGCGTACTACTGCGAGGCGGATATAAAGGACAAGCTTGACCTACTTGACAAATTCTGTCCAAAACTTGATCTTGGCGACGTTTCGCGTCTTATACAGCGCATTGAGTTTGAGGAGGAGAAGGAGTACGCCGCGCTTCAGCATTCGGCGATTCGTGCATCACTGAACAACGGCGTAATGGTGCTAACGGGCGGCCCGGGTACTGGTAAAACGACCGTAATCCGTGCGGTCATACGTATTTTCGAGCACCTTGATATGGACATCGCCCTCGCCGCACCGACGGGGCGCGCCGCCAAGCGTATGAGCGAGGCTACGCGGCGCGACGCCAAGACCATACACCGCCTCCTCGAGATGGAATTCGGCGAGGAGGATATGGCGAAGTTCAAGAAAAACGAGGACGATCTGCTTGACGAGGACGTCATAATTATCGACGAGGCGTCTATGATAGATATGCACCTTATGAACTCGCTTCTCAAGGCAATAAAGCCGGGCGCAAGGCTTATGCTCATCGGCGACTCTGACCAATTACCGTCTGTTGGCGCGGGCAACGTGCTAAACGACATAATCGCCTCGGAACGGTACACGACCGTTAAGCTGACGGAAATATTCCGACAGGCGAGCGAGAGCCTTATAATTACCAACGCACATGCGATAAATCACGGTACTATGCCGAATTTGGCGGTCAAGGACAACGACTTCTTTTTTCTTGCGCGCGACAATGATACTGTTCTTGCTCAAACCGTGGTCGATCTTTACAAGAATCGGCTTCCGCGTACCTACGGCGAGGAGATGGTTGAGGGCATACAGGTGATTTGTCCATCACGCAAGGGTGTTACCGGAACGGAAAATCTCAACCGTATGCTTCAGGAGGCGCTGAACCCGAGAAGCAATTACAAGCGTGAAAAAGAGGTGCGCGACACCATTTTCCGAGAGGGCGACCGCGTTATGCAGATTAAGAATAACTATGACCTTTCTTGGGAGCGTGACGGCAAGGAGGGAGTCGGCGTTTTCAACGGCGATATCGGCGTTATCGAAACCATAAACACGCCCGCGGAGCAGATGGTAATAAACTTCGACGACCGTGTGGTTACTTACGATTTTGCAAACCTTGCGGAGCTCGATCACGCGTGGGCTGTGACGGTGCACAAGAGTCAGGGAAGTGAATACCCCGTCGTTATAATGCCCGTTTCTCCGTCTTGTCCGCCGATGCTTCAATCGCGCAATTTGCTCTATACGGCTGTAACTCGCGCGCAGAGAATGGTCATTTTGGTCGGTAGTGCCGGAGTGGTGCAAACTATGGTCGAGAATAACCGCCAAATAATGAGATATACGGGGCTTTTGCGGCATAATGAAGCTTGACGAGATTTTATTTCCGCAGAGATGCGTTGCTTGCGGTGCGTTGCTTGATAAGGGAGTGCTCGGCGAGGCACTTTGCGAGCATTGTCTAGCAAAGTGGGAAATCGGTAAGGTGTCGGCCGCAAAGGCGCACAAAGGGCAGCCGACGCGCATCTTTACGGATGCTGCAGGCGAGCGGTGCGGGAGCGTGATGTTTCTTGGCTTCTATGAGCCGCAAAATTATGAAAACGTAGAAAATCGTTTGCTTTTCTCACTTAAGGACCGTGGCGGCAGAAGGGCAGTGGACTTTGCGGCGCGTGAGCTTGCAGCTATGATACGGCGCAATCTTCCGTTCCTTGACGGCATACGCGACGGGGTGCTTATTACGTGGGTGCCAAGACGCAGAAGCTCGGTAAGAGCAAGCGGATTTGACCATATGGAGCGCGTTGCAAAGCGGCTTTCGCGCTATTTGTCGGTGTCTCTTAAACGCCTTATTTGCCGTAAGCTTTTTGCGCCGGAGCAAAAGCATCTCGGTGCCAATGCAAGAAGAATGAACGCACACTCCACTATGAAGTTAGCAAACGGAGTCGACCTCAAGGGAAAAACGGTCTTACTTATCGACGACATCGTAACCACGGGAGCGTCGCTTGAGGCGGCGGCAGAACTTATGATGAGAGCCGGTGCTGCGCAGGTTATTGCAGCGGTGCTGTGTGCGACAGAGCACGCGTGCGTTGACGAATACCGCACGGAGAACGGCTTTAATATAATTAAGAAGCGGAAAAAGTAAGAGCACACCGAGATATTTCGGGATTCTCTGCGATTTCTTGCGGCTCGAAAAAACGCGAAATTTAAAAAATATACAAAAATTCCCTAAAAAAATCGGCATATTGCGAATTTACAAAAAACCGAGGGGAGAGTATAATAAAATAGCCATTTGCAAAGTGGAGCTTATGGCATTGCGTATGGAATACTACATAGAAAAAACGGACGGCGGAGTAACAAGCTAATGTTACCGACACGCAGTGCCGTTTTTTCGCTTTTATACCCCAAATATTAAAGTTTCGTAAAAATTGCGATTTTGGGGTGGAAAATATGTAAGAGTTATGGTATAATAATCAAGATATAATATTATATCAAAACAATCCACAAATTAAAAGGAGCTCCGCTGCTGCGGACTGTGTATAAAAGGTATGGCAAATTACGTTGAAAAAATCGAAAACAGCGACCTTCCCGTGGTAAGACTTCGCGGTCTTATCGTGTTCCCCGGAACGTCGGTGAGTATGGAAATATCAGATAAGAGCGCTCTTTTGGCAATAGACGTTGGTGCAAGACACGGCGGCCTTATATTCTTCGTGCCGCAGGCAAAGCAGGGTACGGATATGACGCCAAACAGCGTAGGTACCGTCGGACGCATAAAGCAGAATATCAAGCTCAGCAACGGCGCGCGCAGACTTATCGTTGAGGGCGTTACCCGTGCGAGTGCGGTCGAATTCGCGCCGCAGGGCAAATATGAGATGGCTCGCATTCTTATAAAATGGTGTAAGCTTACGGACGACGGCGGACTTAAGGGCGAGGCACTTGTACGCGAGGCAAAAGCTGCTGCGAAAAAGCTCGCCGACCTTATGCCAAAGCTCCCGGCAGAGCCGAGCGTAGCTCTTGAGGGAATAACCGCACCCGACGTGCTCGCAGACTTTATCGCCGCACAGCTCCTCGTTCGCTACTCGGATAAGCTCGCTATTCTTAACATACACGAGCCGATAGCGCGTATTGAGGAGGTAATACGCCTTCTTTACGACGAGATGAATCTTATGAGGGTCGAGCTTCAGATACAGCAAAAGGTCAACGAAAATATGAATAAGCGCCATCGTGAGGGTATCCTTCAGGAGCAGATGCGTGTTATTCAAGACGAGCTTGGAATGGGCGACACTCCGGAGCTTAAGCGCTACCGCGAGAAAATCGAGGCGCTTGACGCTTCTGATGAAGTCAGGGACAAGCTCACGGAGGAGTTTGAGCGACTAACGAAGATGCAGTTCGGCTCGGCGGAGGGAAGCGTTATTCGCAACTATCTCGATGCGGTGCTCGCACTCCCGTGGAACAAATCCACCAAGGACAGAACCGATTTAAAGCGTGCGAGAAAAATTCTCGACGACGACCACGACGGCATTGATAACGTAAAGGACAGAGTTATTGAATTTTTGGCCGTCAAGCACCTGACCGACAAGCCCGGCGGACAGATACTCTGCCTTGTCGGTGCACCCGGTGTTGGTAAGACCTCGATCGGCGCGTCGGTCGCGCGTGCGCTCGGACGCAAGTACGTGCGCGTATCACTCGGCGGCGTGCGCGACGAGGCTGAAATACGCGGTCACCGCAAGACGTACGTCGGCGCGATGGCAGGACGTATCATCGAGGCGATTACACGTGCAGGCAGCACCAACCCCGTGATACTGCTCGACGAGATAGACAAGATGTCGTCGAGTGCTGTAAACGGCGATCCTGCATCGGCTATGCTCGAGGTGCTCGACCCCGAGCAGAACAAGAGCTTCCGCGATCACTTTATCGAGCTGCCGTTCGACTTGTCGCAGTGTATGTTTATCGCGACGGCGAACACGCTTGACAGCGTGCCGCGCCCTCTGCTTGACCGTATGGAGGTCATCGAGATGCGTACGTATACGCGTGAGGAAAAGCTTTCGATAGCGAAAAACCATCTCATCGCAAAGCAACTCAAAAAGTGCGGGCTTGAAAAGAAAAATCTTCGTATCACCGATAAGGCACTCTACGCTATCATTGACAGCTACACGCGCGAGGCGGGTGTGCGTAACCTCGAGCGCGAGATAGGTGCTATCTGCCGCAAGTGCGCGAAGGCTATCGTTGACGGAAGCGCGAGTGAGAAGCTTACCGTAAACGAGAAAAATCTGAAGGATTTCCTCGGTGCACCCAAGGTAACACCCGAGCGTATTTCCGAGCACGACGAGGTCGGCGCGGTAAACGGACTTGCGTACACACAGTCGGGCGGCGATATGCTCAAGATCGAGGCGCTTGTATTCGACGGAAGCGGCAAGCTTGAGCTTACGGGCTCGCTTGGCGACGTTATGAAGGAATCGGCGCATATTGCAGTCAGCTTCGTGCGCTCGCGTGCGAAGGAGCTTGGC
>JAZSJI010000090.1:0-6378 GCA_045534235.1 Candidatus Flemingiibacterium sp. | reverse complement strand
TGATAGTGTGCAAGGCGGATGGTGGTAGCGCCGACAGCGTAAATAGGCTCTATGGGCTCTCTATGATGCTCGGGAAGAAGCGCATTACCGAAGCCCCATCTGTCCTGATGGCGGGATACGCCGCGAAGCGGATATTCCTCGCCGTTTAAGATAAAGCCGTTATCGGGATCTATCTTGAAGGTGCGGCATCCGAAGCAGTTGCATACGTTGTCAATAACCTCGCCGCCCTCAACGATCTCGACCTCACAGCAGTAGAGGTAGGGATCGCGGCGACCGTGCCAGAGGTGAACGTCCTTTATGTCGAATACGACCTTGGTATCGGTGGATTCGATCTTTTGAAGCTCGTTCTCGTCCTTGTCGTAAATGGTGTAAACAAGTTTCTGCGCGGCGGTAAGGTTCTTTACGTATACCTCAACCTCAACCTTTGCATCCTTGCCCTCAACATTAGGAGTTATCTTAAGACCGGGTGCGCCGTAGTAGTCAAGGTCAAAATGCGACTTGTTTACTGCGATAAGGTTTACGTCACGGTAAAGACCGCCGTAGAAGGTGAAGTCCGCCATCTGCGGATAAACGGTTTCGTTTGGCGAGTTATCTACAACGATAGCAATATCGGTTTCGTCCGTGAGCTTGCCCGTCAGGTCAACTCTCCACGTCGAGTAACCGCCGTCGTGATGCGCGAGGCACTCGCCGCCAACGTATACGTCAGCAGAGGAGTTAGCGCCACGTATCTCGAGGTAGTAGCAGTCAGCCGCAGGAAGGTCCGTCTTCTTAAGCGTCTTTACATAAAGACAAGAGCCGCGGAAATAGTCGTTGCCGCCATCGTGACCGTCTGCCGCGTTCCAAGTATGCGGAAGGCTTATGTTCTCGCCCTCACGCACGGTTACGTCTGTGGTATCTTTGACAAAAAGCCAATCTTTGTTAAGGTTTAAAACGTTTCTCACTGTAAAATCTCCTTTTTATAATAAACAGTGCCCGACAATCTTCACTGTCGGGCACCATAAAGTCAGATTATTCTGCTATCTGCGCCTCGACGTCGCGTCCGAGGTCCTTGTTCATTTTGGCAAGCGTCTTCTTGTCAAGGTTGTAGATAAGTGCAAGACCGATGAACTGCATTATTGCGGAAGCAAGGAAGAGAATTGCTACGAGCACACGAAGCTCAACCGCAAATTCCCAAGAAAGCTTGGTAACGTCAATGTATGCCGCACCGGTTTCGGGATCAATAGCGTTGTTAACGTAGCCCATGCCCTGCATGATAATGAGTGCAATCGCCGGGCCGATACCCTGTGCGAGCTTACGGAAGAAGGAGTGGAGCGAATAAACGGAGCCCTCTCCCCTGGTGCCGGTCTTCCACTCGTTATAGTCGATAGCGTCACCCATCATTGCCCAAGATACGGTGGAATAAATGCCAAGTCCAAGGCTATATACGAGCTGGCAAAGAATGTATATAAGAAGGTCAAGTCCGGTATTTTCGGGAGTGATAATGAAAAGTCCAAGACCGCCGATTATGGAGGCGATAGAACCAACGACTGCAAGCTCCTTCTTACCGAACTTTGTAACCATCTTACGTGCAAGAGGAGTAAATACGATTATCGGGATCATCGAGAAGAGCTGAACTATACCGGAGATCTCCGCGTTCTTGAAGTATATCTGGAACGTAACGGAAACCGCGGTAGCGGCGCCCTGCATACCGATGAACATACCCATAGCTGCAAGAGTTGCACCAACTGCGGGACGGTTTTTAGCGAAGTTTGCAAGAGCCTTAAACACGTTGAACTTCGGCTGATCTTCGTTGAGTCTTGTTTCGGTATCAACGCGGATCTCGGTGTTTCTGATCATAAACTGGAAGCAGATAAAGCCGATAACACCCATTACGAGAGCGGCTACAAATACCATGTTGCCGTTAAGAACGTCAACCATTTTTCCGTCGGGACCTTCTACCTTATCGTAAATAAGGAACGGAAGGATTACCATTGGAAGCATATTTCCGAGCATAGATCCGATCGAGCGCCAAGCGGAGAGCGATGCTCTATCAGCAGCTTTATCGGAAATAAGGGAAAGAAGTGAGCCGTAGGGGACGTTTGCAATAGTATAGAACGCGTCCCAAATGACGTAGCCGGCAATAAATATGATGAACTTAGCCCATACGGGAGCGCCGGGGAACGGTAAGAAGCAGCACGCACCGCCAATGATAAGTCCGATCGAGCCCACGAATATGTACTGAAGGAACTTATTTCTCTTATACTTATGTCTGTCTGCGTCGATAATAGAGCCGATCAGCGGGTCATTTATCGCGTCCCAGAACTGAACGATAACGAGAAGCAGCGAATACCACGCGCTCATACCCATAACCTGTGTCCAGAAGAGCGCCATCGTTCCTTTGAGCGCAAAGCTCATATTACAGCCAAGGTCGCCCGCAGCGTACGCGATACTGTCGCGTATACCGAACTTACGATGGCCGTTTGCGTCGAGTTTCTTTTCTTTTGCCATTTTGGTTTCCTCTTTTCTTAAATGTATTTTAGTAGACCAAAAACTTTTCAGCACTCGCATACGTCAGTTAGAGTACCACTACTTTAAGTATAAATCATTTCAAAAAATATCGTGAGTATTTTTTTAATGTATTTTTGTATTATTTTTATCTTTTCGTAAAAATTACTGTTGCAATTTCACAAAAAGTGTGATATAATAGTACATATGCTTGGGGAAATTCGCGCAGGACTGAATTTCTTTTGGCGGAAAGGAGTGCGTAACGCGCTATGTTTTACGATAAAGAGCTTGACTTTTTGCGTGATACCCTTCGCAAATGCCACGTCAACGTTTCTGTCGTAGTCTCGAGGGATTCGATCGAATCCGTTATCGATCCCGGACTTCGCAACGCTATAAGTGATACGCTTGACAGAGCGCAGACGGTTCACGAGTACGTCGGTGTGCTTGATGCGTGCACGGTGCACAAGATCACCGATGAATTCAAGCTTTGCTACATATATATTCTGCTTCCGCCTGCAGAACAAGAACGGATACTGTTTATCGGCCCGTATCTTTCTGCCCGCTTTTCGTCGGGAGAGTTGCTTGAGCTCAGCGAAAAAATCGGAATATCCCCAAAGTCGCAGCGTTACCTTGAGGAATATTACTCAAGCATCCCCGTAATATCCGACAATGATCTTTTATACGTCATGATCGATACCTTCTGCGAGCATATATGGGGTAGCGGCGGCTTTTCTGTGCTTGACGTCAACAGACAGTACAAGCTTCCGGAATCACCTATAAACGAGAATGCTCGCGGCGAAAACGTCGACGACGTGCTCGTTAATATGAAAGCTCTGGAAAAGCGCTATGAGTTCGAAAACGAGATGATTGAGGCAGTTGCCCGTGGGCAGATACACAAGGAAGTCTTTTTCACGACCGTATTTACCGACAGTGTTTTTGAAAAGCGCACTACAGATCCGGTGCGAAACGCAAAAAACTACGCCGTTATAATGAACACCCTGCTGCGCAAGGCAGCAGAAAGCGGCGGAGTTCATCCGTTGTACCTCGACCGCGTTTCTTCAGAATTTGCAATAAAGATCGAGCAGATGACGTCGCTTTCCGACATTTCATCGCTTATGCGGGATATGTTTCACTCATACTGCAGGCTTGTACGCAAGCATTCCCTGCAGAAATATTCACCCGTCGTGCAAAAAACGATACTTATTATCGATACCGACCTTTCTGCCGATCTCTCGCTAAATATACTTGCAGAGCATCAGGGAATAAGCCGCGGATATTTATCAACGGTATTCAGGAAGGAAACCGGCAAGACCGTTTCGGAATACATCAGGGAAAAACGCATCAAGCACGCGATACATCTGCTTACCACAACGCATCTGCAGGTGCAGACGGTAGCACTGCACTGCGGAATACTCGACGTTCAATATTTTTCAAAAATGTTCAAAAATCAAACGGGAAAAACACCGAAGGAATATCGCGAATCGGCAAAGAAGCCCGATGCGCGCTTCGGTATATAATAATTTCAACAACTTTTCAGGAGGTAACCTATGCCAATGCAAATGACTTTTCGTTGGTACGGAGAGGGCAACGACAAAATAAAGCTCTCCGACATCAAGCAGATCCCGGGTGTTAGCGGCATCAGCTGGGCACTGCACCACAGCGTGCACGGTGAGGACGGGGAGATCGAGGAGATCGCCGAGGTCAAGCGCCAGCTCGACGAATACGGCTTCAATATGGACGTCGTTGAGTCGGTAAACGTACACGACGACATCAAGATAGGCCTGCCAACGAGAGATATGTATATTGAGAATTACAAGCAGTGTATCAGAAATCTCTCGAAATTCGGCGTAAAGGTCATCTGCTATAACTTTATGCCCATATTTGACTGGACGAGAAGTAATCTCTTCCACCCCGTAGGCGACGGCTCCACTGCCCTTTTCTACGAAAAGAATATGATTCAGGACGATTACAACGCTATGGCGAAGTATATCCTCGATTTCACCGAGAAGTACAATATGTCCTTCCCCGGTTGGGAGCCAGAGCGTATGGCGAAGCTTGACGAGCTCTTCAAGGCCTACGAGGACGTTGACCACGAAAAGCTTTGGGCAAACCTCAAGTATTTCCTCGAGGCGATAATGCCCACCTGCCGTGAGTGCGACATCAAAATGGCTATACACATGGACGATCCCCCGTGGGATATTTTCGGTCTTCCCCGCCTTCTCGTAAACGAGGAGAACATCGACCGCTTTTTAAAGATGGTGGACGATGAGTACAACTGCCTCACGCTTTGCTCGGGAAGCCTTAACGCAGACCCGAACAATAACGTCGCTGATATAGTCAGAAAGCACTGCGACCGAATCGCGTTCGCGCACATCAGAAACGTAAAGCATTTCGAAAACGGCGACTTCTCCGAGGCAAGCCACAGAGATTGCGACGGAGATACGGGTATTCTCGAAATCCTTAAGGCTTATCACGACTGCGGCTTTGAGGGCTATATCCGCCCCGACCACGGCAGACATCTTTGGGACGAGGGTCCCGGCAACGTGCGACCCGGTTACGGTCTTTACGACCGCGCGCTCGGCATAATGTATATGCTCGGCGTTTGGGACTGTCTTGAAAAATTCGACAAATAATTTTTAAGGAGATAAAACAATGGCAAATCTTCCACTCAATATTGATTACACCGGTAAGGTAGTAGTAGTAACGGGCGCAGGCGGACTTATCTGCGGTGCTATGGCTCGTGCATTCGCACAGTCGGGCGCAAAGGTAGCTGCACTTGACCTTAATGAGGACGCAGTAAAGAAGCTTGCCGACGAGCTTAAGGCAGAAGGCTACATCTGCGAGGGCTACAAGGCAAATGTACTCGATCCCGAGGCACTTGAGGAGGTACACAGCGCAGTTGTGCGTGACCTCGGTGCTTGTGACATTCTCGTAAACGGCGCAGGCGGAAACAATCTCCGTGCAACTACCGATAACGAGTATCAGCACGAGGCGAAGGAAGGCGGCAAGTCCTTCTTCGACCTCGACGCATCGGGCGTTGACTTCGTTTTCAAATTAAACTTCCAGGGAACGCTTCTCCCCACTCAGGCATTTGCAAAGGATATGGTTGCAAAGAAATCCGGCTGTATCCTCAATATTTCCTCGATGAATGCGTACACGCCGCTTACCAAGATTCCCGCATACTCCGCGGCTAAGGCGGGTATCTCCAACTTTACGCAGTGGCTCGCAACTCACTTTGCAGGCACGGGTATTCGCTGCAATGCGATCGCCCCCGGCTTCCTCGTTTCCGCGCAGAATAAGGCACTCCTCTTCAACGAGGACGGTACTCCTACCGCACGCAGTGCAAAGATACTGAGGGGAACTCCGATGGATCGCTTCGTAGATGCAGACGAGCTTCTCGGTGCAACGCTCTTCCTCTGCGACGAGCGCTCTGCTTCGGCGATCACGGGCGTGGTTCTTCCCATCGACTGCGGCTTTGCGGCTTACTCTGGCGTATAATCTCATAAAGTTTCAAAAGAGGTAACCTTGTCGGTTACCTCTTTTTTGTTTTAACCAAGCTTTGATGCCGCCCTTATAAATCCGTCAACCTTAATCGTACAGCCTGCCGCTATAAGCTCGCCGTTACCGTGATTTTCAGTGCCGGCAAGCAAGCCTATGTCGGATATGCTCTTGCCAATAGAGAGCGCGTCAAAGGCTGCCGCCTGCGCATACCATTCCTTCCCCGCACCGCCGTATTCGACCATATTATAGTCGTCGCCCTGCTCACGCTTGGTCAGAAGTGTTTTAGTAGGATCAAAAGCGGACGCGCCTGCCGTGTCGAAGGTAAAATTCACCTCAAGGCAATCGCTGCTTGCGGCGGTGATCTTGCCGCCTGCGTCCAAAGCTGCGGCAAAG
>JAZSJI010000025.1:0-24856 GCA_045534235.1 Candidatus Flemingiibacterium sp. | reverse complement strand
TCCTCGGAGATTCCCTCGATGTCGTAGCGGTTGAGCACGCGAAGCGACGTAAGCGAGGTGATCATAAGATTTTCGCGGATGTCCGCAAAAAGCGATCTCGCTTCAACTGCGTGCGCAGGCTGCTTTTCAACAAATATTCTGTAAACCATATTCCGACTCCTTATGTTAATATTTTCTATGTTAAGGGGGACGCGGTCGCTTTTTGAAAAAAGCTCCGCAAAAACTTTATATAACGCTTTCGCTGACAGCGTGTTTGGCTAAACTGTAATCCGCGCTCTTGGTAGTTGGGGACCTCGCCGACACCCGTGTCGGCACCTGGGCGACCATTTTGCGGCAAACGTCAGATTGCCATATCTTTGGCGTTGCGTGTTTGATAGTTAGACAATAAATCCCGTGAAAACGCCGTTCTCGTAGCCGTTTAACTTAACAGTCTTGATCTCGTTATGTAAATCGTCGCCCGTTATTACCGCGACCTCTAAAAATTCCGGCGTATGTCCGATAGCGCGTCCGTCCTCGCAAAGCTCGAACAGGACCTCCTTGTGCGTGCCGATGTATTCCTTCGCGCGCTCGTATGCACACTCGCGCTGAAGAGCGTCAAGCCTTGACGCGCGCTCCGTCTTTATAACGTCGGGCACCTGACCGTCCATTTCGGCGGCAACCGTACCCGTACGCCTCGAATACGGAAAAATATGCAAATGTGTAAAACCGATACGCTTGACAAACTCCGCGGTTTCGAGGTAATCCTTTTCGGTTTCCGTCGGAAAGCCCTCAATAAAGTCCGCGCAGAACGTAACGTCAGGCATCTTCTCTCTAAGGTCCTTGACGTATCTCTCGACCATAGAGGTGTTATATTTACGCTTCATAAGCGAGAGTATGCGATCACAGCCCGACTGCATCGAAATGTGGAAATTGGGGGCGAAGTGCTCAAGTTTTGAAATGCGTTCTACAAACTCAGGACGCAGTATCGACGGATCAAGCGAGCCAAGTCTGATGCGCTCGACGCCCGAAAGCTTGTCTACCTCCTCGAGAAGGTCGATAAGTCGGTAACCGTCCTCGAAATCCTTTCCGTAGGATGCGGTTTCAATACCCGTCAGAACGATCTCCTTGTACCCGTTTCTGACAAGCCCGCGAATTTCCGCAAGAACGTCCTCGGGAAGCTTGGAGCGTACCTTGCCGCGAGCCGACGGCACAATGCAGTAGGTACAGCGATTATCACAGCCGTCCTCGATTTTTACAAAGGCGCGTGTGCGCTCCGAGGAGTGTATGGTCATCGGCTCGAAGTTCGCCTCCATAATGTTGTCGACCTTGATGTCCGCGCTGCCGTTCTTCTCGCCCGAGGCGATAAGCCCGAGCGCTGCGTCCACAAGACGCGTTTTGTTGGAGTTTCCGCAAATGAAGTCAACTCCGTCTATGCCTGCAGCCTTGGCTGCGTTAAGCTGCGCATAGCAGCCCGTAACAAGAACGTACGCCTCGGGATTGTGCCTTGCGGCACGTCTTATCATCTGACGTGTTTTTCTGTCGCTTTCAGCGGTAACGGTGCAGGAATTTATAATATAAACGCCACACTTTTCGGAAAATTTACCGATAGTGAAGCCGTGCTTCTCAAACTCTTCGGCTATAGCCGTGCTTTCGTATTGGTTAACCTTACAGCCAAGCGTCATAATGCCGACGCGTCGCTTAATTTTGCTATCCACTTTGAACACCTCTGGATCTCACTGAAGAAAAAATGCCAACTCAACGTGTATAAAAGTACACATTATATATATTGTATCATTTTTCTTTAGTTTAGTAAATATCGAATATGCCAAAGTTTATGTTCAAAGCGGAAAATATAATGATGAATTTGAACAACCTACACAATTTTTCCATTTAGTTTTGTCTATACTATCAAAATGCGTATCAAAGCTCGCGCTAAACAGACAAAACTCACCATATATATTATAAATCCCCGACGTGTTTTTGTCAACACTAATCGGGGATTTACATACGTATTTATTCAGCAGCCTCGATAGCCTTATTTATGCGCTCACGCATACCGAGCATATATTCGACGTCTCGAGGATATTTTTTGAACGTCATCGGCTCGCCGCACCCATCTTCGATAATAGCAACCACCGCATCGTGACCGATCTTTGTTTCAAGCAGCTCCATCGCGCGAATGTCCTGAAACGCCTCGTTTGTATGCTCGCCGTGAAGCGTGTAAAGCGCCTTTCCGTCGGGACCGGGATAAACCATAAAGTGGTCGCCCGCCTGACCGAAATAGTCGCAGCACGGATCGATAAACGGGTTGTTCGGACGCGCGCCGTGGGCATACCAATAGTTGAATCCCCACTGCAAGAATCCGGTTATGTTAAACTTAAAGAGCTGCGCTCCGAGTATACGGGTACGCTGACCGGACATAGCAAGAAAACGGTTGGAAACGTCGGTGTGCTGTCCCTGACAGATGTACGTCCAAAGAGGAGTTACGTTCTTTTCTATAAACGGTTCGATGTTGTGGCTCTCGGGAATGGGGGTGTGGATCTCCGCGGTCTTGTAGGACTCGTATGTCGATACAGCATCCATAGTTGTATATCCCTCAAGCAGATCTGCGATCATATTCTTCGCCGCACGGTAGCCCTCGAGGTCATCGGGTTTCGGCTCGTCGAGCAAGTGGAAGAAGCAGTTCTTCTCGTCAATGTCAAGCGACTTAAGATGCGCCAAGAGATCCTTAAGGTATGCTCTGAGGAACACCTCATATTCGCCGTCGAGAGCGTTGGGCTCATCGCCGAAGATCTTCTTGTATTCACTGTCAACGGTAGCCATAACCTTAACCGGCCAGTTTGAGCCCCACTGTGCGAAGAAGTGCGACATTTCAAACTTATTGAAGCCGCGCGCTCTCGCCATAGCGATATAGCGATCGAGTCGCTCGTAGCCAAAGGAGTATTCGCCATTATTAAGATATACGTCAACCAGCTGTGTCGTGGGGCGCTCGGTACCCTCTCTGATATCCGTTGCAGGAGTGAACATAGAAACGAAGGAAGTGTTGATACCGCACTTTCTTTCCGCATCCATAAAGTTGCCGATAAGCTCCCAATGGCGCTCGGAAAAGAGCTCGCACTGATAGTAAGCGGCGATAGAGTCGGTATAGAACCACTCGGTATGTGTAAGCTTCATCTCGGGAAGGAAGGCATCGATAACCTTGATCTTGATAGTGTTTCTTACCTCTTCATCCTTCCACTTAAGCACGAGAGTAACGTCGTACTCGCCCGGCTCAAGACCGTTCTCGTCCTCGATTGAAATGTAGTGGGTGCGAAGCTGTCCCACAACTATGGTAACGGTATCATCCTTGAGATCCATCGGAAGAAGAAGGTCAGGATAAAGGCCCGGCTCACGGCGAAGATAATCGTCGTCCACGGTCCAATACCACGAGGTAAGCGTTACAGGAACCTGCTCAACTCTCGACACCTTTATCTTGTCAGCGAGCGGACCTTCAACGTCAAGCGTCCATCTACGTGCAGGCACTCTTAAGTCCGAAACAGCCTCGTATGCAAGCTGAAAGGAAAGTCGCTCGTTACGGAGCATCGACAGCTCCTTTATCTCAAGCTTACCCTCAAGCTTTTCGTCAAGAAAGCACTTTTCAAGAGAAGAAATAATCTTTGATCTTACTTCAAACATTTGGCTGCCCTCCAAAATATTATTCCTATGGCAGTATATCACACGCTATTGCCTTTTTCAATGGAGATTTTTCGCATTTTAATGGAGTTTTCTTTAATGTGCGCTTATTTGGAAGCGATAGCCTCATTTATTCTCTCTCGCATACCCAGCACGTAGTCGATCGTGCGAGGATAGCGCTTGAAAGTCATCGGCTCGTCGCAGTCCTCTTCGATAAGCTTAACCACAGCATCGTGACCGATCTTTGTTTCAAGAAGCTGCATCGCACGAAGGTCCTGAAGTGCATCATAGAACTGTTCGCTGTGAAGCGTGTAAAGTGCCTTTCCGTCGGGACCGGGATAAACCGAGAAGTGGTCGCCTGCCTGACCGAAATAGCCGCAGCACGGATCGTAGAACGGGTTGTTCACGCCTCCGCCGACATAGTGCCAATAGTTAAAGCCCCACTGTAAAAATCCGGCGATTTTGAATTTGAAGAGGTGTGCCGCCATAATACGTGTACGACGGCCGGGCATTGCAACGAAGCGGTTTGCAACGTCGGTATGCTGTCCCTGGCAGTTGTACGTCCAAAGATTCGGCACGTTGTTATCAATAAACGGCTGTATATTGTGGCTCTCGACAACGGGAGTCTGAACGCCCGCCGCCTTGTAGACGTCGTATGTAAATATCGCGTCCATAATGGTGTAGCCCTCGAGCAGATCGCTTATCATATCCATCGCCGCACGGTAGCCCTCAAGGTCGTCTGCCTTCGGCTCGTCGAGCACGTGGAAGAAGCAGTTTTTATCGATACCCAGTTCTTTAAGGTGCTCGAGAAGTCCGCTGATAAAGGCTCTGATAAAGCGTCTGTATTCATCGCCGAGCGCGTTCGGCTCGATGCCGAATATCTTCTTGTACTCGCCGTCGACTGTTGCCATAACCTTAGGCGACCAATTCGAGCCCCATTGCGAGAAAAAGTGCGATATTTCAAAATATCTCATACCGCGCTGCTTTGCCATCGCTATATATCTGTCAAGCTTGCCGTATCCAAACGAATACTCGCCGTTATTTACGAAAACGTCAACGAGCTGCACGGTCAGACGCTCTGTACCGAACGTCGTTTCGGTAGGCGGAGTAAGCACTGGCGTGTGCATAGTGTTAACGCCGCATCTTGCCGCAGCATCCATATAATTGCCGATAAGCTCCCAATAACGCTCGGAAAACACCTCGCACTGATAATATGCAGCGATACAGTCACCGTGGAACCAATGCGCGTACGGCATATTCATTTCCGGCAAAAATGCATCGAGAACGGTAACCTTGAGCACGGCACGCTCTTCAAGCTCGCCGCAGGTAAGAATAACCGTAAGCTCATATTCACCGGGTTCAATACCGTCCGTATCCTCGATAGTGACGTAGTGCGAGCGAAGCTGTCTGAACGCTACTGCAACCTTCTCCTTCTCGAGATCAAACGGCAATAATAAATCAGGATAAAGTCCGGGCTCGCGACGAAGGTAATCGTCGTCTACAGTCCACGGATACGACGGAACGAGTACGGGAATCAGCTCGATTCGCGAAACGCTTATCTTATCCGCAAGCGCCCCCTCAAAGCGAAGATCGCTGCGGAGCGCAAGCACCTTTCCGTCGCTATCGCAGGTATATGCGACTTGAAAGGAAAGACGCTCATTGCGAAGCATAGATACACGCTTAAGCTCATACTTGCTGTCTATATCTTCATCCAAAAAGCACTTCTCAACGGATGGAAGAAGTTTCATTTTCATCTCTGTCATTGTTGTATCCTCCGAAAATTATAATTACAAAGACAGTATACCATACGCATGTTTTTTATACAATGGATATTATTAGCAGCTGCGTGGAGATTCCTAACCTTTACGCCCTTCTCCACGTTGACGGAGCAAGCAGCATTATCATCGGGAATATCTCAAGTCTGCCTGCAAGCATATCGAAGGACAGAAGCAGCTTCACAAACGGCGTAAACGCTGAAAAATTACCCGCCGGACCGACCGCGCCAAGGCCTGGGCCGATATTGTTGATACACGCCGACACTGCCGTAAAGCCCGTCACAAGGTCACATTCCTCGGCAAACGTAAGTGCGAAGAAGGATACGACAAAAAGCATCATATAAACTATGATAAACGATGTCGCGCTTCGTATAATGTCCGCTTCCGCGGGCTTACCCTCTATCTTTACCGCACCGACTGCACGCGGATGGAGCATATACTTTATCTCGCGAAGTCCCGTTTTTATAAGAAGAAGCACACGGCTCACCTTGATTCCGCCACCCGTCGAGCCTGCACACGCGCCGCAGAACATAAGCAACACAAGTATTGCCTTTGACAAAACAGGCCACGTATCAAAGTCGGCAGTAGCAAACCCCGTCGTCGTGATGATGGACGAAACCTGAAAAAGCGCGTAGCGTATCGACTCTCCAACACTACCGTAGACGCGGAAGATATCCCACGCGATAAGCGCCGTCGAGCTTGCAACTATAATGCCGTACCAGCGAAGCTCCTCGCCCTTCAGTGCCTGCACTCCCTGACCGATTATGATAAGATAGTAGAGGTTGAAGTTAACACCGAAAAGCAGCATAAAAATGCTTATCACGTAATCGACGTACATACTGTCATACGCCGCGATGCTTGCATTTTTAATAGCGAATCCACCCGTACCTGCCGTGCCGAAGGAATTCACGAGGCTGTCAAACAGCGGCATACCGCCAAAAAGCAATAAGGCTACCTCCGCAAGTGTTAAAACCATATATATGCCATACATAATGCGAGCGGTGCGGCTTATTTTGGAAACGAGCTTACCAACCTTCGGACCGGGCACCTCGGCACGCATAACGTGCATTAATTTTACCGAGCGCGTATCCGCCTGCGGCAGTATCGCAAGCACGAAAACGAGTACGCCCATACCGCCTATCCAATGTGTAAAGCTGCGCCAGAAAAGTATACTGCGGTCGAGTGCCTCGATATCAGTCAAAATACTCGCACCCGTCGTGGTAAATCCCGAAACCGTTTCAAAGAGTGCATCAACAAACGATTTTGTATAGCCGCCGATAACAAAGGGCAAAGCGCCGATGAGCGACATAATTATCCAGGAAAGCGCAACGGAAACGAAGCCCTCCTTGGCATATATGGATGAGTTTTCAGGCCTTTTTATCGTGAATACAGTGCCTAAAGCAAGAGCAACTATTATCGGGATCAGAAATCCGAGCTGTAAGCCCTCGCCGTATATAAGACCGCATATAAGCGGCAGCGCCATAAGTATACCCTCGACGCGTACAATCTGCCCGATAATGTAGGCAATCATTCTATAATTCATTTAAATCACCATCAGTTCCCGAGCAGAATATCGTCAAGATCGTGTACCGCAGCCTCGCTCTTTGCAACGACAATAACCGTGTCACCAAGCTCGATAGTATCATCGCCGTGAGGATAGATTATCTTACTGCCGCGGATAATGCACGCGAGGAGAATATTCTTCTTTATCTTCATTTCCTTTATCGGCACGCCGAGCGCGTCAAAGCCCTCTGCCGCGACAAATTCTATAGCCTCCGCCTGATCGTCAACTATCTTGTAAAGCGTCTGTATAATACTGTTGTCGGAATGCTCAAGTCCGCGAAGATAGCGCAAAATGTTGTTCGCCGTGACGTATTTCGGCGATACGACGCACTCAAGTCCGATGCTCGATAAGAGCTTCATAACGCTCGGACGGTTTATCTTCGTGATGACCTTGTCGACGTTTCGCTTGGACGCAAACATCGAGATTATGATATTCTCCTCATCAATTCCCGTAAGCGAAACGAGTGCGTCGACACCGTCAAGTCCTTCTTCAAGAAGAAGGTCACTGTCCGTACCGTCACCGTTTATTATCATCGCCTTGGGGAGCAGCTCCGCAAGCTGATTTGCGCG
Organism: Candidatus Flemingiibacterium sp.; assembly: GCA_045534235.1. Taxonomy (GTDB): domain Bacteria; phylum Bacillota; class Clostridia; order Oscillospirales; family CAG-272; genus Flemingiibacterium. The sequence goes on along the minus strand of JAZSJI010000025.1, from coordinate 17,297 downwards.
CTCCGTATCGCGCTCTACCACCTTCACCTCTATACCCGTGCTCTCGAGCATTTTTGCCGTGTGGTAAGCGAGATTTCCACCTCCCACGAGCATTACGCTCCTGATACGCTTATCCGTAACGCCGAGCTTTTTGAAGAAGCTCACAAGGTCGTTGTGCGATGCTGTTATGTGTATGATGTCGCCCGCGAGCGGCGTGAAATCGCCGGACGGGATAGTTACACTGTCGCCGCGCTTTACCGCGCACACAAGCACGTTTACACCAAGTCCCGAGCCAAGCTCTCGCAGAGGTCTGCCGCAAAGCGGGTGATTTTCGTCGATCTTTACCTCAACGAGATCAACCCTGCCCTTGCAGAATGTATCAACCTTCAGCGCCGCAGGGAAACGTAAAATCCTGAAAATTTCCTTCGCAGCATCGTACTCGGGGTTTACCGCCATCGAAAGTCCAAACTCGCCGCGCATAAACTGTATCTGCTCCGAATACTCGGGATTGCGGACACGCGCAATGGCGTGACGCGTACCCAGCTTGCGCGCAACGATACAGCACATCAGATTAAGCTCGTCCGAGGCGCTCACGGCAATAAGCAAATTTGCCTTGTCGGCGCCTGCCTCAAGCTGTACCGCGCGCGACGCACCGTTACCCACAACGCCCATGACGTCATATTCGTTTACTATATCTTCAATAAGCGCCTGATCGGTGTCGACAACGACGACGTCGTGTCCCTCCTTTGAAATATATGAGGTCAAAAGGTCGCCGACCTTTCCGCAACCTACGATAATAATTCGCATAAACTCATCTCCAAAAAATCGTGTTTTATTATATTGTAATATATTGTGTGAAATATTTCAAGAGGTAACGGGCATTTTTTAACAATTTGTGTATTTTCCCAAATTCGCTTGACAATATATGGCGCATATGCTATAATACAAGTGTACTAATACAGATAGTACACTATCAAACCGCAAAGGAGGTCAGTGAATGAGTGTCATAAGCGTTGACACGCGAGATCGCAAGCCGATATACGAGCAGCTTACGGACAATATAAAAAGTCTTGTCCTTCGCGGCATACTTGCACCCGATGAGCAGCTCCCGGGTGTACGCACGCTCGCCGTTGAGCTTGCGATAAACCCCAACACCATTCAAAAGGCATATGCCGAGCTTGAGCGTCAGGGCATCATATACTCGATGCAGGGACGCGGCAGCTTCGTGACTAACAACGTTGAGAGCCTGCGCTCACTCGAGCGCGAGGTCATTCTTTCCGAGATAGAAAAAGCGTTTTCTGACGCAAAGCAGGCAGGTTTGAATAAAGCGGATATATCCGCGCTTGCCGACAAGATTTGGAGGGATAACAGTTGATTGAAATAAAGAACGTAAGTATGAGCTACGGTAAGGTACGCTCGCTCGAAAACGTAAGCGCTACCGTTAAAGACGGCTCTATATTCGGACTTATCGGCTCGAACGGCTCGGGTAAGTCTACTTTGCTTCGCATACTCTGCGGGGTTATCAAGCCCGAGGAGGGCGAGGTTACATACGACGGTGAGGCTGTCTGGGAAAACGACCTTGCAAAGCAGGATATCGTATATCTGTCCGACGAGCAATTTTTTCTGCCGCACTGTACGATCAACGATATGCGAAAGCTTTATAAGACCGTTTACACGGGCTTCTCGGACGAAACCTTCAAAAAGCTACAAAGCATCTTCACGCTCGACTGCGACCGCAAAATAAACACCTTCTCGAAGGGTATGAAAAAGCAGGCTTCCGTTATGCTCGGCGTATCCGCAAAGCCTAAATATCTGCTTTGTGACGAAACCTTCGACGGACTTGACCCCGTCGTACGTCAGCTTGTAAAACGCATATTAGCCGAGGAGGCAATAGAGGGCGGTATGACCACCATTATCGCTTCTCACAATCTTCGCGAGATGGAGGACATATGCGACACGGTCGGACTTTTACACAAGGGCGATCTCTTATTCGTTCGCGAGCTTGACGATATGAAATCGGAGTTTCATAAGGTTCAGGCAGTATTTAGTGAGGACTTCGACGCAAGCGCGCTCGTTCCTATGAAGATACTTGCATATCAAAAGCGCGGAAGCGTTGTTTCCTTTATCGCGCGCGGCACGCTCGATGAGATAAACACAGCAATGACAGAGCGCAATCCCACCTTCTATGAAACTGTACCGCTCACCCTCGAGGAGATATTCATAAGCGAAATGGAGGAAAGAGGCTATGACTTCTCAAAGCTTGAATACTAATAAGAAGCGCGCAGGATTTGGAGCGTTGTTCGGATTCACCGCGCGTCAATTCTGGACGACAACGCTGCTGTTTACGATAATACTGTTCTTTATCCTGCCCGTGCCCGTTATGATGACCATATCCGACCGTACTCCGCTTGATGTTAAGGATATTGAAAGGCTCAAGGTGATCTTTGCAGAGGATTGGATATTCACTATTCGATATTTTGTGATAATCGCCACCTCGATATTTGGCGTGGTCGTATCCTGTGCACGCTTCGCGTACCTTAAAAGCAAGGTGTCTATCGACTTTTATCACAGCCTTCCCGTAAAGCGCGGACGCCTTTTTGTAACACAGCTTGCAGTTTCGGCGCTCGCCGTTGCGCTCCCTTATCTTTTCAACGCCCTCTTTACCTTTGTGATTTTCGCGGCAAACGGGCTTGTCAGCGAGCTGTTGACCGTTAATATGCTTATAATGAGCGCGGAAGCGTTTATCTACTCGATATTCTTCTTCTCGCTTTCAACTCTCGTCGGTATGGCAAGCGGCCTCACCGCCGTTCACCTTACACTCACCCTCGTGGCGGTGTTTATAGTTCCCGTAGCTTATCTTCTTTCTGTAGCTTTTATCTCTATCTTCAGCCAAAATATGTGGACCGATTTCTATTTGACCTCTACCTTCTTCGAAAAAAGCACCCCCGCGCTTCGCCTTGTACTCAACACAGAGCCGCTGCTTATATTCGAAGCCCTGCTCTTACTGCTTCTGTCAGCGCTGATGCTGTTTGTTTCCTACGTTGTCTACATGAAGAGAAAGAGTGAGCGCGCAGGCACACCCGTCGTATTTACCCCTCTCGGCGAGGTTATAAAATACGTTCTCGTATTTCTCGGCACACTCGGCGGTGGACTTCTGTTCTACTTCATTATGGACGATATGTTCTGGACGGTGTTCGGTATGATCTGCGGCGCTATACTCGTGTTTATGCTCGCTAACACCATACTCCAAAAAACCGCGCGCTCTATGTTCAAGGGCTGGAAGGGCCTCTGCATATTCGGCGCGTGTGCGGCTACTGCATTTATTATCCTCGTAACAAATGCGTTCGGCATCAACACAAACGTCCCCTCTACCGCATTTACCTCGCGTATCGAGATAAACTTCGACGGTGCAGGCGGCACGATGGAATTTACCGATAAAGAAGTCATAGATGCTATGCGTACGGTCTACACCGAGGGCGTGCACGGCTATAGCTACAACTCACTAAACAACTATTTCCTTTCGAGTGCAGTTCCTGACGATCCCTACTACTATTCAAGTGCCAAGCGCATTCAGATAGTATTTTACCCGAAAATCGGCGTTCCCGTTGCAAAGTTCGTGCGAATCTACAATTCGAACGATTTCATCGACGAGTTTAAGACGCTTCTCAACAGCGAGCAGTTCAAGGCGCAGTACGCCACCGCGCTTGATAAGATCGACGACGCCGGTCATATGATGATATACGTCCCGAACCTTATGGCAGCGACCGACGGCGCGGTATACGACCACTACACAGGCAATAGGAGCTGGGACTTCGACACGCTTACAGCTACCGCTCCTCGTGCATTGGATCTTGGCCTTGACCTTCTTCTCGAGGAGAACAAAAACGTCGACTTCGATTTCTTCCAGCAGCAGACCTTCGGAAGCCTTTACGTGTACGAGTATGGCACGAGCACCGACGTGACGTTCCCCCTATTCACCTCGATGACCGAGCTTCAGGAGCGCTACGTTGAGAATAAATTTATGCCAATGACGCAGGATAAGATGCTCGAAAACCTCGCTCGCGCTATTAAATCTATGAAGGTCACCAAGTACGAAAACGGAGAAGCCAAAACGCTTTTTGTGACTGACACAGACAAAATCCTCGAAGCACTCAAGGCAGCCGACAATCCGTTTGGCAGCGATTACTCGCCGTTCACCTTCACCGACACCGATTACAGCGTATCGTATGAGCTCGAGGTAAAGGACTCCTACAACGTAGAGTATTACTACGACGAAAACGGCACGTATACGACCGAAGTAAAGGAAAAGGCACCCGAAGACGTATACACCTATACAAACAATTACACCTTCCGCTTCCTCATCGGCAGAGTTCCCGATTTTGTAATCGAATATTTCGCAAACTGATACGTACGGCACCGCCAAAAGCGGTGCCGCGCTTATTTCCCACACGAAATTTTTATTTTGTTCACTCATTGGCGCAAATTTGTGGTATAATAGATGTATGACTACTACCGCGAAAGGAGTGCCGCACTATGAAAATATCAGCCAAAGGGATCGCCTCACTTGTCAGGACGCTCTCGAAAACGGCTAACACGCCGCATTTCACCTCGGCGATAATCGTCGCCGCAGGCAAGGGAACGCGTATGCAGGATGCGTCGGGCAAGACCAAACAGCATCTCACGCTTTGCGGCATACCCGTCGTCGCACGCACGCTTATGGCGTTCGAAAAATGCGATAAAATAAACGAGATAATCATAGTCGCCCGTAAAGAAGAAATGGGCGAGTACGAGCGATATGCGAGCGAGTACGGGATTACCAAAATATCCGCAGTTGTAAAGGGCGGACAGACGCGTCAGGACTCCGTGCTTTGCGGCTTTGAGGCGATAGACGACCGATGCGAGTTCGTCGCTATACACGACGGCGCGCGTTGCCTTATCACCGTGGAAAACATCGACGCAGTTCTTCACGACGCATACGCGTACGGCGCGGCTACCGCGGCAACTATGGCAACCGACAGCATCAAGCGCGCGGACAAATACGGCTTCATCACCGAAACCGTCGAGCGCGAGAATTTGTGGACGGTGCAGACGCCGCAAATATTCAAAACCGAGCTTTACCGCGCGGCAGCATACGTTTGCAAGGACGAGGGCTTTACCGCTACCGACGATAACGCGCTCGCCGAGCACGTCGGCTTTCGCGTGAAGCTCACCGACGTTGGCAGAGAAAATATCAAAATAACCACGCCGACCGACCTCACCGTCGCAGAAGCGATACTCTCCCAAAGAGAAAAATAAAAGCGCGCGGCACGTTTTGGCACCGCACGCTCGGGAGTTAATAGTAGAACTTAAAATCGGTTCTCCGACTTGTTACTATTCTTGTTTTCGGACGACTTGTTCTGATTCTGGTTCTTGTTCTGGTTGTTGTTCTGGTTCTGCTCGGATCTGTTCTGGTTCTTATTCTGGTTGTTGTTCTGATTGTTGTTTTCAAAACGATTCTTTTCGTTATTCATTATAAATGCTCCTTTTGGCGCTTGGCGCCTCGATTTTTCGAAATTTCACCGTATATGAAATTTACACTTAAAGTATTTGCAAACAAAAAACAATTATACATCATCATTTTATTGGAGGCACACTATGAATCTCTATCCTATGAAACTCGCACCCGCCGTTAAGGAAATAATCTGGGGCGGCGAAAAGCTCAAAAAATCCTACGGCAAATCCGCGCCGTTTGAAAAGCTCGCTGAAAGCTGGGAGCTTACCGTACGTCCCGACGGTATGAACGTCATCGAAAACGGCGAATACGCCGGTATGGCGCTCGGAGAATTCATCGACAAAGCCGGCTATGGCGTTATCGGCGAGAGCTATAACGGCGACCGCTTCCCGCTCCTCATCAAATTTATCGATGCGTGCGACCGCCTTTCTATTCAGGTACATCCCTCTGACGAATATTCGCTTAAAAACGAGGGCGAGTTCGGCAAGACCGAGGTTTGGTACATAGTCGAGGCAGACGAGGGCGCAGAGCTCGTATACGGTCTGTCCGCGGATTACACCAAGGAAGCATTCGATAAGGCTGTTGCAGATAATACGGTTGAAAATCTCCTGCACCGCGTGAAGGTAAATGCAGGCGACGTATACTTTATCCCGTCGGGCCTCGTTCACGCTATCGGTTCGGGCATTCTCATCTGCGAGATTCAGCAGAACTCCAACGTCACCTACCGTGTTTACGACTACGGCAGACTCGGCAAGGACGGTAAGCCGCGTGAAACGCACGTTGAAAAAGCAAAGGACATTATCGTAAACTACACCGAGGCTGAAATCGACGCGCTTCGCTTTGCAAACGCGGGTACGCGTACCGCCTCGCTTCTCTGTTCGTGCGACAAGTTCACTGTAAACAAATACGAGTTCACAAATCTTACGCTTAATGCGGACGCCTCGAGCTTTCTCTCTATAACCTTCATAGAGGGCGATGGCGAAATAGTATACAGCGGCGAGAAATATTCCTTTAACAAGGGTACTACGTATTACATTCCCGCAGGAATGGGCGAGTTTGCAATGCACTCAAACGGTGCCATCGCAATCGTTGCAAGCATATAACAAGCAAAGCCGAGAGCAAGATCTCGGCTTTTTCTATTAAAAGGAGCGCTCTATCGAGCGGCCCTTTCGCTTGTGTTATGCTATTATTCCTGTGCAGCGGCAATCATCTTTTCGATGTTTACAAGTGCTGCGGGCTCGTAGGAGTCGTAGGTAGAAGCGAAGATGTTTTCGCCCTCCTCAAAAATTTCTCCGAAAATGCTTCCGAGTCCTCCAAGGCTGTTTACGTAGATAAAGTCGGTGTCTGCACCCTCTACTATAAGGTCAAGCATTTGTGCCTCGTAGCCAAGGTCGCCACGGGTATATCTGAGCTTAAGAGTGTTCTCAAAGTATGCGGGGGTGAGATGCTGATAGCCCTCGTATGCAAGCGCCTCAAGCGTTGCAGAGGTCATCTCAACTCTCTCGCAGGTTACCGGAACAGCGCCCCACTGAACGTTCGTGGATACTATGCTTGTATAACCGTCGGTGTCCTCGTCAAACTTGGGCATCGGAACCATACCGTAGTCGTCTGCCATTTCGTTACATACGGGGATAGTGAAGAATCTCTGAACAAGGAAGAGTGCGTTGCCCTCGGCGAAGTTACGCGCATAAGGGAACGTAATAGCTGCATCGTTATCCTTGGCTGCATCATAGTACGCTACGTCATTTTTGAGTGTAAGAAGCTTTTCAACGAGAGTAATGGTGCGCTCATTGTTCATCTGGAGAGTCGGGAAGCCGTCTGCATCGCGTCCGGTGAAGTCAAGACCGGAGCTATATGCAAGGCTAACGAGAGTATCGTTGCCACCGGTTACGTAGCCGTGAACGTCACTGCCATTGTTAATGCCGTCGCCGTTATCAACATATACACCCTTTGCAAGCTCGAGGAACTTGTCAATAGTCCACTCGCCGTCAATAACCATCTGGTAAATGTCCTCGTCCTGCATACCGTGGATCTCCTCAAGGAGACGCTTGTTGAAGGTTACGCAAACAAGGCGCTCGATAGAGTTGAAGGTAATGCTGCCGAACAGCAGATACGGATCAAGGGGATTGAGGGACACGGATTCGATATAATCCTTACTCCACCAAGGATTGTCGAGATTAACGTAAGGAAGCTCACTGACAGTCTTGAAGAAGCCCATTTCAGCCATAGTTCTCATATTGCCGTCAACGGTGAACACAGCGTCGTATTCATCCGACCAAGAGTTTACCGCGGTATACACCCAAGTGCTTGCAATCTCGAATGGGGTTGCATTAAAGAACTCAAACTCAACGCCAAGGCGGTCAGAAACGTTCAAAAACTGCTTGTATCTTGCCTGCGCGATAATATCACCGTTATCTCTATCTTCTTCGGTTGCTTCGAGATATCCTTCAGCCGTTATAAGGCGGAATGTCTCACCGGTATAGTCGAGCTCCTCGGGAAGTCCGAGCTCGTCACCCGTGCCGGTCACCGGCTTGGTGCCGTCAGGATCCTTTTTATCGTTGCCATCTCCATTGCCGCCGCAGGATGCCACGACGAGCATAGCTGCAAGAAGCAGCGCAATAAATCTTAACTTTTTCATGGTATTTTCCTTTCATTCGCGTGTTTTTTGCGATATACTGGTGCTATATTATAAAATACACACACGGACAATTATACCATTTTGCGCCGATTAGTGTCAACTGCAATAATACACAAACTTCCCACATTTTTTTGTGTGACAATACACAAGCATTCTGTGATTTTTGTGTAAAACTCCCACAAATCATTCTTATAGCACAAAAAGGGGTGCCCGCGGGCACCCCTTTTGAGGTTATTCTTATGCTTGTATTATTCCTGTGCAGCCTCGATCATTTTTTCGATCTTCATAAGTGCTGCAGGCTCGTATGAGTCGTAGGTGGAAGCGAAGATATTTTCGCCCTCGTTAAAGACTTCTTTGAAGATGTCGCCAAGGCCGCCAAGAGTGTTTACGTAAAGGAAGTCGGTATCAGCACTCTCCACGATAATATCGAGCATCTGTGACTCGTATCCAAGGTCGCCTCGCGTGTATCTGAGCTTCAGATTATTCTCAAAGTACGCGGGTGTAAGATGCTGATAGCCCTCGTATGCAAGGCATTCAAGTGCCGCAGAGGTCATTTCCACTCTCTCACAGGTTACCGGAACGGCGCCCCACTGAACCAGATTGGACTCAATACTCGTATAACCCTCGGTATCCTCGTCAAACTTAGGCATCGGAACCATACCGTAATCGTCCACCATTTCCTTGCAAACGCCTACAGAATAGAATCTCTGAACGAGGAAGAGACCTTTACCGTCTGCAAAGTTGCGTGCGTACGGGAGCTCTGCTCCGTCATATTCGTCTTTTGTTACAGCATAGTACGATACATCGTTTTTAAGCGAGAGAAGCTTTTCAACGAGAGAGATACTGCGCTCGTTGTTCACCTGAAGCGTCGGGAAGCCGTCCTCATCTCTGCCGGTAAAGTCAATTCCAGAGCTGTATACAAGGTTAACAAGTGTATCTACACCGCTCGTTATGTAGCCGTGTACGTCCTTTGCGTTGTTGATACCGTCACCGTTGTCAATGTATATACCCTTTGCAAGCTCGAGGAACTTGTCAATAGTCCAGGTGCCATCGAGAACCATTTCGTAAATATCGGTATCCTTCAGACCGTGGATCTCCTCCATGAGTCGTTTGTTGAACGTTACACAAACGAGACGCTCGATTGCATTATAGGTAATGCTGCCGAAGAGCAGGTATGGATCGTGAGGATCGAGGGAGACGGATTCGATATAATCCTTACTCCACCAAGGATTTTCAAGGTTAACGTAGGGAAGCTCGCTTACAGCCTTAAAAAAGCCCATATCAGCCATCGTTCTCACGTTAGAATCAACGGTAAACACCGCGTCATAGTCGTCAGACCACGAGTTTACAGCCGTATATATCCAAGTAGACGCAATATCGAAGGGCTGTGCGATAAAATACTCGAACTCAACGCCAAGACGATCGGACGTATTCATAAACTGCTTATACTTTGCCTGACCAATAACGCTTGAGTCCTCTGCTGGATCATAGTCATCCAAAAATCCAAGATAGCCCTCTGCGGTAACCATACGGAAGGTCTCGCCGGTATAGTCAAGTCCCTCCGGAAGTCCGAGTCCGCCCTCTGCACCACTTGAGGGTGTCTTACCGGAGGGATCCTTCGTAGAGCCCCCGTCGCCGCCGCAAGATGCTATAACAAGCATAGCCGCAAGAAGAAGTGCGATAAATCTTAATTTCTTCATGACTTTTCCTTTCGCTAATATGATTTCTTTTTGTATAAACTTGCTTTTTTTCGATATACACACACTAATTATAGCATTCCGAAATTTAACTGTCAATGTAGTTTTCTTTTATGCGTATGTTTTTTTCTACGGCCTTACTATATTTACAATATACTAACGTAGTTATTATACCATTTCGCAGAGATTAATGTCAACGGCGACAGCACACAAATACATTGCTGCTTTTTTGTATAAAATAGCACTCCAAGATTACAAAAAAGCAAAAGGGCTGTCAATTAAAACAGCCCTTTTATTCGTAATTATAATTATATTATTACTGTGCCGCCTCAATAAGCTTTTCAAGCTTGCTCTCCGCTACACCTGCGTAGGAATCGTAAGTCGAAGCGAAGATGTTTTCGCCTTCCTTGAAGATTTCCTTGAAGATGCTGCCAAGGCCGCCAAGAGTGTTAACGTAGATAAAGTCAGTGTCAACGCTCTCTGCAATGATATCGAGCATCTGCGACTCGTAGCTGAGGTCACCACGGGTGAATCTGAGCTTGAGAGTGTTCTCGAAGTATGCGGGAACTACGTGATTGTATCCCTCATATGCGAGAGTTTCAAGCGTTGCGGAAACCATTTCGGTTCTCTCAACGGTTACCGGAACTGCACCCCACTGAACGTAGGTGGTAACTATGCTCGTGTAGCCGTCGGTATCCTCGTCGTACTTGGGCATCGGAACCATACCGAAGTCGTCGGTCATTTCAGCGTTGGTGCTTGCGGAGAAGAATCTCTGGATGAGGAACAGACCGTTACCCGATGCAAACTTGCGTGCATAGGGGAAGCTGAGCCCCTCGGGATTGTCTGCATTGGGATCGTAGTAGGATTCGTCCTTAAGAAGCGAAAGAAGCTTTTCAACAAGGCTGACGGTGCGCTCGTTATTCATCTGAAGCGTCGGGAAGCCGTTATCGTCGCGTCCGGTAAAATCAAGACCGGAGCTGTACATAAGCGAATTAAGGTCATCGCCGCCGGCGAGATAGCCGTAGACGTCATATCCGTTTCTGACGCCGTCACCGTTGTCAACGTATATGCCCTTTGCAAGCTCAAGGAACTTATCGATAGTCCAAGTGCCGTCAAGAACCATATCATATATGTCGGTATCCTTCATACCGTGAATTTCTTCGAGAAGACGCTTGTTGAAGAATACGCAGCTGATACGCTCAACAGCCTGATTGTAAGTGATGCTGCCGAACAGGAGGTAAGGATCCTCGGGATCAAGAGATACCGCCTCGATATAATCCTTACTCCACCAAGGCTTGTCGAGATTAATGTAAGGAAGCTCGCTGACGGTCTTGAAGAAGCCCATCTCTGCCATCGTTCTTGTGTTGGTATCAACGGTAAATACTGCGTCATAGTCGTCAGACCACGAGTTTACTGCAGTATAAACCCAAGTGGAAGCGACCTCGAAGGGAGTCGCATTGTAGAAATCAAACTCTACGCCAAGACGGTCGGTGGTGTTAATAAACTGCTTATACTTCGCCTGACCGAGCACACTCGAATCCTCAGCAGGATCGTAATCGTCGGCGATAGTGAGGTAGCCCTCTGCGGAGATGAGACGGAAGGTCTCGCCGGTATAGTCGAGTCCCTCGGGAAGTCCGAGAGCGTTCACTGCGTCAGTCGAGGGCGTCTTATCCGACGGGGTCTTTTCGCCATCGCCGTTACCCCCGCCGCAGGACGATGCCACGAGCATAGCCGCAAGAAGCAAAGCGACAAATCTTAATTTTTTCATAATTTTATCCTTTCGTAAATATTGTTTCAGACGCCACACCGCGTGTTAATTTGGCGCCATTTTTACACAAACAATTATACCATTTTGTACCTCTTAGTGTCAACCGTGATAGTGCACAAATATCCTTCACCTTTTTTGTGCAATGTTGCACCCGATTTTTATAACAAGAGAGGGCTGTCCATCGGACAACCCTCTCCCATATAGTTTTATTATTTCTGCGCTGCATCAATAAGCTTTTCAAGTCTTGCGAGTGCTACACCCTCATAGGAATCGTAAGTCGAAGCGAAGATATTTTCTCCCTCCTCAAAGATCTCGTTGAAGATGTTTCCAAGGCCGCCAAGAGTGTTAACGTAGATAAAGTCGGTGTCAACGCTCTCCGCGATAATGTCAAGCATCTTCGACTCGTAGCTGAGGTCGCCGCGAGTAAATCTGAGCTTCAGATTGTTCTCGAAGTATGCGGGGGTGAGGTGATGATAACCCTCGTATGCAAGCGTTTCAAGCGTTGCAGAGGTCATTTCAACTCTCTCGCAGGTTACCGGTACAGCTCCCCACTGAACATTGGTAGTTACAATGCTCGTATATCCGTCGGTATCCTCGTCGTACTTGGGCATCGGAACCATTCCGTAATCGTCCGCCATATCCATATTATACCTTGCGGAGAAGAATCTCTGAATGAGGAACAGACCTTTACCTTCACCGAACTTACGCGCATAAGGGAAGTTGAGTCCCTCGGGATTATCCGCAGCTGCATCGTAGTAGGATTCGTCATTTAAGAGCGACAGCACCTTTTCGACAAGGCTGACAGTACGCTCATTGTTCATATGAAGAGTCGGGAAGCCGTCCTCGTCACGCTCAGTGAAATCAAGGCCGGAGCTGAACATAAGGTTATTAAGGGTATCATGACCGCCGGTGATATAGCCGTAGGTATCATATCCATTTCTTATACCGTCACCGTTATCGATGTATACACCCTTTGCAAGCTCGAGGAACTTGTCGATGGTCCAAGTGCCGTCAAGTACCATATCGTATATGTCAGTATCCTTCATACCGTGAATTTCCTCGAGAAGACGCTTGTTGAAGAATACGCAGCAGATACGCTCAACCGCCTGATTGTAGGTGATGCTACCGAACAGGAGATACGGATCGTCGGGATTGAGAGATACTGCTTCAATATAATCCTTACTCCACCAAGGATTGTCGAGATTAACGTAAGGAAGCTCGCTGACGGTCTTGAAGAAGCCCATCTCTGCCATCGTTCTCATATTTGTATCAACGGTAAATACTGCGTCATAGTCATCAGACCACGAGTTTACGGAAGTGTACACCCAAGTAGCCGCAACCTCAAAAGGACTTGCTACGAAATATTCGAAGTCAACGCCAAGACGGTCGGTGGTGTTCATAAACTGCTTGTGCTTAGCCTGATTGATAATGCTCGTGTCCTCTGTGGGATCATAGTCTTCGGGCAAAGAAAGATATCCTTCTGCCGTGATAAGACGGAAGGTCTCACCGGTATAGTCGAGTCCCTCGGGAAGTCCGAGCACGTTATCGGTTCCGGCGGACGGAGTTTTGTCCGTGTTATCCTTGCCGTTATTGTCGCCTGTTGTATTACCGCAGGAGGCAACTACGAGCATAGCCGCAAGAAGAAGTGCGATAATTCTTAATTTCTTCATAGATTTTATCCTTTCATAAATATGGTTTATTTTGTAATATATCGCAACTATATTACAAAATTGTGGTACATAGTAATTATAACATTCTGCGCACAAAATGTCAACCGTGATAGTGCACAAACGCCCTCGACCGTTTTTGTGCAACTCTCACGATTTTCTCATTTGCTGCAAACGCAAAAAAGACCGCCCAAGCGGGCGGTCTTTTAGGGTTAGAAAACCGATCAATTTGCATTTGCGATGATCTTCTGAATAGCTGTGTTTGCGGCAGCCTCGTAAGAGTCGTATGTAGAGGCGAAAATATTCTCTCCCGCCTTGAAAACATCGTTGAAGATATTGCCCATTCCGCCAAGATTGTTGACGTAAAGGAAGTCGGTACGCGCGCCTTGAGTAATAAGGTCAAGCATCTGGGTTTCGTAGCCGAGATCGCCACGAGTATATCTGAGCTTGATCGCATTCTCAAAGTATGCAGGAACCACGTGCTCGTATCCCTCGTACGCGAGGCATTCAAGTACAGCGGAGGTCATCTCGGTCCTCTCGCAGGTCACGGGAACCGCACCCCACTGAACGTAAGTGGTAACAACGCTGGTATATCCCTCCGTGTCCTTGTCATACTTGGGCATCGGAAGCATACCGTAGTCATCCGACATATCGCTTAAGGACCACACGTTAAAGAAACGTGTTACCGCAAACAGCGCGTTGCCTGCCTTAAACTTGTCAATGTAGTCGTTTGCGCTGTCAATACCCTTTGTGTTGAAATATCCAATATCCTTAGAAAGTGCGAGCAGCTTTTCAACAAGCGAGATAGTTTTCTCGTTATTGAGTGCAAGGGTGGGGAAGTCGTTCTCGTCGCGTCCCGTAAACTCAAGTCCGGAGCTGTAGACGAGATTTTCAAACATACCAATAGCGGATGAGGTAAGACCGTGAACGTCGCCTTTATCGACAACACCGTCGCCGTCGTCACTATACACGCCGCTCGAAAGCTCAATGAACTTGTCAATAGTCCATTCTCCGTCAAGCACCATCTGATAGAGGTCCTCGTCCTCAAGTCCGTGTATCTCACGAAGCAAACGCTTGTTAAAGGTCGTACAAACAAGACGCTCAACCGCCTGATTATAGGTAATGCTTCCAAAAAGCAGGTAGGGGTCGTGAGGATCGAGAGATACAGCCTCTATGTAATCCTTTGCCCACCAAGCGTTATCAAGGTTAATGTAGGGAAGCTCATTGACGGTCTTGAAGAAGCCCATATCAGCCATAGTTCTTACGTTCGTGTCAACCGAGAACACCGCGTCGTAGTCGTCAGACCACGAGTTTACTGCGGTATATACCCACGTAGATGCAATATCAAACGGGCTTGCATTGTAAAACTCAAACTCAACGCCAAGGCGTTCGGAGGTGTCGAGCATCTGCTTGTAAATAGACTGCTGAACAATGTCGCCGTCATCTGCCGATGCCGGAGGTTCCATTATGCCACCCGCTGTGATGAGGCGGAAGGTCTCACCGTCGAAGCGAAGATCCTCCGGAAGTCCGAGCTCGTCTGCAACGCTCGGGGGGGTATCCGTTGAGGGAGTCTTGGAGGTATCATCTCCGCCGTCTCCGTTGCCTGCGCAGGACGCCGTAACGAGCATCGCCGCAAGCAAAAGTGCTGTAAATCTAATTTTTCTCATAATATTCTCCTCAAAATTAGTTCCTTTTGGGCCAACCGCAAAAAATATTGAGGTCAAGTCCTTACTATACAATATAAATTATACCATACTCGGCACACCTTGTCAATTGTGCAAAGTGTAAAATACAAACGGCATTTTTGTGCAATTGTCACAACAGCCAAAGCACACCAAAATGCTCATCGGGGGTGTTACACTACGCCTCAATCAATGACCTTGACCGAGTAGCCAACGGTATACTCCTCGCCGACAGGAAGCGTTATCGCATAAGGCTTATCCTCGAAGTTACCCGTTTCACCGAGATGTGCGGGAAGGCCGTTCCAAGGCTCGATACAAACGAACGGAGCCTTCTTTCCGGGAGGCGTCCAAACGCCAAGCGCATTGAAGCCGGTGAAATCAAGCTCGATTCCCTTGCCGGTAACAGAGTGTACGAGCTTCACCTTGCGGCTTTGGAGCTTCTTGGTAAGCAGCGCGTCAACGTCGTAATCCTCGTAACGAAGCGGCCACTCGCTCGTATTCTTAAGCTTGTCAACAACGGGAAGCGAGCTGTCTATGTAACCTCCGCCGTAGTTGGTAGTGTAAATAACATCCTCGTTTTCGACCTTTTCGAATACGAGCTTGTAATCGGAGAACTGCTCGCCCTCGTTTATCGGGCAGGCAAAGCCGGGGTGACCGCCAATGCAGAAGCAAATCGGCTTTGTGTCGGTGTTTACTACCTTGTATTCGGTGGAGAAGCCCTCATCGGTTATCTTGTGGGTGATGAGAAGCTTGAAATCATAAGGATATACCTTCTTGGTGTCCTCGTTCTCGGTGAGCTCGTAAACGGTCTTGTCCGCGGCAGCCTCAACGAGCTTAAATTCCATCTTTCTTGCAAAGCCGTGCTTTTTTAAGGGATATGCAACACCCTCGAACTTTACACTCTCCTCGAAGGTAGATCCGACGGTCGGGAAAAGCACCGGTGCGTGTCCGCTCCAATATTCGGCATTTCCCTCCCATACGTACTCCTTGCCGTCAAGCTTATAGGAGATAAGCTCTCCGCCAAGCGTTCTGCAAACGGCCTCGGCGCGTGTGCTTTTGATAATAGTGTCCATTTTATTTGTCCTTTCGTTGATTTTTAAAAATCGGGGCGACCTCAAGGCCGCCCCGATCAAATTATTCCTTCATACGAGGCGGAGCGTTTTCATCTCCGTTTTCCTGTTCAGCTTTTGCTGCTTTTTCGGCCTCCTCAGCCTCACGTGCCTTGCGCGCCTCCTCGTTTTCTTTTGCCTTGGTTTCGTTCTCCTCGGCACTCTTTTTCTTCTTTGCCTCCGACATTGCCTCAAGCTCCTCTATAGTAGGCGTGCCTTCCATAGCGGCATTAAACTGCTCGGCATCCATTACCTCGTTCTTCTGTAAGAACTCGGCGATAAAGTGAAGCTTGTCGATATTCTTCGAGAGCAGCTCCATCGCGGTATCATACGCGGTGTTGATGATACGCTTGATCTCGTTGTCGATAAGCGTTGCGGTATCCTCGGAATAGTTACGCGAGTTGTTGAAGTCGCGTCCGAGGAACACCTCGTCACTCTCGTGCTCAGAGCCGTAAACTATCGGACCGAGTACCTCACTCATACCGTAGCGGGTAACCATATTGCGCGCGATGTTTGTAGCACGCTGAATATCGTTCGACGCACCCGTGCAGATGTCGCCGATGATGAGCTTCTCCGCAACGCGTCCGCCAAGCAGCGATACGATCTCGTTTTCCATATCCGACTTCGACATATGCGCTCTGTCCTCAATGGGAAGCGGAAGCGTGTAGCCTGCCGCACGGCCTGCGGGGATTATCGATATCTGATGCACCGACGTATTGGGTTGCAGGAGCTTCATAACGATAGCGTGACCTGCCTCGTGGTACGCGGTAATGCGCTTGTCTTCCTTGTGAACGACCTTCGACTTCTTATTGGGGCCGACTATAACCTTGATAGTCGCCTCCTCAAGGTCCTCCATACCAATTAGGCTCTTGTTCTTACGAGCCGCAAGAAGTGCCGCCTCGTTAAGCAGGTTTTCAAGGTCTGCACCTGTAAATCCTACAGTGGTCTTTGCGAGCGTTGCGAGATCCACCTCAGCCTCAAAGGGCTTACCCTTCGCGTGAACCTTAAGAATTTCCTCTCTGCCCTTCTGATCGGGGTAGTTTACGGTTATCTGACGGTCAAAGCGTCCCGGGCGAAGAAGCGCGGGGTCGAGTATGTCAGGGCGGTTAGTCGCCGCCATAACGATAACACCATCGTTACCGCCAAAGCCGTCCATTTCAACGAGAAGCTGATTTAACGTCTGCCCACGCTCGGCGTGGCCTCCGCCAAGACCTGCGCCCCGGTGACGTCCGACGGCGTCGATCGCGTCTATAAATATGATGCTCG
>JAZSJI010000082.1:0-4327 GCA_045534235.1 Candidatus Flemingiibacterium sp. | reverse complement strand
AGGGCGATGCCGCCGAGCAGCACGAACAGCTGAACGAGCGAGCTCATCACGCCGGAGAAGCCGCCCTCCCACAGTTCCATAACCTTGTAGCCCGAAATGCCATCCGAGCCCCTCTGCTTGCCGCCCCACTCTCCGAGGTCGTAGGAGTAGTAGGACGAGATATAAGGAATTGCCAACAAAATGAAGTTAAGCAGTCCTAATATCGCGCAACCAACGTAAGCGAGATTGCTTTTAATTTTTTCCATCATAGTCCTTCACCTCCTGTTACCACCAATTTTCGGTTTGAACATTAACCGCTACGTACTTGGAATCCGCTTCGTATTGCACGATGACTTCGATATTGTCCTTGGTGTATTTCTTATAGTAAGGATCGCTATCGTTGGTCACACGGGTAAACCCTGCGTTCGTCAACTGTGTGCCGTAAGCATCCGCGTCTGCGGTAGTCGCGCCGTAATATTCAAGCTCTACGCCCCAATTTTCCTTTACCGTTCCCGTTGCCGTTCCGGTCTGATAATCGTAAGGGAGTTCGGTATAATCGTCATCGCCTTCGCCGTAGCACATAAGAACGTTATCGCCGTACATAACGTAGCCTGCCTGCATAAGCGGAACGCCCTCTACGACCTTCGGCAACTGATGATGAACGGGCATCGCATAGAGCGTAAACCAAATCGTTCCGTCGCCTTCGAATTCATACGTATCGTTATTGTACGATCCGTTCTCCTGATAGCTTATAAACACGTACAAATCGGTACTGTATGCGTGGAGCTCGCCCTTAAATCTCGTTTCGCCTATGCTGTCATCTCTGTCGTCGTTGCACGCAAAGTCTGTTTCAAGGTCTGCTACGAGGGTGTTGAAGGTATCCATCGTTCCCGTGAACATTACCATGTAGTATTCCCACGGCTTTTCGTCGCCTTCATAATCGTAATCCACGGAGAGCTTGCCGGGCGGTCTGCTCGTGATTTTGTTATCGAGCTTGCCCACGTATTCGGTTCTGTCTACCTCGGTTACGGTTGAGGGCTTTTCGGGAACTTTATCGGGAAGCACCGAGCTATCCCAAATGCCGTCAAGCTCTGCGCCCGATCTGCTCGTATCCCATTGATCCTTATAGGGGCTGTTTGCGAACACGCTTCTGTAAATGTACTGCTCGGGATCGGCGGGATCGTAGTCATCTCCAATCGGCAAAACAGGATTTTCACCGTTACCACCGATAGAATTTTTACCGCCTATACCGCTATTCTCCGCCGATTGGTTATCCTTATCTACCAAGAAGTATACGGAAATAGCACCTATAGCTAAAACAACTATCGCTATAACTATTGAAATAATTTTTTTCATAATTAACTTCTCCTTTATCTGAATATTTCAAACAAACTTTTTTTGGATTTTGTTTTTTCTTCGTAGTAAAACCCACCGTTCGGCTCACCTATGGGGTATACGATCAATTTTCTCCGCCACAACAACATTACTTCTGAATCGACGTTTGCTGACGCCTTTCCACTTCTTCCGTTATCGGAAGTTTGCTTCCGCAATCGCCACAGTATTTTTCATTAAGCGAGTTTTGCTTTCCGCATTCGGGACAAACACAAGACTGAGAGACGGTCTTTTCCGGCAACGGATTCCCGCATTCGGGACAAAATTTTTTATCCGACGTAGCAGTCGCTCCGCAAATTGAGCAGACCTTTAGGTTGCTTGCCATCTTGGTTGCATAAGAATTCATTGCCGTGCTTAAGCTATTTAATGAGTCCTCAAGTTCACCGACCGTATTTCCGTTACTAGTGCGCGCAGTCTGCCTAGACTGCGACGTACTGCCTGCTATAGTATCTGCCGCTTGATTTATTTTCGGCGTTAGTATTTCCGTCGCTTTTCTTTCCACCGCCTTTTGAGTAGCTTTTGATACAGCATTACCTATTCCGCGTCTTATGCCTCGCGTAATTTTATCAAAAATTCCCATATTCTATCTCCTTTTTTCATTATTTATATTACTGCGGAACGGCAATGTCAAACGCCGTTACACTCGTATCCCACAGGGTAATTTGGTCTGTCAACGACGAGGATGCCTGACCATTTATAAAGTATGCCTCGCTTAGATAGAATACAAATCCTTCGGCAGTTACCTTTATCGTTTCTACGATGGTTATTCCGTAGTCAGCCGCGCTATCATCGGTGTAAGTGTACACGTCACAAGCTACACCTGCAACCGTTTCGCTCGCTCCCTTGGTAAAGCCGGATAGGTCGTTGTTAAAGAGAAGGTCTGCAACCGATCTCAACAGTGAGTGATCTTCAAGCTCCGTATACGCTGATCCTTCCGTCCAACCTCCACTGCTATATGCATACTCGATCCACGAATTGCCGGATGCCTTCAAAAAGACGTATGTGCCGTTAAGAGCGAGGAGGTAATCGTTTCCTATCTTCGTAATCGTGTAAACAACACCGCTGTAAGTATAATTAAATTTCACGTTCGTTGGAAGGTCGCTAAAATCAAGCGTTTCATCTTCAACGGGAGTATTGCCGCCTTGACCGCTACCGCTTGAATCGTCAAGAAGCTCTATCGGCATACGGGTGATCGTGATGATTGCTTTGTTGTCATCCGCGTTCACGTCAACCTCAAACTCATAGTCTGCGGTCTTTTTTACGCCATATAAAAAGCCTGCGTTCGTCAGCGCGGTTTCGTATGCGTCTGCCTGATCCGCATTCGTTCCGTACACGGTAATCGTATAGCACTCGATCTCATCAAAGTAAGGAAGCTGTGCGCGGAGAGCTGCAAGCTCTGCCTTCTGCTCCTCATCAAGCATCGATTCGTAGGCTTCCATAATCGCTATTGCCTGTTCGATAGCTTCTTTTTCACTCTTAATAGTTTCTGCTCCGATATCGTCAAGATCAAAGCTCGTTCCACCGCCGTAAGCAGGGATGCCTGCACCGTTAAAGACCGAAAGATTGAGAGAGCTCCAAGCAGTATATGCGCCCGAATTCTTTTCAAGCATTATCGTGATGTTGACCACGTCTGTCATTTGGAAGGTGTCGGGATGATAGCCCTGTGATGCAAAAGCCATGATCTGTATTTTGTCACCGCTTGTCAAGGTCTTTTCATAAACGTCATCGTTTAATACGTATCCGTTCTGTTCAAGTAAATTTCTGTACGCTATCGCATCTGCCTCGCCTGCGCCGAATACGTTGACCTGTAAGTTCTTAACCGAGCCAACCGAGCCGTTTATAAACTGATATCCGCTTGCCGTGCCCGTATAAGCAGGAATGCTTTCACCAAGAGCATTTTGGATTTCGCTTGCAGGCCATGCTGTGAGAAGTGAGGATGTTGATCCGGGCGTTCTCGCCTCGTAGATGTCGAGGTAAAGCTCGCCTGCTTTGAAGGACTGCCCCATAATCGAGAAGTCCTCGGTTATGTAGAAGGTTTCGGCAATCATCCTTTTACTCTCATCTGCCGATGCAGTAAGAGTAAAGGAAAGAGGAACTACCGAGTAGCCGCCGTCTGCGCTTGCGCTTACGGGATTTACACCGTTTACCGTCTTTTCTGCGGTATAGGACTTGATCTTGCCGCCTTCCTCGGTTGATTTCTCTGCGTTCTGTCCACCGTAAGAGGTGAAGCCCTGTCCTTTCAGCCACGTAATCGTGTTATCGAGGCTCGCCTCGTCTGAACCCGTCCATTTCATTGAAATTTCTCCGTCCTTGGATACATTACTTTCGGCAAGCGTTCCCTTTACTTCGACATTAAACGTTCCGCTTATACCTGCATCCGCCCATTGTTGTATCGTTGGCGGTGTTTTCCCCTCGCCTGTAGGGGAATTTCCTTTGTTGTTTATTAGAACTATCACCACCACCGCGACACAAACTATGAGAGCAACTAATGCTACAATTAAAACTAAAAATTTCCTTTTCATCTTTTCTCCTCCACATTATAATAATTATTTGTGCGTTAAATTCAATCCATTGGTTTTATAAGTCGCTATTCATATCTCCTTCCTCTGTCATTTGTTTTGCTCGTCGGGGGAATCCTTCCGACTTGCGCAATCTTGACACAGGTCATCTTCTTCCTCCATTGCGAAACATTCGTCACAAACAAAACCGCCACAAGAGTTACATTGATTAAATCTTAACCTTGCCTCAAGGTTTGCTCTCTCGAACGCTGCGTCGTGGTCGATACGGTAGAGAATTTCTTTTGCTCTTTTTTCACTCTCGGAGAGCTTCTCCCCGAAGCCGTGAACGAACGGGTATTCCTCGCTCGTCCATTCCTTGCCGCATCGGTCGCAATAGAAGGAGAATTTGAAGAAGCTGTCCGTCGATCTATCCCTGTAATTTTTGGTAATCGTTTTTA
>JAZSJI010000029.1:0-5076 GCA_045534235.1 Candidatus Flemingiibacterium sp. | reverse complement strand
GCCTCCGACTTGGTGAGCGCTCCGAGGGGATTGAAGAGAGCCTGCTCCATAGCGTACTGGAATGCGCCGGAGTTGTCGGGAGCAAGGGTGTTGCCCTCGGAGTCTGCCCACTCGTCCATATTGAAGGTGTAAACGTGCTCGCAGGATACGTTCCAAGCCTTGAGGAAGTAAACTACCCACTTATACATACCCATAGGACCAACGGGGAGAATGAAAGCGATCTTCTCGCCTCTGTCCTTAGCGTTCTTGATCTGGATTGCGATCTCGTGGCCCATATAGGTTTCGAACTCGCCGAGGGAGTCACACTTAATGGGGGTGAAGTCGGGGTTCCAATGAGCCTGCGGCTCGCAGATCTTCTCGGGTGCATCGATGCACGTGTCGATCTTGTCGAAATCCCAGCCTGCAGGATAGAAGCCTTCAAGAGCCGAGCCTTTTACTGTGTCGTTGAAATTCATAGTTATATCTCCTTTTATAAAAAATTTTTACTGTTTTAATTGCCGCACCGTGCGGCATAGGTTACGGTAAATAGCGCTTGGTAGTACCGCGAAGGTAGACCTTGCACATTTTGAAGCCTTCTGCGTACTCTGCGCCGCACTGATAGCCGTAGTAGCGTGCTTCGTTTCTTACCATCGCGGGAAAATCGATATTATCGTGGTCACGAAGCCAAGTAAGCTGGGATTCGTGGCACTCGCTCATTTCAATCTTCTTGTCGATAAAGTCCGTTATATCTACGTACTCATCGGGAGAGAACTCGACGCCGCACGCGGGCTGCATGTAGTAGATAGGCGTAAGACGCGCTACCTTGTCGACCTTTGTCTTGTAGTGCGGAACGGTTGCGGCAAAAGAAGCGTCAAATACGAGCTTCGCTACCGCGTTGTGGTCGCACATATAGTCGTTAGGATCGTTTGTGATGATAAAGTCGGGATCGACCTCGCGTATAACGTCAACGACTCTGTCGCGAGCTTCCTTGTTGTCGGCATATATCGACAGATCGTGGAAGCCGGCGTAGATACACTCGAAGCCTGCTATATCGGCGCTGTTTTTGGCTTCCTTGCAGCGCATCGGTCCGAGAACCTCGGGCTTAATAACGACGTGGCCCATATCACCGTCGGAAAGGTGACAGATAACCACTCTGTCGCCGCGAGCCTTACATTTGAGCAGTGTACCGCCGCAGCACTCCTCGATATCGTCGGGGTGTGCGCAAAATGCTAAAACTGTGTACATTCGATTCCCTCTTACGGCAGATAACGCTTGGTGGTGCCGCGAAGGTAGACCTTGCACATACGGAACGCCTCTGCGTAGTCAGCGCCGCACTGATAGCCGCGGTAACGCGAGCAGGTCTTAACCATATCGGGAAAATCAATATTATCGTGGTCACGCATCCATACGACCTGCGACTTGTGGCACTCGAGCATCTCAAGCTTCTTGTCGATGTGGTCGGTAACGTCAACGTACTCGGTAGGCTCAAAGCCTACACCTGCGAGGTTGTCCATATAGTAGATAGGCGTAAGACGCGCTACCTTGTCAACCTTGGTCTTGTAATGCGGAACGGTTGCGGTGAAGGAAGCGTCGAATACGAGCTTGCTTGTTGCAACGTGGTCGGGCATATAGTCGTTAGGGTCGTGTGTGATAATGAAATCGGGATCAACCTCACGGATAACGTCAACTACCTTGTCGCGAGCTTCTTTATTGTCGGCGTAGATAGCTACGTCGTCAAATCCGCCCCAGAAAACCTCAAAGCCTGCCATAGCGCCGCTGGTCTTTGCTTCGTTTGCACGCATCTCTGCAAGCTCGTCGGGCATAATGATCTCGTGACCCATATTGCCGTTGCAGAGGTGGCAAACGACGACTCTGTCGCCGCGCTCCTTACACTTGAGAAGTGTTCCCGCACAGTTTATCTCCATATCGTCGGGATGTGTTGTGATTGCAAGTACTGTATACATTATAGTTCTCCTTTCGAACTAAAGAATTACTGTTTTATGCGAGCACTCTGTCAGAGGGCTACTTGCTCGCCGCCGAGTGACGCGCTCTTTCTTATAGCCTCGATTATCTTGACGCCCTTCGCCGTGCTTTCGGGCGTGCACGCATCGTTATTCTTTTCGGCATAAAGAAGCGTTTCAAGGAAATAACGTATCTGGTCGGTGCAGGCGTCCGTGTGTGCGATAGCCGGTGTGAACGGCTTCTCGCCGTACGGGTACACCTTTAACTGATCGTCATCATAGAATATCGTTGCATTCTCAAATCTCGCGCGGTAATTAGCCTTGAACGGAACGTCGAAGGTTACGTCCCACGCGCAGTTTGCGATTACTACGGCGTCGTCATAATAAAGGCGCGAATTTACCGACTGGATATACGGAATATTGGTGTGCTCAAGTGCGCTGACAGACTTTGGCTCACCGAGCATCGTCGCAACGAAGTCGATGTCGTGAATATGCGTATCAAGTGCAACGCCGCCGCACTTGTTTACGTCGTTGAAGTAGTCGCCGACGCCCCATCCGGGATAAACGCTGTAGCGGTTAAGTCGAAGCTCGAGCAGCTTACCGAACGTGCCCTTCTCAACGTGCTCCTTGAGATAGCGGTACGCCTGAGAAAATCGCACCACGTGTGCGATCATTAAGCTCTTGCCTGACTTTTTCTCCGCCGCTATCATCTCCTCGCAGTCTGAGAGGGTAAGCGCCATAGGCTTTTCGCAAAGCACGTGCTTGCCGGCAAGCAGGCACTTGATAACGAAGTCCTTATGAAGAAACGTTGGCAAGCAAATGTCAGCAACGTCAAAATCCTCGCCCTCGAGAAGGTCGTCCACGTCGCTGTAGATATGTATACCTTCGGGGAGCGGAGTTTCGCCGCCGCCGAGGTTGAAATCAAGCTTCGCTGTGAGGCGCTCTGTATTTTTGTCGCAGACCGCAACGAGTTCAACGGGCACGTCGAGTCCCACAAGCGTATGATACGAGGTGTTATGTTTACGCGCGATACCACCGTAGCCGATAATAGCAACCTTGATCTTTTTCATAAGCCGTCCCTCAGATAAAATAAAGTTGTGACATATTCAAGACATTATAATCATTTTATCATAAACAGAATTTTTTTGCAATAGGTTTAAAGAATTTATTTATATAATATTTAATAATATTCTTGCACAATCGTACGGAAACGACAAAAGCGAGGGCGTTTCGCCCTCGCTTTGTTAAGCGTTTGCTCCTTATTTTACTCTCGGTAATACCGATCCGCCGTACGGCATTGTAATAACGTCTGCTGTTTTCCCGAGCTTCGCCAAAGCGTCGTCAAAGGCCTGCTGCGCACAGGTATACGGCTTCATAAACGAGCGCTTTACAAGCTCCGGATCCATATCGGAAACAAGATAAATCTCCGCACGCTGAAGCACCATTCCGATAGCCGCGGCCTTATGTCCGCCAAGGACAAAGTTCTCCCTGATTCTGTTTACAAGAGCATCGGGGGACTCGGAATTAAGCATCCAATCCTCAAAGGTGTGCTCGCCGTACCCTTCTGCGCAGGAACCGATAAGAATAATTATTCCACCGTCCTTAACTGCGTGCTTGGAGTTGTCAAGAGCCTTTTGCGTTTGATAAAGATTCAAATCCTTTGGCGCACCGCCCTGAGAAACAATAACGATGTCCGCGCCACTGTCAATTTCTTTTGTATAAAGCTTATCCAAAAAGCTTGCACCCTCACGGTGCGCCTTTATCGGATCTCCGCAAACGACCTTGACTATGTTTTTGTGCTCGTCAAGCACGACGTTCAAAATAAAGTCAAGACCGCATATGGCGCCGGCTTCCTCAATATCCTCGCGCACCGGATTTCCCTCAAGTCTGCCGGCGCAGGATTCGGGCTTTATCATAAGCTTATGATTTGACTGAATCGCAGCAGGTGTGGACACTCCCGGCATTATCGCTTTATATCCGCCGCTGTATCCCGCAAAATAGTGGAACTCAATATTGCCAAGCGCGATGCGTCTGTCCGCCTCGGCAACCACACGGGTGATGTCAACTGGGGTTCCGTTTGCGGTTGTGCCCATATGAACGCAATCATTAACATCGCTGTCGACAACGTTGATCTTGCTGTACGCAAGCTCGCCGGCGAGGCGTTTTTGCTCCTCTGGAGTATGCTTTCTGTGGCTGCCGAGTGCAAATACAAGCGTTATATCACTCGCTTTGATTCCGCCTGCTTCCAATTCTTCGATAAGCACCGGCAAAACCTTATATGTAGGCATAGGACGCGTAATGTCGCTGGTAATTATAACGATCTTTTCTCCGGGCTTAACAATTTCCTTAAGGCGTTTGCTGCCGATAGGATTTTCCAAGGCAAGCTTTACATCTGCGTCGGATTCGTTAAATTCTATATCCCTATTTGCGGTAAGCTCACGCACGTTTATTGCAGACGGAATGTCTACTCGCTGTATTTCCTTGCCAAATCCAAATTCATAAATCATATTTTTCCTCTTTAAACGTATAATTCTCGGTGCGGCGGCTAAACAGCCAATCTACAGTTATATTCTACCATAAAGTTATAAAAAAATCAACCTGTTTTGCGGGTTTGGGAACATTATTTTGAATTTTTACCAAACGAAAGTATAAATAAATCCGAACCTCACGGTTCGGATTTATTTTGGTGCGGGTAAAAGGACTTGAACCTTCACGAAGTTGCCCCCACTAGAACCTGAATCTAGCGCGTCTGCCAATTCCGCCATACCCGCGAATATTTTATCGTCTCTTGACGACCTCTATATTATACACGAAAGGAATTATTTTGTCAATAGTTTTCAAGAAAAAATTTTCGAAAAAAATTCAATTTTTTTTGAAAAAACACTTGACATTTTTAAAAAATAGTGTATAATATTATCTGTTGTCGCAAGCGCGACGGCATGCGAGAGTGGCGGAACTGGCAGACGCGCACGTTTGAGGGGCGTGTGGTTTACACCGTACGGGTTCAAGTCCCGTTTCTCGCACCAGAAAAGCAGGTAGGCTTCAGCCTACCTGCTTTTCTGTTTTGATAAAGCGGTCTCACTTGAATATGTCACCTCGCCGCAGGCGAGTGTAAAGGTTCAAGTCCCGAAGATTA
>JAZSJI010000049.1:0-6580 GCA_045534235.1 Candidatus Flemingiibacterium sp. | reverse complement strand
CGACCTTCTCCCAATTTGCGCTTCCGTTGTTTACGCCAACGAACTGACCGCCCTTGAGCGTGCGGATATTGCGCAGGTAGTCCTTGACGTGCACGAACTTGATGCGCTCGCCGAGTATATCTATCCAATCCTCGGGCTCCGAGAACGCAACCACGTTACCTACGTCGAAGTACATACCGATAGCGCTCGAGCCGATCTCGTCGATCATCGTCTTGGCATCAAACGGCGAGAGGAAAAAGCCGTTCCAGACGTTTTCAAGACCAACGATAATGCCGCTTGCCTCAACGTCAGCCTTGATTGATTTATAAAACTCTATCGAGGTTTCGCGCGACGCCTTAAGGCTCTTGCCCGTGTGCATACCGCCGGGAACGGTAAGAATACCCTTCGCGCCGAGAATTTTTGCAAACTCTATCTGCTTAAGGATAACCGCCCTCTGTGCGTCCCAAAGCTCACGGTTGCCCGACGTACCGCCAAGCGGGTTTGACGTTGAGAGAGAGGTTATCGGAAGCTCGTACTTTTCGCTGAGGGCGCGGATAGCGAGGAGCTCGTCCTCGGTCGTATTCATTGTGAGGGAGTGCGCCGACGCGCCTTCCTTGTCGATATTAAGCTCGACACCTTCAAATCCTGCTGCCTTGAGCTGTGCGAACATATCCTCAAAATTTGTGTCCTTACCGACGGACCACGCATTTATACTCTTTTTCATAATCACTTTCCCTTTCGAGTAAAAAAATCGCCAAAATCATTGACATTTGACAATTTTAGTATATAATAATCTATAGAGATGTTCAAGTAATAAACCGACGAATTTTGGGTACAATTCAACGGAGATAAAAAATGCAACGATCATATTACATAAGAAATATAAAAGAATCACCGTTTGGCAACATCTGCGACACGTCGCGCCCACTCATGCTCAACTGTACGGGCCACGTAGCAAGCGTAAAAAAATTCACCTCGGACGGATGCCGACATGACTATTATCTGCAGATTGTGGACGTTGGTGCGCTCACGCTCGGCAACGGCAATATACTTCGTGCAGCCGGATTTATAATCTACTCGCCCGAAACGCAGTACGAATACACGAACGACGGCTCGGAGCTTGGCTACTATTGGGCACATTTCACAGGCTCGGACGTCGGCGACCTGCTCGACTCGCTCGGCATCACCACCAACTGTATACACGACATTTCTTCGTCCGACACCGAGCGTATAAAGCGCGATTTTTCGCATATATTCAGCGAAATAATGCTTTGCCGTGAGGGATACGAGGAGATGTCCAGTGCACTTCTTAAGTCGATACTCGTGCGTCTTTCTCGCTGTATTGCCGACAATTCGAAGCGCGGACAATCCTCGCAAAGCCGTACGCGCCTTAAGAAGTCGCTTGAGATCATACACAGCAGCTACTGCGACAAGCTCGTAATAAGCGAGCTTGCCGCCGCGGAGCACCTGTCAGAAAGTCGCTACCGAGAGCTTTTCCGTGCCGCGCTCGGCACTTCGCCCGTGGAGTACGTGACCTCGCTTCGCATAACGCGCGCCTGCGAGCTACTCTCTACGACCGACCTTTCCGTCACCGAGATAGCGCACGAGTGCGGCTTCGAGGACGAGCCGTATTTTTGTCGGGTGTTTAATAAGAAAATCGGCTGCTCGCCGTTAACGTATCGGAAATCCGTGTAGGATTTCCGATATTTTTTGCCCTCGCTGCACGGGCGAAATGCACCGCCAAATATTTTTGGCCGCAGAATCACGTACCGTCGAACATAAAAAAACAAGCCTCCCGATGTGGGAGGCTTTCCGTTTTAATATTCAACCTTAACCGCTTTGCCCGTCGCCATCGACTCATTGCACGCAAGCACGAACGCGAGCGTCTTGTACGCGTCCGCGTACGGCGAGCGTATCTTCGACGCGTCACCCGTGAGCACCGCCTCAATAAACGTGCGGTCGCAATCAAGTCCACTGTCGCCCGTGGATTCAATGCTTATCTTCTCGCCTGCCGCGCCGAGCGCACCGTCGCCCTTGACCACGAATTTAGCATCGTCATCCTGCTTGGTAGGCTCCTCGCCGTAAATGTCAAGCTGCTTGAAGTATTCGATTCTCTTGTCCTTTGCAGAAAAGATAACCTTGGAAGCATATGAGTTGCCCGACTTCGCGTAGCAGCCACCTGCGAATACACCGAGTGCTCCACTCTTAAACTTAACCGTAGTAGCGGTACAGTCGTCCGTATCGTAAGCTATCGGCGCTTCCTTGACAAATCCGCGCGTAGAGTATGAGAATACCTCGTCCACGTCGCCTACACAGTAGCGGATAAGGTCGCACTCGTGTATAGCCGCCTCAACAAGCTGACCGCCGGAAAGGCTCTTATCGCCCCACCAATCTATCTTCGGGATACCGCCGATACGCGTGCCGTTCACGAATACTATCTGATTTTCCTTACAGAAATCGCGCGCGTAGTCCGACTTGTTGGTGTAGCGCATCTGGAAGCCGACAGCGGTGATAAGTCCTCGCTTTTCAATCTCGTCGCGAACCCATTTAGCGAACTTAATATCAAGGCTCATCGGCTTTTCGATGAAGAAATGGATATTTCTCTCAAGAAGCTCCCTTTCTACGTCACCGTGGCAATACGGCGGAATGCAGACGAATACCATATCGGGCTTTACTTCATCGAGCATTACACGAAAATCGGTGTACGCCTTGCCACAGCCCGCCTTTTCTACAAACCTATCCGCCTTCTCGGGTATAAGGTCGCAGAAGCCGACCAGCTCGACAAGGTCACCGTACTGCATAAAGTGACCAAGGTGATAGTCGCCGATAGTGCCGCAGCCTATTATTGCAAGCTTGTTATTCATAACTCATAACTCCTTTTGGAATTTATATTTCTACAAACAGTATACCGCGAGAGCTTCACCGTGTCAAGTGACAAATCGACTGTCTTTATGCACAAATCGACGGTTGCTCACCGCATATACTCCACGTCCTCGCCGCCTGATATGCCGCGGCAGACGAGTGCTGACTCGTCGAGGTCGACACCGCCAAGCGAGAGTGCACGTATACGGCGGTTTTCATACGTCGTGAAAAAATACGTGCGCGTGCCAACGTCAATGCACGAGGTGTAGAGCGTAAAGAGTCGCTCGCCCTCTGCGTTTTTCTCGCATCCGCGCGGCACGCCTACCGTGTCCATAATATGAAAAAACGCGCCCACGCGCTCGCTTTGTGTGCCCTCGAGCAGCGTGTGATTTTTCGCAAATACCGCGCGTACAAACCGCGAGGACGAGGAGAAATCACCCGGCAGACCGACAGCGCCCATACCGCCCGAATACGGTGCAAGCGGCACGTCCGCGCAAAGCGTATTCTCGGGATAGTCCGACGTGAGATGCATAAAATCGCACACGCGCGTCGCGTGATACGGGAACGGCGGATTGTTGGCAAGCACGCCGAGCGGGTTTTCGTAAATTTTCAGTCCGTCCGCCACACTCTCGGCGACTATCGCCCCCTCGCCGTCCGCTACGATAAAATGGAGCGGCGTCGACTTTATATCGGCGGCGAAATCATCGTTTGTGACGTTCGTTTGACCGAGCAGCTCTCGTGCCGAAGCAAGCGTATCACACTGCCCGAGCACCCACAGGATAAGCTCAAACGACGCGACGTTGTGCTTGTCCGCGCGCGGCTTGTGATAGACGGCATTATCCGGAAATTTGAGTGCCGCCATACAAAGCCCCGCCTCGTTTACGGCGTCATAATACAAGGGCACCCCCGAACGCACCGATGCCATACCGATGATAGCAAGGTGCGAGCGAAGCATGCCCTCGCGATTGAATACAAGTGGGAAATTGCGCGGCGCAACGGTGACGCTCTCGTCAAACGAGCCCTCGATGTCGAGCGTACGCCCGAAAAGACCGCGCGTGTTTACTGCAGTACACATAATACCCTCCGAAAATGTATTTCGGTACTATTATGCCCACTTTTTGTGATGTTATCTGTTCTTCATTTTCTGTCTGTACTGCGACGGTGAAACACCGTGCAGGCGGCGGAAAACGTCGCCGAAATAGTTACTGCCCGAAAAGCCGCACGCGTCCGATATTTCGCTCACGTTAAGCTCGCTTGATAAAAGCAGCGACTGTGCCGCGTTTATGCGTGTGCGCGTCAGATACTCGCAAAAGCCAAAGCCCGTCAGCGCCTTGAAGCGCTTCGAAAAGTACGTTTTTTCCATACACGCCATCTCGGCGGCGAAATCGAGCGTTATCTCCGAGGCGTAGTTTTCGCTGATGTACGCGGCGACGAGCTGTATCTTGTCAGCGCCCTCACCTGTCGCACAGCTTTTGACTTTGCCGTGGCGTAGCGTTTCGATTATTATATCGTAAAGCAGATTTTTCTGTACTTGCAGAGAAAAGCCATCCTCTCTCGCCTGCTCGGAGTATATCGCGTCAAATCGCTCGCGAAGCCGCTTTACGCGCTCGGGCGAAAACTGTACGCAGCCAAGTGACAAAAACTCATCAACACGCTCACGGCCGAGTGTTTCGGCGATAGCGTCGAGCGTGTCGCCCGTAAAATAAGTCACGTAGCGATCGTAGCCCACGCCGCCCATCGCGCCCGTTCTGTGAAGCTCGTTTTCGGGGATTATAACAAGGTTGCCGGGCGACACGGAAAATATCTTGTGTCCGACGAAATAGCGTCGCTTGCCCGAGAGCAGAAAATACAGCTCGTGATGCCCATGCGAGTGGGTTTCGGGCATATCCGTCGCGAGCGGCGATTTATCCTTCTCTATCATTATTGATTTGTCAGTATACGCGTCTTTGTAAAATATCATAGCCTCACCTGTATGCTTGTGTTAGCTATATATTATCACATTTTTTCAAAAAATGCAATATTTCTGTAAAAATATATCTGAAAAATTCAAAATACCGGTAGAAATTACATAGATTTTGATGTATAATTATAGTGAAGTGGTGTGTGAGGGCACACCTCATAAATCAGCGCACCGAAAAGCGGTGGGAAAGGACATATTTATGAAAGAGAAAATTATACAGTTCGGCGAGGGCGGATTTCTTCGCGGCTTTGCCGATTGGATGGTAAAAAAGGTGAACGACACCACCGATTTTTCCGGTAAGGTCGTCGTTGTTCAGCCGATTGAAAACGGTATGTGCGATATGCTCACGGCGCAGGACTGCGTATACACGCACATCTGCCGCGGCGTTGAAGGCGTTGAAATTCAGAAAAACGACGTCATCTCGCGCTGCGTAAAGCCCTACGATGATTTTGATGAGTACATAGCGCTCGCAAAGAATCCCGATTTCCGCTTTATCATCTCCAACACCACCGAGGCTGGCATCGTATACTCCGTAGACGATAGCTACGGCGACAAGCCTGCAAAGACCTTCCCAGGTAAGCTTACACAGCTCTTAAAGGCGCGCTTCGACCTCGGTCTTCCCGGATTTGTATTCCTTCCCTGCGAGCTTATCGACAAAAACGGTGCCAATCTCAAAAAGTGTATCCTTCAGTACGCAGACCGTTGGAACCTCGGCGATGGCTTTAAGGCGTTCATCGAGAACGACAACATCTTCTGCAACACGCTCGTTGACCGCATCAACACGGGCTATCCGAAGGACGAGAAGATAGACCTCGACTGGGACGACAAGATGGTAAACACCTCGGAATACTTCCACCTTTGGGTTATCGAGGGCTACAACGAGCTCTTTAATGAGCTTCCCTTCGACAAGTGCGGTCTTAACGTAATCCTCACCGATAACCTTGAGATGTACCGCACCCGAAAGGTGCGCATCCTCAACGGCGCGCACACCTCGCTCGTACCCTACGCGCTCCTTTCGGGCTTTGACACCCTCAAGTCCTGCATCGACGACGAAAAAATGCGTGAACACATCAGAAAGTGCGTATTCGACGAGATAATCCCGACGCTCGACCTTCCGCGCGAGGAGCTTCTCGAGTATGCGGACAACGTGCTGACGCGCTTCGCTAACCCGTACATAAAGCACTACCTCTCCTCAATTGCGCTCAATTCCGTGAGCAAGTTCAAGGTACGCGTGCTTCCGTCTGTCCTTGAATACATTAAGAGATACAACAAGATGCCCGAAACGCTTATCTTCTCCTTCGCGAAGCTTATCGAGTTCTACAGAACCGATATGACCAACGACGATAAAGACGTTACCGCGTTTATGAAGAGTGCGAGCGTTAAGGACATACTTGCAAACACCGCGCTTTGGGGCGAGGACCTCTCACAACTTGAAAGCGAGATTTTAAAATATGCTCATTAACAAGCTTGACAACGTCGAGGTAAACCTCTCCGACGGTCACAAATACGCCGCGCGCGACATTAAGTGCGGCGAGAACATCATAAAGTACGGTCAGCCGATAGGTCACGCGACCGCGGACATCAAAAAGGGCGAGCACGTACATACGCACAACGTAAAAACTAACCTCTCGGGCAAGCTCGAGTATAAGTACGAGCCACTTCTCTATCCTGCAGAGAAAGTCGACGACGTTCCCACGTTTATGGGATACCGCAGAAAAAACGGCAAGGTCAGGATCAGAAACGATATCTGGATAGTCAACACAGTCGGCTGTGTCAACA
>JAZSJI010000134.1:0-2235 GCA_045534235.1 Candidatus Flemingiibacterium sp. | reverse complement strand
CAATATCGACCTCGACGCTTGAAACCCCGTCGGCGCCCGATCTTACCTCAACAAGCGGCGGTGTGTCCGAGAGCGCGCCGATAACGGCGGTGTTGACCGTTTCGGTGGCAAAGGAGCGCGCACGGCTTTTTGCGGCGTCGTTTATTATCGGGCGAAGGCTGTATTCCGCAAAGCAGGCAAGGCAGAGCGCGAGTATTGCGAGTATCAGCGCGGCAAAGGCTATTCGGGCAAGCAGTGCGCGGCGTTTATAATTTGTCATAAAATTCACCTCTGTACCGTTATTTTATGGAAAAACGGCTCGGAGTGTGAGCTTTTTAGTAAAATATCTTTTGGGAGAATAAAAATGAAGTTACTTGAAGAGCGTATTTTAAAGGACGGCGTTATCAAGGAGGGCGGCATCGTAAAGGTTGACAGCTTCCTTAACCATCAGATGGACATCGAGCTGATAAATGAGATTGGCAAGGAATTCTACCGTCTTTTCGGTAACGAAGGCATCACGAAGATACTCACCGTCGAGGCGTCGGGCATCGGTATTGCCTGCCTTGCGGCACAGTATTTCGGCGTGCCGGTGGTGTTCGCCAAGAAGTCGGAGTCCAAGAACTTCGACGGCGACGGTTACACCTCGAAGGTGGTGTGCTACACCAAGGGCAAGGAATACGACATACGCGTTTCAAATAAGTACATAACCGCCGAGGATAAGGTGCTGATAATCGACGATTTTCTTGCAAAGGGCAAGGCTGTGTTCGGTCTTTGCGACATTATATCGCAAGCAGGAGCAACGCTTGCGGGCGTTGGTATCTGCATCGAAAAGGGCTTCCAGGAGGGCGGCGCTATAATCCGTGAGCGCGGCATACGCCTTGAGTCACTCGCGATAGTCGAGCTTGCCGAGGACGGCGGTATTACATTCAGAAATTGAGGAAAATATGAATTTACAATCCAAAACACCGAGTGAGTCCTACACCGAGTCGGTGCAGATTTTAAATCTTTCCACGATGAACGGCTACAACCGTCTTTTCGGCGGCAAGCTTATGGAGTGGATAGACATATGTGCCGCGGTTGCCGCGCGCCGTCACGCTAACAAGAACGTGACGACGGTGCTCGTGGACACGCTCGAGTTTAAAGAGCCTGCGTATGCAAACAGCCTTGTCGTGCTGTGCGGCAAGATAGTGTACGTCGGGCGCACGTCGATGGACGTGCGTGTGCAGTCGTACGTTGAAACGCTCGACGGCACTCGGCATCTCATAAATTCGGCGTATCTGACGCTCGTCGCGCTCGACGAGAACGACAAGCCAACTCCCGTACCGCCGCTTGAATTGACAACCGACGAGGAGAGGGCAGAGTGGGAGGCGGCGAAGGCTCGCCGTGAGGCACGCGAAAGGAATCGGGTGAACAAATGAAGAAGGTATCGTTTTTAAGATGGCTGCCGTTTATCGCGGTGATGGCGGTGCTGTTTTACCTCGTGCCGCCGCTTCTTGCGGGAACGGGACTTGAGGATTTCGGACTTAAGATAATCACGCCTGCGTTTTGTCTTGGCGGCGGAATAATCTTCGGCAAAATAAACGGCTGGGTGTGGTACTACTGCATCGTGGTCGCGCTCGTTTTTGCGCCAACGCTCGTTTTAAACTACGCGCAGAGCGATATACCCTACATATTCGAGTACGGCGGACTTGCGCTGATGGGCAGTCTGCTCGGCTATGCGTTTCATCGGGATAAGTATTAAAGGGGACGGAAAGGGAACGGTCGCTTTTTGAAAAAAGCTCCGCAAAAACTTTATACAACGCATTCGCTCACATTTGGTTTGTGAGTGAGAAAATAAGATTTAGCGCTCTCGGTCGAGGGCGCTTCTCTTTTGCTCCGATTTTCGTGCACCGCGCCCTACCCAGCCGGGAACCCTGCATCCCGGCAACTGTTTAGTGCTTGTCGGAAGATGGTGATATCACGTTAGGAGTGGGTGCCGGGGCGCGGACGCTTCGCTGCGCGCCAAAAGTTAGTTGGAGCAGCGTAGGGGGGCGCGTCGCTTCGCTCGCGCGAAAGTTAGCCAAAGCCGCGTGCGCGCGATAGCGCTCCACGCGGCGTCACAAACTAACTTTGAATCGCGGCGCGAGGTGACACGATTCCTTTAGCCGCAGAATCGCGCACCGTCGCGCACGCAAAGAAGCCCTTTTATCCCGCCGCCTTCTTTTAGGCGGCGTAGCCGTGTGAGAGAGGGGTACAAGGGGAGAGGGAGATCTGGCG
>JAZSJI010000188.1:0-6261 GCA_045534235.1 Candidatus Flemingiibacterium sp. | reverse complement strand
CACTGCCACTTCTCGAAAATAGAGTACACGAAGCAGGGTGAAAAGCGTCACGTCAACTTTAAGGACGACGGCTTTGAGCCGCCGTTCGAGCCGCTGATTGAAGCGATAATTAAAGAAAACGTATCGCCGAGAATCATCAGTGAGTCGGCGGGCGACCAGACCGAGGACGCGCTCGCAATGAAGGAATATTACCTTTCGAGAAAGGAAAAATGATTATGAAAATTCTCGTTATGAACGGTCCGAACATCAATCTCACGGGTGAGCGCAAGGCGGAGCATTACGGCACGCTGACGCTCGACGAGATAAACGCTAAAATTGCAGAGAAGGCAACAGAACTCGGCACCGAGGTGGAATTTTATCAGTCAAACCACGAGGGGGCGCTTATCGACCGTCTTCACGCCGCGCGCAAAGCGGCAAACGGCGGCATCGACGCTATCGTTTTGAACGCAGGCGCGTACACGCATTATTCTTATGCTATCCGCGACGCTATTGAGGCTATAAAGCTTCCCGTTGTTGAGGTGCATATGTCAAATATTCACGAGCGCGAGGAGTTCAGACGCGTTTCCGTAATAAAGGACGTTTGTATAGAGCAAATAAGCGGATTTGGGGCAGACAGTTATATCCTCGGGCTTGAGGCGGCTGTGAACGCAGTTAAGGAGTAATTTTGAACACAAAATATATTTTTCTCGATATTGACGGTACGCTCGTTAATATGAAATCCGAGATGCCCGAGTCTGCGAAGAAGGCGCTTCTTGTGGCAAAGAAAAACGGTCACAAGGTTCTCATATGCACCGGGCGCTACTACGAGCAGATTTACCCGTGGTTACTTGAAGAGATTGATTTCGACGGAATCATAATATCCTCCGGTGCAACAGTTATCTGGGACGGTAAGGAAATATTCCACAAGAGCTTTTCAAAAGAAATGTTTTTGCACGTTGAAAATACGCTGAAAAATGCAGGTGCAAGCACCCTCTATTTTCTCGGACACAGTCTTGGCGGTACAGAGAAGGATTACAAGCGTGTCTGCGACGCGCTTGTCGAGGCAGGCGTTAGCCGCGAGGTCGTTGTGGACGCTTACGGAAATACCGTTTTTTCGGACACGGACGAGCTCGAAAACGTCGAAAAGGGAATGTACGGCTGTGCCGATATAAACATCGACGAAATGAAGAAACGCCTCGGTCCGACGTTCAACGTGGACCCGTTCAGCTTTAACAATATGCCGCCAACGTGGGGAGAGATCACGCTTGCCGAGGTAAGCAAGGGAAGTGCTGTGCGCCTTTTGATGGATTACGTTGGCGCGGACATACGCGATTCGATCGCGTTCGGCGACGGCGGAAACGACGCTACTATGCTCAAGACGGCAGGCATCGGCGTTGCGATGGGCAACGCTGACGAAAGCGCAAAGTCGGTCGCGGATATGATCACAGATCACATCGACGAGGACGGTATCTACAACGCGTTCGTACGACTTGGACTTATATAAGCAAAAAAAGCACTTGCGGCTTGCCGCAAGTGCTTTCTCTTTATGAGCCTATCAATAATTCTGTGCCTTGATCTTGAAGTATGCCTTGGGATGAGCGCAAACGGGGCAAACCTCGGGGGCTGCCTTGCCGATATGGATATGACCGCAGTTGCCGCACTCCCAAATCATATCGCCGTCGCGGGAGAATACGAGTCCGCCCTCAACATTAGCGAGAAGCTTGCGGTAACGCTCTTCGTGAGTTTTTTCGATAGCCGCAACGCCCTCGAAAAGGTTGGCGATGTGGTCAAAGCCTTCCTCGCGTGCGTCCTTTGCCATCTGCGCGTACATATCGGTCCACTCGTAGTTTTCGCCCTCTGCCGCGTCCTTTAAGTTTTCAGCAGTAGTGCCGATGCCGTCATTGAGAAGCTTAAACCAAAGCTTTGCGTGCTCCTTCTCGTTTTCAGCGGTTTCGAGGAAGAGCTGTGCGATCTGCTCGTAGCCGTCCTTCTTTGCCTTGGACGCATAGTAGGTGTACTTATTGCGTGCCTGGGACTCGCCTGCAAATGCGGCGGCGAGATTTGCTTCTGTCTTTGTGCCTTTGAGATTCATGGTTTTATCCTCCTAAAAAATATTTTCGTGATTTATTATTGCCATAATTGGCGAATTTACTCAGCTTTTTTAGTCCTTGATAGTTACCTCGGGAGTATAGGGAAGGGTGAACACGAACTCGCAGTTCTCGCCGTGTACGCTCTTCACCCAGATCTCCTCCTCGTGCGCGTCGATTATCGTCTTGGCGATATAAAGGCCAAGTCCGACGCCGGTCTTATCAAGGCCGCGGCTCTTGTCGCTCTTGTAGAAACGCTCGAACACGAACGGAAGCTCGTCTGCGGGAATACCCGTACCCTCGTTGAACACGGAAACGTACACCTTCTTCTCACGTTCAAGAATGCTTATTCTGTATTTGCCGCCCTCTCGCGAGAATTTTACCGCGTTGTCGCAGATGTTGTAAAGTATCTGATAAATAGCGTCGCGGTCGGCGTAGACGACCATTTTGTCGCGCTTCGTGTCAAACTCGACGTCGAGATGCTTTTCGTCTATCTTCTGCTCGAAGGAGATGAGAATAAGTCTTGCCATTTCGCATACGTCAAACGCGGTCTTGTTGAATTTACGCTCGCCTGCCTGTATACGCGTAATGTCGAGAAGGCTTGCCACAAGGCGCGCGAGTCTGCGAACCTCGGTGCGGATTATATCGAGATAGTATTCGTGCTTTTCGGGCGAAATAGTACCATCGAGAATGCCGTCGATAAAGCCGGAAATTGTCGTCATAGGTGTGCGCAGATCGTGTGATACGCTGGACAAAAACGTACGGCGCATATCCTCGAGCTTTGCCATAGATGCCGCCATATTGTTGAACGCCGTTGCAAGCTCTGCAACCTCGTCGCGCCCCTTGACGGGCACGCGTACGTCAAATTTACCTGCCGCGAACGATTTTGCCGCCCTCGACATCTGCTTTAGCGGATCAATTATCTTCTCGGATATAAAGTACACGGCAACGAGAGCCGCGAGCATTATCCAAAGGCAGGACAGAACGATGGTCTTTACCATAGTTTCTATAAGCGCGGAGATCTGTCCGGATGCCGAGCAGGCAAGAACACCGCCCGCAAGCTCGCCCTTGTTATCGTATATGGGGCAGATAAACGAGATATGATCCTCCGCGAACACGCCGTCGATGCGTCCGATGATGCGCTGTGCGCCGATACGACCTATCTCCGCCATAACGTTTTCGGGGACGTTGGCGTTTATATATCCAAGCTCTACGCCATCATCGTGAGCGAGAGGGGAGCCGTGTGAATCGAGAATGAATATGTGTATGTCGTCACTGTAATCTGACAGCGCGGTGAGAAGCTGTGTAAACTGAACTCGGTTATAGTACACGAACTGATTGAAATCAGTCAGATTGCTCGTCAGAAAAGACTCCTGCGTGCTTTGCGACACTATGTCGGCGCTTCGATCTACCATATCCGATTTAATATCGGAGGACCAGCCGCCGACCATAGTGCAGAGGATAGCGGTAAGAATGAGAAAGCATACCGCGATTATAAGCGTGAACGCGGTTATGTATTTCGTAAATACGGATTTGAACATCGCACTATCCCCCTTAAAATAATACGCCCCGCGGCGAATACTTACTTTACGTAAGTATTATACACCACGGGGCATTTTTTGTCAAGGTGATATGAGCTCAATTTATAGTGGTTTTGGAATATTTTAACCGTTTGACACCATATTCTCGGCAATCTCTATCGGGAGCGTGAAGTCGCCGTCGAAGCGGTATTTGCCGTCCTCGCCGCGAACGGCGGTGTAGGTTTGATTTTCGGATATTTTTTTATCGGCGAGAGTCCCACTTATGCTGACGGTTATACTCACAGTGCCGTCGCCGTTGTCGGTATATCCCGTGATGTGGCGATATACTGCATCATAGAGATACCCGCCTAAGGGACTATATTTACAAAGTTTGCCGTCACGTTCGATAAAGAGCGGAATTCCCGAAACCTCTGTGCTCATAAAAACCTCTGTGCTCATAAATTTATCGGCGACTTCTTCGGTGAATACATCAAGAAGCAGATCGCGGAGCCCTTCGAGCGAGGTTGCAAGACCATAGCTCCAATACCACTCATTTATATCGTTTTCGTCTTTGATTCCGCCGGTTTCTTCATAGAGAAATGCCTGTGCGTTACAGGTGAAATGAGCCGCCAATTCTTCTGCCACGATGAATGTTTTTGCTATTTCCTCGGCGTGCTCGTAATATACTCCTTCGCCGTTGTCATACGCCGATAAGTCATCCACGTCAAAGAAGTTGTCGAATACCCAACGTCCGTCCTCATATATGAGCATCATTTCCTGCGGATTTACTCCTGCAAGATACCAGACAGCTGTGCCTCCATCAATGCGCGCAGTGTCATTTACTTCAATAAGACGCGTCACTTTTACGGTCGTGTCATCAATTACCTCATATTCGATGTTTTCCATACCTGCTCTGATGTCTGAACCTCTGTCGGCAGGGATAACGTATAAGCGTCCGTCGAATTCGCGGTAAAGAAGCTCAAACATAGATTCAAGCTTGCGCTCGGTTGCCTCTTTTGAGAGGGATTCGCGAAAACGCGCTTCAAGGTCTGCTTTCGTTTCATAATCTAAGACGGGGAAATATGTGTATCCGTCGTGCTGTATCGTATTTTCTTCGTCGTATACAGCGGGAAGTGTTCCGAAGCTGCTCCATATTCTTTGAGCGTGCCCCAAAGCGAGCATTATATCTTCCTCGGAAGGTATCGCGGAATCGGTCAGCAGCTCAAACGCAGGCTCGGTGGGCTTTGGTGTATCGGTAGCGTCGAGCGCACCGGTATCGACTGTATCGTCGGTGTCGGGCGTGCTCATTGCCATATTGCTTGCAATCTGTATCGGGAGCGTGAAGTCGCCGTCGAAGCGGTACTTGCCATCCTCGCCGAGAACGGCGGTGTACGTTTGATTTGCGTATACGGTGTCCCCGTCGAAGTTTTTGCGTAAATGCACGGTGATGTCGATTTCTCCAACGCCCTCGGTGTAACCGATTATTTCGTGGTGAACATCGTCGTAGGAGTAAAGCCCCACGTAGCCGCCGAACTTATAGAGCTTGCCGTCACGCTCGGTGAAGAGCGGTAAACCAGACACTTTCGTGTTCATAAATTTATCGGCAAGTTCTGGCGTGAACACCTCCTCTAAAAGCGAACGAAGCTCGGAGAGTGAGTTTGTAAGACCGTAGTGATCGTACTGCTGTGTCTGACCGTTTTCATCGGTGACCTCAAAGGAGTCGCCGTCGCCGAGGTAGGCGGACGCGTGACCGGTGAAATGCGCCGCGAGCTCCTCTGCCTTCAAAAACGCAGCGGCGAGGTCGGGTGCATAGTCGTAGATGATGACGTATCCGTCGCCCCATACGTTATCCCATACGTAGAAATTGTCGAACACCCAACGTCCGTCCTCGTATATGAGCATCATCTCCTGCGCGTACACGCCGTCGAGGTAGAACATCTCTGCGTAGTCTTCCGTAATTGCTAAACGTCTAACATTGATAAAACGAGTGACCTTTACGGTGGTGTTGTTGACAACCTCATATTCGACGTGCGAAACATCCGCGTCTGCGTCCGTGCCGCGCGAGCCCGGGGAAACGTACAAGCGTCCGTCTATCTCGCAGTACTGAAACTCGAACATATGCTCAAGCTTATGCGCGGTCAGGCTCTTCGAGAAGCACTCGCGAAAACGTGCTTCGAGGTCTGCCTTGGTTTCATAGTCGCGCACGGGGTAGTATTGCATTGGGTATGTTACTCCGTTTGAGCTATCTGTAACGTCGAGGATTACTCCCTCGGTGCCGCCGATGGCATCGAGCGATTCGATGTCTATCTGATTCCATATCGAGCTTGCGTGCCCGAAGACGCGCATTATATCCTCCTCGGACGGGATAGCGGGATCGTTGAGTATTTTAAATCCCGTTGTAGAGGTGTCTGCGGTGTCGGGCGTGTCTGTTGTGTCGCCGAGCTCCACGGTGTCATCATCGGGAAGGTCATTACCGCGTCCGGAATTGGCGCAGGCGCACAGTGAGAGATTGCGTCCGCACCCTTGTATGACGGATAATAACTGATACAGCTTCATAGTAAATACCTCCGTTGGTTGATTCTTTTTAGACGCGCGAAAAATAAAAAAGTTCCGCAAAATAAAAAACTTGACAATAAAAATTTTCTGTGCTATACTTGAGTTGCAAAATACGTTTC
>JAZSJI010000016.1:0-3827 GCA_045534235.1 Candidatus Flemingiibacterium sp. | reverse complement strand
CGTATCAACTCCCTCAACGCTCATCTCAAGAACAATCCTAAGGACCATCACAGCCACAGAGGTCTTCTCAAGATGGTTGGTCAGAGAAGAAACCTTCTCGACTACCTCCAGAAGAAGGACATCGCGCGTTACAGAGCTACCATCGAAAAGCTCGGTCTGCGCAAATAAGACTTCACTCCGTTTTTGCGGCGGCTTTGCCGCCGCAAAGCGGAAATGACCCTTCTCGCCGTGCTTTGCACAGCGGGTTGGGTAAAAATTTTATATGGGGATATTTTACGGCTCTGCATTTAGCGATGTGCCCGATGCGTTTCGGACCCGCCGCTAAGTGCACAACCAATGAGTATCTCCCAAACCACAACTAAAAACAAAGGAGAAAACAAAATGTTCGAGAATTACAAAGTGTTTAACTATGAGTTCGCAGGCAGACCGCTCGTTGTCGAGACAGGTAAGCTCGCAGGACTTGCAAACGGCTCTTGCCTCGTTCGCTACGGCGACACCGTGCTTCTTTGCTGTGCTACCGCATCCGCAAAGCCCCGTGACGGTATCGACTTCCTTCCTCTCTCGGTTGACTTCGAGGAGAAGATGTATGCAGTAGGTAAGATCCCCGGCGGTTACTTAAAGCGTGAAGGAAAGCCCTCTGAAAAGGCTATCCTTACCTCCCGCGTTATCGACCGTCCCGTACGTCCTCTCTTCCCGAAGGACCTTCGTAACGACGTAAACCTTTCACTCACCGTAATGAGCGTTGATCCCGACTGCTCGCCTGAAATCACCGCTATGATCGGTGCTTCTATCGCCCTCTCCATTTCGGATATTCCGTGGAACGGCCCTATCGGCGGCGCATTCATCGGTATGGTTGACGGCAAGCCCGTTATCAACCCCACGCTTGAGCAGAGAAAGGTATCCGATCTCCAGCTTACCGTTGCGGCTTCTGAAAAGAAGGTCGTTATGATCGAGGCGGGTGCTAACGAGGTATCCGACTCCGATATGTACGACGCTATTATGCTCGCACATGAAGAGATCAAGAAGCTCATCGTTTTCATCAACTCTATCGTTGCAGAGATCGGCAAGCCCAAGTTCGAGTACGAATCCGGCGAGCTTGATCACGATATGTTCGACAAGATCTTCGCGTTCTGCGAGAAGGACGTAATGTTCGCTCTCGACACCGACGACAAGAACGTACGCGACGCAAGAATGAACCCCATTCAGGATGCTATCATGGAGAAGTTCGGCGAGGAATATCCCGAGCTTGACGTTCAGTATCCCGAGCTTATCTACAAGATCCAGAAGAAGATCGTTCGCCGTTGGCTGCTTGAGGACCACAAGCGCGTTGACGGTCGCCGCATGGATCAGATCCGTCCCCTCGCTTCCGAGGTAGGCATTCTCCCCAGAACTCACGGCTCGGGACTTTTCACCCGCGGTCAGACTCAGGTTCTCACCGTTGCAACCCTCGGCACTCTCTCTGACTCCCAGATGCTTGACGGTATCGACGAGGAAACCGAGAAGAGATATATGCACCACTACAATATGCCCGGCTACTCCACCGGTGAAGCAAAGGCTTCCCGCGGTGCAGGCAGACGTGAGATCGGTCACGGCGCGCTCGCAGAGCGTTCGCTCATTCCCGTGCTCCCGAGCGTTGAGGAGTTCCCCTACGCTATCCGCCTTGTTTCCGAGGTAGTATCCTCTAACGGTTCCACCTCGCAGGGCTCCGTATGCGGCTCTACGCTCGCACTTATGGACGCAGGTGTGCCGATCAAGGCTCCCGTTGCAGGTATCTCCTGCGGTCTTATCACCGCTGAGGACGGCACTTGGACCACTATGATCGACATTCAGGGCCTCGAGGACTTCTACGGCGATATGGACTTCAAGGTAGCAGGTACGAAGAAGGGTATCACCTCCATTCAGATGGACCTCAAGATCGACGGTCTTACCCCCGAGATCATCGCCGAAGCATTCGCAGTTACCCACAAGGGCCGCGACTACATCATCGACGAGGTAATTCTCAAGGCTATCGAAGCACCTCGTG
Source organism: Candidatus Flemingiibacterium sp. (assembly GCA_045534235.1). Classification (GTDB taxonomy): domain Bacteria; phylum Bacillota; class Clostridia; order Oscillospirales; family CAG-272; genus Flemingiibacterium. Next base: position 1,804 of record JAZSJI010000016.1, on the reverse strand, counting down.
CAGAGGTTTCGAAGTACGCACCCAAGATGACCTCCTTCAAGATCGATCCCGACAAGATCCGTGAGGTTATCGGTAAGGGCGGCTCCGTAATTCAGAAGATCTGTGCAGACAGCGGCGCGAAGGTTGATATAAACGACGACGGTACTATCACCATCGCGGCTATCAACAGCGACAGCGCGGCTATCGCAAAGTCTATGATCGACGCTATCGTATTCGAGCCCGAGGTTGGCGCAGTTTACGAGGGCACCGTTACCGGCATCAAGGAGTTCGGCGCGTTCGTTGAGTACGCTCCCGGCAAGGAAGGCCTCGTACACATCTCCAAGATTTGTGGGGAGCGCATCGACAAGGTCGAGGACGTTCTTAAGCTTGGCGATAAGGTAAAGGTTAAGTATCTTGGCCTTGACAAGAAGGGCAGAATGGACTTCTCCATTAAGGACGCCAACTAATTAAACCTTTTATGGGGAACGCCGCTCGGTGTTCCCCATTTTTCTCGGATATAAGTAATATTTGGAGAGAATATATGAACAACAGTCAGAATAACCGTCCGCCATATCGTGGCGGACAGAATAACGTACCGCCAAGAGGTGCACAGCCCGGTCGAAACGTGCCGCCGTATCAAAACGGCGGGGCGCGTCAGGGCGAAAGACCGTATCAAGGCGGACAGATGCATCAAACGGGGCAGATGCCGCGTACCACGCAGCAGCCGTACCGCGCAGTACCGCAGCCAAACGGACAGTATCAGTACCGTGCCGTGCCGCCCGCGGGTAACCCATATCCGCCCGTAAGACACAAATCAAGACAGCAGACCGAACGCGCGGCGGGATTCGTCGTGCTTGTGGCGGCAATACTCGTTATGCTGCTTATTTCGGTGATAATATTCGCGGCGAGATGCGCAAACGGAAGCATCGGCTTTGGCGGCGATACAACGCCCGTCGGCGACACGACGCCGATAGTTGGCGAGCTTGCGGACAGCGAGGGCGCGGGTGTGTCGGATACCACCGAGCCTATCGTCACCACTCCGCCCGAAACACAGCTCGATCCGAAATACGAGTACATAATAAAGACTGAGGCTGACGTGCACCGCGGCTATCAGATACTCATAAACGGCGACTATGAGTATAATTTCGACGGCGGCTTTACGCTTCAGAAATTTTACGGCAACAAGAGCAGCTCATATAAGCTCAGCGGCACGGACCATCAGTTTGACGTATTGGCAATGAGCTGGTGCGATAAGATGATGGACGCTATTGCGGCTCATATGGGCTCGGGCGACGTGCTTGTAAATTCGTCCTATCGCACGCTTAAGGATCAGCAGGATATATACGACTATTATATGTCAACCAAGGGACCCGAGTACGTTGAGCAGTACGTTGGACTGCCGGGGCACAGCGAGCATCATACGGGACTTGCGGTGGATTTCACGATCTATACCGACAACGGCGAATCCTACACCTTTGACGACAAGCCCGAGTATCCCGAATGGCTTCGTGCGAACAGCTACAAATACGGCTTTGTTCAGCGTTATCCCGCGGATAAGGTCGACATCACGGGAGTTGCTTACGAGAGCTGGCATTACCGCTACGTCGGCAAGCCGCACGCTTACTATATGGTCAAGGAAAACCTCTGCTACGAGGAGTATATCGAGCTTTTGCGTACCTTTGGTTTGTTCGACAGACATCTCGCTCTAACCGACGACGAGGGTAACTCGTGGGAGATCTACTTTGTGCCCGCAGACGAGTCGGGTACGACGAAGGTACCCGTTCCCAAGTACGTCGAGTACGAGGTTTCAGGCAATAACGCGGAC
>JAZSJI010000003.1:0-12639 GCA_045534235.1 Candidatus Flemingiibacterium sp. | reverse complement strand
AGGATGCGCTCTACCGACTGAGCCATAGCAGCGTGATGGCGACCGAGATGGGGTTCGAACCCACGACCTCTAGCGTGACAGGCTAGCGTTCTAACCAGCTGAACTACCCGGCCTTGTCTTCATCACGAATGATATTATATCATAACCAATTCGGTTTGTCAATAGTTTTTTCAAAAAATCTAAAAAATATTTCCCCACGGATTTTGCCGTGGGGAAATGCGTGTTTTTATACCTTTTTAAAGTTATTCGGTGTCAGCCACGCCAGACGATTCGGAATCGGTGTCGCTTGAATCAAAATCGCTGAACATTAATTTAGGCTCCTGCTTTTTGCCGCAAATAGGGCAATACACGTCATCAATGTTGATACCCTTGCCGCAGGAGGAGCATATCACCTTGCCGCCTGCTTCAACGAGCACCGTGCGAAGGTCATCTATAATCTGCTTTTGCTCGTTGATCTCCATGATCTGCGCTACGATCTGCGCACGTACGTCCGTGCCCTTTGCCTGCTCGTAGAAAAGCTTGCCGAGTGTGGTGAACATACCCTCGAGCTTATGCTGCTCGGATTTTAACGTAATGTTGAGCTTGGTGGATTCTGCGACCTCGCCTGCACGTTTAGCAGCACTTCTTGCGAGAGTGCCGGCGGTGGTGGCAACGTCACCGATCATTTCTTTGAAACCCATAATGCACCTCCGAAACGGTTTGTATACGGTAATTATACCGCATTAGTGTGAATTTATCTGCATCAATATTAAAACAATTATGAGCACCGGTTTAAATATTTGTTAAGCCTCGAGCTTTAATGTGACCTTTGCCATAAACTTTTCCGAGTCTACGATAAAACGCTCGTGTGTGCCTTTTCCGATAAGTCCCGCTTTGTCAGAGATCTCAACCTTGAAAACAAGTCTGCGGCGGTCTATCTCTACAAGCTCACACTCGCACGTAACATCCATTCCGATAGGAGTTGCGGCGACGTGCTCCACGTCGAGCTTCGTGCCTACTGTGGTCATACCCGCTTCAAGAAGCGGAGCGACAGCCTCGGCACACGTACCCTCAAGAAGTGCGATCATCGCAGGCGTTGCGTATACGGGAAGAAGTCCGCTGCCTACCTTCGCTGCGGTATTGTTTTCGTTTACGGTTTCGGATTTGGTATATTTTAAACCTACTTCAAGCATTTTTGTTACCTCTACTTATATAGTTTTCTACACTCCGATTATACCATATAAAACCAAACCGTGTCAAGGCTCTTTTTGAGAATGCCTGTCTGTACTTTCGAATATGACCTCTCCGTTTTTTTCAATTTGAGCGCGCACGCTCATTCCTGCCATAACGCGCCCCTCGAGAATTGCCGAGGCGAGTGTATCCTCGATGCGCTTTGATATTGTGCGGCGAAGCGGACGTGCACCGTATATTTCGTCGTACCCCTCGCGTGTGATCATATCTACCACTTCCGGCGAAAAGGATAATTCAACGCCCAGTGCTGCTGCACGGGTGCTTACCTGAGATAGCATTATTTCGGCTATGCGACGCGTATCCTCTTCGCAAATCTTGTTAAAGATTATTATCTCGTCGACGCGATTGAGGAACTCGGGGCGAAACGTATTACGGAGGCTCGCAAGCACTTCGCCGTCACGGCTATATTTAAGGCTTCCCGTAAAGCCGAGCGTGCCGCGGCGTTCGGTAAGGGTTGACGCGCCGACGTTTGAGGTCATTATTATAACGCAGTTGGCAAAGCTTACGCGCCGGCCTTCGGCATCTGTGAGCATTCCGTCCTCAAGTATCTGCAAGAGCAGGTTGAATACGTCAGGGTGCGCTTTTTCTATTTCATCAAAGAGCACCACAGAGTAGGGCTTGCGGCGTATCTTTTCCGTGAGCTGACCACCCTCTCCGTAGCCGACGTAGCCGGGAGGTGAGCCGATAAGCTTCGAGGTGGAGTGCCTATCCATATATTCGGACATGTCAATGCGTATCAGTGCGTTTTTGTCGCCGAACATTACGTCGGCGAGCGTGCGCGAAAGCTCGGTCTTGCCGACTCCTGTCGGTCCGAGAAATATAAAAGATCCGATAGGACGCCGTGCCTCGCCAAGCCCGACGCGACCGCGTCGGAGCGCACGCGAAACAGCTTCAACGGCTTCGTCCTGACCGATGATACGCGACTTCAGTATGTCGGAAAGGTGTAAAAGTCGCTCGCCTTCCTCGCTTTCAAGGCGATTTACGGGAATACCCGTCTGTGCCGTTACTACCTCCGCAACCTCCTCGGCACTTACACAAAGAGCGGTCTCAACGCTGCTTTTTTCCCATTCAGCTCTCTTTAACTCGTAGTCGTCGCAAAGTGTCCTTTCGCGGTCGCGAAGAAGCGCGGCTTTTTCGAAATCCTGCGACTTTATCGCTTCCTCCTTGTCGGCACGGACTGCGCGTATCTGCTCCTCTGCCTCTGTAAGGCCGAGCGGACGCGACAGGGCAGAAATACGGATACGCGATGCCGCCTCGTCTATAAGGTCAATAGCCTTGTCGGGCAGATACCGTTCGCCGATATAGCGTACGGATAATCGTACAGCCGCACGTATAGCCTCGTCCGTTATTTTAACACCGTGGTGTGACTCATATTTGTCACGAAGCCCGAGGAGTATGCGAACGCTCTCCTCCTCGCTCGGCTCGCCGACAATAACTGCACCGAAGCGGCGTTCAAGCGCCGCATCCTTTTCGATATGCGCGCGATATTCCGCTACAGTAGTCGCGCCGATAATCTGAAGCTCACCGCGTGCAAGTGCAGGCTTTAATATGTTTGCCGCATCTACCGCGCCCTCTGCCGCACCTGCACCGACGAGCGTGTGTATCTCGTCTATAAAGAGTATCACAGACGGGTTTTGCGCGACCTCGCGCATTACCGCCTTCATACGCTCTTCGAACTCACCGCGGTACTTCGCGCCTGCAATCATTGAAGCGAGGTCAAGCGTTACGATTATTTTGCCCTCAAGAGTGCTTGGAACGCGCCCCTCGACTATACGTCTTGCAAGCCCCTCAACGACTGCCGTTTTTCCGACGCCAGGCTCGCCGATAAGACAGGGGTTGTTTTTTGTGCGCCTTGAAAGTATAGCAATAACTCGCTGCGTTTCCTCCTCGCGTCCGACTATCGGATCGAGCTTGTCGAGGCGTGCAGAGGCGGTAAGATCACGTCCGTACTGCGACAGGGTGGGGCAGTCCCGAAGTGCGGTACGCTTTTTCTTCTTTTTCGTGTTATCCTCTCCCGAAACGTCCTCAAGAAAGGCTTCAACGTCCGTGGCGAGCTCGTCGGGAACTACCCCGAGCGAGGCGAGTATACCGATGCCACAGCAGCCGGGCTCGTCGCAAAGCGCAAGTAAAATGTGCTCCGTACCGATATAACCGCCGCCGTAACGCGCGGAATGCTGCGCGCTCGTTTCGATGATATGCTTTGCGCGCGGGGTCAGGTCGCTTGGCGTAATGTTTGTAGGCTCGCCCGTACCGATGCGCTCGATTATCGCCGCACGTACGCCTTCTGAACCGATGCCCTTATTGTCAAGTAGCTTTGCGGCGGTGCTGTCTGTTTCGGAGCATAGTGCGAGCAGCATATGCTCGCTTCCGATATACGTGTGACCGAGCTGTGCGGCGAGATGAAGCGACCTGTTTAGTACACTCGTTGCTTTTGCGGTGAATTTGTTTGACATAATTATCTCCCGTATGGTTGCGTTTTTCCATAATTATATCCGAGTAAGCGCAAAAATAACGCCGCTTTTTGTCGAGTGTATCTGTTTTTTTGAAACTATGATTGACTAATTTAAATTTGTGTGATACAATACTATGGGATGCTTTTGGCATTACTTGTTTTGGAAAGGAGCACTGTGACAGCTATGAAGATACTTCTTACGCATATGTGGATGACTGTCGGCGGCGCGGAAACGCACGTCGTTGAGCTCTCACGCGCGCTTGCGGCACGCGGACACAACGTCACGGTTGCATCCTTTGGCGGAGTTTTCGTAGATCATCTTGAGAACTCGGGCGTTAAGCACGTTAGTATCCCACTTCACAGAAAAAATCCCGCATCACTCGTGAAAAGCTACTTCAGATTAAAGAAGCTTATAGAGCGAGAACGCTTTGATATAGTTCACGCACATTCGCGTATTCCCGCATTCGTTTGCGGTATGCTCGCGCGCCGTATGGACTTCCGTTTTGTTACTACAGCTCACAGTATGTTCAGAACTACGCCCTTTTTGACGCTTGTATCCGACTGGGGCGAGCACACCTTCGCCGTCAGCTGTGACATAAAGGAATATCTCAAAAACAACTACCGCGTTCCGTCGGACAATATAACGCTGACGGTTAACGGTATCGATACGAATCGGTTTTCTCCGAGCGTTGACGGTACGCATATTGTACGCGAGTTCGGTCTTGAAGAAGGCGCGTTTCGCGTGGTGAGCGTTGGGCGTGTTGACGCCGAAACGCTGCAGCCGTGTATCGAGCTTTGTAATGCCGCGAAGATGCTTGCTAATGAGATCCCCGAACTTGAGGTGCTTTTGGTAGGCGGCGGAAATGCGTTTGATAAGCTTGAAAAATGCGCCGGTGAGGTAAACTCACAGCTTGGGCGCAAATGCATTAAGGTCGTTCCCTCGCGCACGGATATTCCCGAGATCATCGCGTGTGCCGATATGTTCGTCGGTGTATCACGTGCTGCGCTTGAGGCGATGAGCGAGGAGAAGCCGACTGTATTTGCAGGCGCGCAGGGCTACGGCGGAATTTTCCGTGATGATGTCAAATCCATTGCAAGACTTACGAACTATACCTTCCGTGCACAGAAGCTTCCTTCTGCAGAAGATATAGCAAATGACATACGCTATATTTATAAAATGTCTTCCAAGGAGCGCGCCGCACTCGGCAAGCTCTGCCGCGAGGAGATACTTGAGAATTATTCTGTTTCAAAAATGGCGGATGACCACGAGGCACTTTACGGTAAATTTACTTCAAAGAGAAACTACAGGCACGGCGACGTCATTATCAGCGGATACTACGGCTTCGACAATATCGGCGACGATTCACTTCTCGTTTCGATAGTTGACGGTATTCGAGAGCGTCTTCCCGACGCGCGAGTAACGGTGCTTGCGAGAAAGACAAAGCAGATCGCGCGCATCTGCAAAGTGCGCACGATAAATCGCTTTAACGTATTTCGCATATGGCGCGAGATGAAGCACGCGAGGCTTCTTATCTCTGGCGGCGGAAGTCTTTTGCAGGACGGAACGAGCAGAAGAAGCTCACTTTACTACGCGTGCATAATCCATATGGCGAAGCGTCTTGGACTTAAAATTATGATCTACGCAAACGGTCTTGGACCGCTAAGCGCAGGTATCAGCCGAAGACACGCCGCGCGTGCTATCACAGAGGCGGATTACGTTAGCCTTCGCGAAAGCTCTTCTCTTGCACTTGCAAAAGAGATAGGCGTGGAGCGTGATATGCGAGTGAGCGCCGATCCCGCGTTTTTGATCGAGATCTCGCCCGACTTGTGGCTTGACTATATCAAGGTACGAGAGGGTATTAAGGGCAAATACTTTATTATGTCAGTCAAGGACGGTAACACCTTTGACGGAGCCAAAACGGGGCGCGACACGCTCACTGTTATGGCAGATGACGTAAGAACGCTCGCTCAAAAGCATTCCCTAACCCCGATATTCGTTCCGATGTACCCGAACTACGATACGGCCATCACGAAAAAGCTTTGCACGGCGGTAGGATGCGGAATGGTACTTGAGGGGCTTACGGCGCCCGAGCTTTGTGCGCTGATGAAGCAGTCCGAATTCGTTATCGGAACGAGGCTTCATATGCTCATATTTGCCGCGGCTATGGCTGTGCCGATGCTTGGCATATCCTATGACCCGAAGATTGATGCGTTCCTTGAATATATCGGACAGCGCGACCGAATGCTCGATATCCGCTCTCTCGGTGACGGTGAGCTTCTTTCTGCGACAGAAGCACTTATTGCCGATGCGGCGGCTGTACGCGAGCGACTGACTTGCGTCGTTGATGAGTTTCGTATCAAGGCGAGCGATGACCGCGACGCCGTAATACGGCTGCTAAATCAAAAATAAACCTACGGGCGACGTACCTTCGTACAGTCGCCCGTAAAAACGGAATTTAAAGGTAAGACTTTATGAAATTTTTTGGCTTTACACGCGTTGGCGGCGCACACGGTGCGGCAGAGAGCAAAAATCCGATAGTCGCGTTTATAAAAAAGAACGCGGTGTTCGTTATCGCGCTTGTGGCGGCGGTGGCGACTATGTTTGTCGTGCCGCCGGATACAGAGTATCTCGGATACTTTGATTTCAAGACGCTCACCTGTCTTTTTTGCGTGCTCGCGGTGGTGTGCGGACTTAAGAACATCAACTTTTTCTATATTCTCGCGCGCGAGGTAGTACGCCGCTTCGGTAACCTTCGCGTATGCGTTATCGCTGTCGTTTACATAACCTTTATCGGCTCAATGCTAATTGCCAACGATATGGCGCTTCTTACGTTCCTACCGCTCGGATATTTCGTACTCGGCGTTACGGGCAATCAGAAATATACCGCGCTGACGTTTATTCTACAGAATATAGCCGCGAACCTTGGCGGTATGCTGACGCCGTTCGGCAATCCGCAAAACCTTTATCTTTACAGTAAATTCAACATACCGACGGGCGAGTTTATGGCGATAATGGCATTGCCGTTTATTATCTCGATAGTGATAATCACGCTGTGCTGCCTTTTTGTAAAGCCCGTGAAGGTGCAGATACCCGCAGACGACACACCGCCCCTACCAAAGGGTAAAACTGTTATTTTGGCGCTGCTTTTCGTGCTCGCCATAGCGATAGTTTTTCGCGGTATTCCGTATCTTTTCGGACTTATCGTAATACCCGTCGTTATGCTCTTTGTCGACCGCAAGGCACTTAAAATGGTGGACTATCCGCTGCTTCTCACGTTTGTGGCATTCTTTGTATTCTCGGGTAATATGGCGCGTATCGAGGTTGTGCGCGACTTCGTGTCGGGACTTCTGCAAAAGAACACGTTTATTACCTCGGTGCTGTCGTGTCAGTTTATTTCGAACGTTCCCTCGGCGATACTTCTCTCTCAGTTTACGGAGAACTATAGGGAACTGCTTATAGGCGTAAACATCGGAGGTGTCGGAACGCTTATTGCCTCGCTCGCGAGCCTTATCACCTTCCGTGAGTTTACCAAAAACTATCCCGCGAGAACGAAATCGTACATTCTCCTGTTCCTCGCGATAAACTTCGCGTTTTTACTTGTGCTGACGGTTATTATGTCGGTAGTATTGGCAAGATGAATATAGAAAAGACGCCCGTGAAGGCGTCTTTTTCCATAAAATTATTCCTTGCAGCCGGCGTAGCCTTTTACGAGGCACGCGGTACTCGTTACAGTTAAGGAGAACGAGAATAAGAGCGCGCCGACAAGAATAGCGCCAAGAACGCTCGTTGCCGCAAACTCAATCGTGAGGAGCACTACCGAGAGCAGTACTGTGCCGAGTATACCTGCTATAAGCGCCGACAGCGCCGCGCAGATACACTTACGGGAGCTGCATTCAGTACGAGTGTGAGGTAAGCCGACGAGCGTGAGCCCGAGGTATACGATTGCGATGCCGAATACTACCCACAGGAATGCCGGAGTTACGCTTATAACCGCAGTAAAACGGAGAACTGCCGCTATTATACCGATTATGATGCTTGCAATAAATCCTGCAATGGTGCAGGAGCATCTGTTTTCACAGCAAAATAAAGCCATTTGTTTTTCACCTCCCCTATACAGTATTATGCGAGTGGGCAACAGCTGGTGAGAGCACATAGAGAGAAGCCGCGGAGTGTATCCGCGGCTTTTTGCGATTATCTTGAATATATTTTGTTCAGATGAGCGAAATGCGCCCAGTCGATCGTATCAAGCTGTTGTTTGGTAACTCGGTAGCGCCAGTTGCTGTCAGCTTTTCCCGGCGTGTTTATGCGTGTGTCTGCGCCGTACCCTAAAATATCCTGAATAGGGAATATTACTGTGCCGGCGGCACTCATTAGCAATGTACGCATTATAGCGGAATGCACGTTTGCAGGATTGCCAAGGTAGTCGAGCACACTCGCACGCGTACCCTCGTCAAGCTCCCACAAAAAGCCGAGGAGCGTGTTGTTGTCGTGCGTGCCCGTATAGGCGACTAGATTGTTTTGGTAGTTGTGAGGAAGGTGCGGCGAGGACGCCGAGCCGTCGAAGCCGAACTGAAACACAGCCATGCCGGGGTAGGTGCTGTATTCGAGAAGCTTCTCTGTATCCGCATCTATCATACCGAGGTTTTCGGCGAGGATAAGCTTGCCGTCTGCGACCTCTTTGAAGGCGTCGATAAGCTCTTTTGAAGGACCCGGCATCCAACGACCTTCCTTCGCGCTTTTTGCGCCGTTCGGGATGCTCCAATATGCGCTGATAGCGCGGAAATGGTCGATGCGTATACCGTCAAATAGTGAGAGCATATATTTAAGACGTGCCCTCCACCAAGCGTACCCGTCCGATTTCATTTTAGCCCAGTTATATATGGGATTTCCCCAAAGCTGACCGTCCGCGCTGAAATAGTCCGGTGGTACCCCTGCCACACACGTGGGTTTGCCCTCCCTGTCAAGCATAAACTGCTCCGGTGCCGAGTATACGTCATAGCTATCGGGCGAAACGTAAAACGGAAGGTCGCCGATTATGGATATACCGCGCTTGGAGGCGTACGCGTGAAGCTCGTTCCACTCGCGGTGAAACTCATACTGTATGAACTGCCACACGAAAAGCTCGTTTGCGTCGGGCGTTTTTACAGTCCATTCCTGCCACATTTTGCCGCCGTTTGCCTCTTTTAGGGCAAGAAACTCCGCGGTGCGGTATACGTGAGGATTATCCTTCATAAATGCCTCGATCGGTGCTTTGTCCTTAACACGCATAGCGGCTTTTTTGAGAAAAGTGTACCGTTTTTGACGAAGTGTGTCAAACTGACAAAGATAAGGATCGGACACCTTCTGTCCGTCAAGCTCGTCTTTTGTTACAAGGCCTTTGTCGTATAGTAAATCAGGATCAATGAAAAAAGGATTTCCGGAAAATGACGAGCACGAGGTGTAGGGCGAATTATAGCCGTCGGTAATGCCGAGCGGCAGTATCTGCCAATACGAGAAGCCGCCTGAGCGTAAGGTGTCTATCCAGTTGTATGCGCTTTTGCCGAGCGTACCGCAGCCGTACTCGCCCGGAAGGGAAAACACGGGGAGCAGTATACCGCTTGTTCGTTTCATAAATGGTCTCCTTATCTAAAATGGCGTGCAAGGAATATTATTCTTGAGTTTGGTATACATTAAGTTTACGGCGGAATTTTAAAGTCAATACGTGCGAGAATGATTTTGTTAAAAAAGGAGAAACTGTATGAAAATCGTCTTTGCGGCAAGCGAAGCTGCGCCGTTTATAAAAACTGGTGGACTTGGCGACGTTGCCGGTGCACTTCCGTGCGCGCTTTCCGAATACAAGGGAAATGAGATACTTCTTTTCGTGCCGTACTACGCAAGCGTCAAAAATGACGTGACGCTTAACGTAGAGCGCGTTGCGGAGCTTGAAACTGACCTTTCCTGGAGAAAGGCTTACGTTGGACTAATGCGCCTTAAAAGCAAAAAACGCAAGCTTCAGGTGTATTTTATCGACAACGAATACTATTTCGGCAGAGATAAGGTATACGGCGAGTTTGACGACGGCGAGCGATTTGCATTTTTCTCGAAGGCTATTTTGGAGTCGCTCGTTTATTTAAAGCAAACGCCCGATATAATTCATTGCAACGATTGGCAGACGGCGCTTATCCCCGCACTGCTTCACGCTTTTTACGGCGATAAGTTTGCGGACACAAAGACGGTGTTTACCATTCACAATATCGAATATCAGGGCTGGGCGCATCCGTATTTTCTCGGCGATGTGCTCGGACTTGGCGGACACTATGAAGGCACGTTCACCTATAACGGCTCGATAAACTTCGTTAAGGGCGCGATTTTAACCTGCGACGCGCTTACGACCGTTTCGCGCACGTACGCAAAAGAGATATGTTATCCGTATTTTGCACACGGACTTTCGCCGATCATCGAGGAGCACGCATTCAAGCTTTCGGGAATAGTCAACGGCATTGATACCGTTTCAAACGATCCCGCAACCGATGAAAGCCTACCGCAAAATTACACCGCGGACACCTTCGCTGTGGGTAAGGCAGTATGCAAGGCTGCACTCCAGCGCGAGCTCGGACTTCCCGAAAAGCCCGACGTGCCGATGATAGGACTCGTTTCAAGGCTTGTCGGTCACAAGGGACTTGACATAATCTGTGCCGCTATAGATAAGATAATGAGCAGCGACGTTCAGTTTGTCATTATCGGTACGGGTGACGCCGACTATGAGGAAAGGCTTCGCGAGGCGGCAAAGCGTCATCCCGATAAAATGTCGCTTAATCTTTGCTTTAGCAAATCGCTCGCGTCGAAGGTTTACGCGGCGAGCGATATTTATCTTATGCCCTCAAAGAGCGAGCCGTGCGGACTTTCGCAGCTGCTTGCGATGCACTACGGAAGCATTCCCGTCGTTCACGAGGTGGGAGGGCTCAAGGATACGGTCGTGCCGTTTAGTACCGAAACGGGAGAGGGGCTCGGTTTTACCTTCCAGAGCTTCACGGCAGACGATATGCTCGACGCAATAAATCGAACGCTCGCGGTATATACGAGCGACAAGAACGCGTGGAATAAAGCGATATACAACGGTATGCGTGCGGACTTTACGTGGAAAAATTCCGCAAACGAGTATATGGAGCTTTACGAAAAAATAAAATATAACGTTTAAAAGTACCCCAAAGGAGAATCTGGCACAATGCAGAACAGACACGAAGAATTACTGACCAAGCTCAACGAAACCTCAACAAGACTTTTTTCCTGCAACATCGCTGAAACCACCGAAAAGCAGGCGTATAAGGTCGTGTGTACCTGGCTTCGCGAGAAGCTTGCGAAAAAGAGAAAGGAGTACAAGGATTCGTACAGACCGAAGAACAGAAAAAAGGTCTACTATATGTCGATGGAGTTTTTGGTCGGCACATCTCTTCGAAACAATCTCTACAATTTAGGGCTTGAGGAGGATATGAGAGAGGTCCTTAAATCGGAGGGCTTCGATATAGAAAATCTCTATGCGCTCGATCCCGACGCGGGACTTGGAAACGGCGGTCTTGGCCGTCTTGCGTCCTGCTATCTTGATAGCCTTACCGGAAACGATCTTCCCGCAACGGGCTTTTCCATTCGCTACGAGTTTGGCATATTCAAGCAGAAGATAGTCGACGGCTGGCAGATGGAGTTTCCCGACAACTGGCTTGAACGCGGTGAAGTTTGGCTTGTGCCGAGAAACGACGAAAGCTACGAGGTGAAATTCGGCGGACGCGTCAGCGAGTGGTATGATAACGGACAGTTCCGCGTGGCGCAGACGGATTATCAGAGCGTAACCGCGGTGCCTTACGATATGTACATCTCGGGCTATGACTGCGAGGCTGTAAACAAGCTCGTTTTATGGAGTGCGAAGCTTCCGAGCTTCGATATGGGCGCGTTCTCGCGCGGCGAATACGTGCGCTCGCTCGAAAAAAACACTATGGCAGAGGTCATCTCGAAGGTGCTTTATCCGGCGGATAACCACATCGAGGGTAAAAGACTGCGCTTAAAGCAGCAGTATCTGCTCGTATCCGCATCTCTTCAGAGTATTCTCGCCGAGCATCTGCGTCATCACAAGTCGCTTGACGATCTCGCCGATTTCGTTGCTATCCATATAAACGATACTCACCCTGCGCTTTGCGTGCCCGAGTTGATGCGCCTTTTAATGGACGAGCACGGATATAGCTGGGACGATGCGTGGGAGATAGCCGAAAAAACGCTGTCCTATACTAATCACACGGTTATGAGCGAGGCGCTTGAGCGCTGGAGCACTTGGTTGTTTGAGGAGCAGCTCCCGAGAGTTTATTCGATAGTCAAGGAGATCGACCGCCGCTTCAGAGAGAAGCTTAACGCGTTCTATCCGGGCGACTATGGCAGGATAGAATATATGGCTGTCATCGGTGACGGAGAGGTGCGTATGGCGAACCTCTGCCTTGCCTGCTGTCATATGGTAAACGGCGTATCGAAGCTTCACACGGAAATACTCAAGGACAGCATTTTCAGCGACTATTACCGTATGACGCCCGAGCGCTTTATAAACGTCACAAACGGTATCGCGTACCGCCGCTGGCTCTGTCAGTCAAATCCCGAGCTGACATCGTATCTTAGGGAGCTTATCGGCGCGGATTTCTTAAAGGACGCGACAAATCTCGAAAAGCTTCTCGCCCACAAGGACGACAAGGCTGTGCTTGATAATCTCGCACGTATCAAGCTTAACAACAAGCGTCGACTTGCCGCTTATATTGCCGAGAAGAACGGCGTAAACGTCGATCCTGCGTCACTCTTTGACGTTCAGATAAAGCGCCTGCACGAGTATAAGCGCCAGCTTCTGAACGTACTTCAGATACTTTATATGTCTAACCGCATCAAGCCTCACCCGAACGAGGAGTTTGCACCGCGCACGTTTATATTTGCGGCGAAGGCGTCGGCA
>JAZSJI010000106.1:0-4658 GCA_045534235.1 Candidatus Flemingiibacterium sp. | reverse complement strand
CCGAGAAGAAGCACGTTGCTCTTCTGTATCTCAACGTCGTCAGCCGACTTTTCTTCCGTATTCTTTCTGCCCGGTCTACCCGGCTTCGGCGCGTTAAGAATGCGCTTGTAGTGGTTGTAAACTGCAACGGACAGCACCTTTTTTGCCGCGTCCTGACCGATAACGTACTCGTCGAGCATTGCCTTTATCTCAGCAGGCTTCGGAAGAGTTGCAAGCGAAAGTTCACCATCTCCGTCCTCTGCCATATACTGCTCGTGGTCGTATATTATCTGATTGCACGCGTCAATGCAGTTGTCGCATATCATAGCTCCCGTCGGAGCGGGTATCATATACGCGACCTGCGTTTCATCTCTGCCGCAGAACGAGCAGCGATGAAGCTTATTTTCCGAATTGTTCTCGTTTGACATCTTTAGTTTTCTCTCTTTTCGATTACCTTGTCGATAAGACCGTACTTGCACGCCTCATGGGCGGTAAGGAAGTTGTCGCGGTTAGTATCCTTCTCGATCTGCTTCACAGTCTGACCGGTGCGCTCTGCTAAAATAGTGTTCATTCTCTCACGGATACGGATGATATGGTCAGCGTGGATCTTGATGTCGGACGCCTGTCCCTGAAGACCGCCGAGAAGCGGCTGATGGATCATGATCTCGCTGTTTGGAAGCGCGAAACGCTTGCCCTTCGTGCCTGCCGCAAGAAGGAACGCGCCCATGCTTGCCGCCATACCAATACAGATAGTCGACACGTCGCACTTGATGAAGTTCATAGTGTCGTAGATCGCCATACCTGCGGAGATAGAGCCGCCGGGACTGTTGATGTAGAGGCTGATGTCCTTGTCGGGATCCTGCGCTTCGAGGAAAAGAAGCTGTGCTACGACGAGAGATGCCGTAGCGTCGTTGACCTCATCGGATAAAAATACGATGCGGTCGTTTAAAAGACGGGAATAAATATCGTAGGAGCGTTCGCCGCGAACGGTCTGCTCCACGACCATTGGTACAAGTGCCATAATTAATACCTTTCCGCAAATATTTGCTCGAAAAATGTTTTTTCCTATTTAAGAACCACACGGGCGACCGAAGGCCGCCCGTTGATTATTATACTTTGAAGTCGAAATTATTCAGCCTTGGGCTCCTCATAATCCTTTTCGGTAACGACTGCCTTTTCCTTGACAAGCTCAACTGCCTTCTTAACGGATACGTCAGCGGTAACCATCTTAACGTCAACCATTTCCTTGATCTTGTCGATCTCCATGTTATAAGCCTTGGACATACGGTCGAACTCTTCGCCTATCTCTTCCTCGGTGGGAACGATCTTCTCGAGCTCTACGATCTTCTCGAGAGCGAGTCTGGTCTTAACCTGACGCTCTGCCTGGGGAGCCATCTGCTCGCGGAGTGCGTCGAGGGTGAGTCCGGTGTACTGGAAGTAGGTCTTAAGGTCAAGGCCCTGCATACGCAGTCTGCTATCGAAGTCACGAACGAAGTTCTCTGCTTCAGCGTCAAACATAGGCTGGGGAATTTCAGCGTCGAGCTTCTCGATAAGAGCGGTGATGAGCTGATCCTCGATCTCGCCGTCTGCTGCCTTGTTGTATCTCTCCTGAATCTTTGCCTTAACGTCTGCCTTATACTCTGCAAGGGTGTCAAACTCGGAAACGTCCTTTGCGAACTCGTCGTCAAGCTCGGGAAGCTCGTTAAACTTAATTGCGTGGAGCTTGCACTTGAAGGTCGCTTCCTTGCCTGCAAGGTTTTCTGCGTGATACTCGGTCGGGAAGGTTACGTTTACGTCAAACTCCTCGCCGATGTTCTTACCAACGATCTGATCCTCAAAGCCGGGGATAAACGAGCCCGAGCCGAGAGTGAGCTGATGCTTTTCAGCCTTGCCGCCCTCGAATGCTACGCCGTCAACAAAGCGCTCGAAGTCGATAACGGTAAGGTCACCGTTCTGTGCAGCGCGGTCAGTAACGTCGATCTGACGGGAGTTGCGAGCGCGAACCTGCTCGATCTCTGCGTCAGCGTCAGCGTCGGTAGCCTCGCGGACAGTCTTGGTTACGGGAATACCGAGGTAGTCTGCGATAGCAACCTCAGGCTTTACGTAGAACTTTGCCTTGAAGGTAACGCCGTCCTCGATAGAAACAACGTCAAACTCAGGCTGGCTTACGATCTCAAAGTTCTGATCCTTGATAGCGTCCTCGTATGCAGGACCGATGATATCGTTGAGAGCCTCATCATAGAACACGCCCTTGCCGTACATCTTTTCGATGATGTGACGGGGAGCCTTGCCCTTACGGAAGCCGGGGATATTGATATTCTTTACGTTCTTCTTGAACGCCTTGTCAACTGCCGCGTCAAATGTTTCCTTGTCGGCGGTAAACTCGATCTCAACTACGTTCTTTTCGGGTTTGTTTACATTCTTTAAGCTCATTGTTTTTATTCCTCCAAATTGATATTGCCGCACGTGTCGGCAACATCCAAATTGCTCTTTACACATTCTGCGACCATTTTAATTTTACTAAATAATATTATACTATATTTTTCCGTAAAGTCAAGGACTTTTCAGAATTTTGTTAAAAATCTGCCTCTACAAGTATGGGTAATGGCGAAAAATCAAGGAAATCCGCCGACGTCAGAGTGTGCCTTATGCCGTCCGATACCTCACTGCGCGGTATGTCGTACACGCCGTGAATGTGTCCGTAGTAGCACCGCTTCACGCCAAAGCGCTTCATTACGTCAACGATCTCCTCGCATACGTATCCGCGAAAATCCGCGGGGAAATGCAAAAAGACGAGTATCTCGCGCATAATGCCGTCCTCTTGAAGCTTTGTTTCTTGAAGCTTTACCGCTTCGTTAAGGCTTATCTCAAGGCGTATCGCCTCGCGCGCGACTATTTTCTGATAGTCCGCCTCCTGCGGCATTTTGCGGTTCGTTTCGTCGATATACCAACCGCGCGAGCCGCACACTATAAAGTCCTCGACCGCGTACGCATTGTTGTAAAGAAAGCGTATGCTATCAAGTCCGTTGTCCTTGCAAAGCGCGTTGAGCTTTGTGAGAGAGGTCCACCAATAGTCGTGATTGCCGCGACCGATTATTTTACGACCGTTAAGCGCGTCGAGAAATTTCAAGTCCTCAAGCGCCCCCGTGTGACTCATTGCCCACGAAATATCGCCCGCGATGACTACCGTATCCTCGGGTGTGACAACGCGGTTCCAGCGTGTGCGAAGCTTTTCGGTATACCCCGTCCAACGCGCGCCGAAAACGTCCATCGGCTTGTTGTCACTTATTGATAAATGTGTGTCTGATAAAACGTATAACATTTAAGCCTCCTGACCTTTCCGCGCCGTAACGCTGTATTTTATGCTTGAATTACGCCTTAATACCGAGCGTATTTAAAACCTCGCTTGGCATATTTTCCTTGTCGATTACGGTGTCAAAGCGTACCTTGCGCTCGCCGATACCACAGAGCGGATATGGTATCTCCGTACCCGTGAGAGCGCGAAGCTCGTCGAGAGCCGCAAGCTCGTCGGTCGGCGCCTTATCGGTAATCGACTTGTAAACGTCTGCAGCAAACTTATACGGGCTTGCCGTGGACGCAACAACCATCTTGACGCCGCTCTGCGCCTTTTTCATATACTGTTTTGCACAGTTAAGCGCAACCGCGGTATGCGTATCAATAAGGTAGCCGTCATTCTCGAAGGTAGCCTTGATCTCTGCAGCCGTGCCGTTTTCGTCACAGTAGAGTCCCGTGAAGTGCTCGTCCAGCTTCGCCTTAAGCGATGCGTCAACGGTGTAGCAGCCCTCGCTGTTTAACTTCGCCATAAGCGCGGCGGTGTTCTCTGCTCCGCTCATAACGTAAAGCAGACGCTCAAGGTTCGAGGAAATGAGAATATCCATCGACGGCGACATCGTGGTATAGAAGCTTCTGTTGCGGTCGTACGTGCCCGTTTTAAGGAAATCGGTAAGGATATTATTTTTATTGGAAGCGCACACAAGACGGTTTATCGGAAGTCCCATAGTCTTTGCGATATACGCCGCGAAGATGTTGCCGAAGTTACCCGTGGGAACGGTGACGTCTATCTTCTCGCCCGAAACTATCTCTCCTGCGTTTATAAGGTCGCAGTACGCGGACACATAGTAAACAATCTGCGGCGCGAGTCTACCCCAGTTGATCGAGTTCGCGCTGCTGAAGAATACGCCGTTCTCATTAAGAAGCGCCGCCATTTCGGTGTCGGAGAATATCTTTTTAACACCCGTCTGCGCGTCGTCAAAGTTGCCCTTGATAGCGCATACGTTGACGTTTTCGCCGAGCTGTGTTGCCATCTGCAGCTTCTGCACGCGGCTTACGCCGTCGACAGGATAGAATACCATAATCTTAACGCCGTCAACGTCGCGGTAGCCCTCAAGTGCCGCCTTGCCCGTGTCGCCCGACGTTGCAACGAGGATAAATGCGGTGCGCTCCTCTCCCGTCTTTTTAAGCGCGGCGGACAGAAGGCGCGGCATTATCTGAAGCGCCATATCCTTGAACGCACTGGTCGGACCATGCCAGAGTTCGAGCACGAACGTGTCGTTATCGAGCTTGTGAAGCGGTGCCGCACCACCAACGAAGCGGTCAGCGGCATACGCACACTCGCAGTCGGCGAGCAGTTCATCGTAGGTGTAATCCGTGAGGAAAAG
>JAZSJI010000140.1:0-8690 GCA_045534235.1 Candidatus Flemingiibacterium sp. | reverse complement strand
ATCACAATTGTCACCGTGCAAATCTTACGGATATTTTTTGACATCAGGACCTCCAGTATAATCGGCGTATAGGAATATTATACCATATATTTTTTCGTTGTCAATAGTAACAGCGAACCGCCGCAAGGCAGTTCGCTGTATTATCTTTTAAAATTTGTCGCTTTCCATACTCTTAAGTATCTTCGGCAGATTGCGGCGCACCTGCTCGCGGCTCATTGCGCGAACGTCTGCGGCGGTGAAGAACGCCGCGCCCATACCGTCGTCCACGACCTTACCCGTCGAGCGCTCTGCGTTTGCGGCGTTGACCTGCTCGGGCGTGGGGGCGGCTTCGGGCGTAGGGACACCTTCGGCTTCGGGGACACCTTCGGGCACGGGTGCGGTTTCTTCGGTCGTTTCGACCTCTAAAGCAGCCTCAACCACCGTTTCTTCAACCGTTACTTTAGTTTCTTCATTCATCTTCGTTTACCTCCGTGATTTCCGCAATAAGCGTGTCACGCCCGGGGATAACACCGTCGGGCAGGCGTTCAAGATACTGTGCGAGCGTAATGTGACCGCCGTCAAGCAGTCTTGCAAGCTCGGCGAGCGCCGACGCCTTTGAGTAGCGCGAGGACGCCCCAACGTCCACCCTCGCACAGATAAGCTCCTCGCGAAGCACACGGCAGTCGAGTGCCGACGCCTTGCCGTCGCGAAGAAGCAGCATTCTGCCGTCCGCGTAGTACGCGCACATAAAGTCGATCCATATCGCCGCAAGCTCCTCAAGGCACGCGTAGAGTGCGGTGCGTACGGGATCGAGAGAAACGGAGTTCGCCTCTTGAAGCGCGATTATAGCGGATGTATTTGTGGGAGCGGCATCACCGAGCGAAACGTCCGTCGCACCCATACTGTTTTTGGTGTGCATTACGACGTCACCGATTATATCAGCGAAGCGCTCGCTCATCTGACCGGGGCTTATAGTCGATGCGACGCTCGAAAGGTCACCGCCGACAACGCCTATAGCCTCTCCGACCTCGTTTGACCACTCGGGGATTCTCGTCTTATCGTAAACGACCTTTGAGAACGCGGTGTCGATCATATGCTTCATTAAAAGCGCGTACGCCTTGTTGACGTATTTCTGATTCTGAATAAGCTGTGTAAGCGGCGACGTGCCGTGGTATGAGTTCTTCGTCGGCGTCCAGTTGAACATACAAACGGGATACAGTCGAAGCCCCGTCGACACGCGCTTTATCATAACCTCACGCGTATGCTTTTCAAACTGTACGTATCCGTCCTCGTCGCGCGTGAATTTGATTATGTACGTCGCCTTTTCCGAAGACGCGTCCGGGTTTTCCTGCATCGCGTAGTCACCCGCACCGTAGTGTACGTCGCCGTCAGGACGTATCTTTTCCGCCATTTCACGGCTGACACCGGCGCGTGTTGCTTCCTCGCGAAGCTTGTTTACGCTCTCGCGACCGGAAACAATAACGTATTCCTGCGACTGAATGTCGGTAGAGTTTACGTTTGAAACGAAAAGGTTTGTCGCATCGAGCGTGACCGTTACGAAATCTCCCGTGTACGCCTGACCGGTGCGAACGGTAGGGTCCCAATAGGTGAAGAATATACCGTCACCCGAGAGCACCGCATCACGAAGTGCAGAGCGTATAACGCGGTCTATTCTGCATTTCTCCCAACGGAACGCCGTATGGTCGTTGAGAAGCTTCACCGCCTCGGAGACGCGCTCACGGTGCTGCTCACTCGTGATAAACGGCAGATTTTCGTCCGAGAAGGTCATATCGACGTTCGCGCTCGCGATCTGCGAGATGTAGTAGTCCGCGATACGTCTTACGTAATTGAATACGGGTGTGGGAAGTCCGCCTGCGGCAACGCTTTTCCACTGATCGCCGCGGTAGAAGCGCTCGCACAGGGTATAGTTCTCGTAAAGTCCGATACGGCGGTTGTATTCGCGTCCCGCCTCAAACTGTCGCCAAGCTGAATTGTTTTTCATGCTGCTTTATCCTTTCAGTAGTTTAGAATGTTTTTTAATGCGTCATCACTTTCAGATTTCGCTTTTCGCTGTTTTGCACCTGCGATAAGCGAGAGGGCATAGTGAAAGAACACGCCGCACACGAATCCGAGCAAATACCATAAAACCATCATACGTTACCTCCCATAACACGGTAGGAAATCAAGATCGAGCGAAGGTTTGCTCTCGCGGCATCGGCAGGCGAGCTGACACGACAGATAACGTAGTAGCAGTTACCGAGCCGAGCGTGCGTGCGCTTTACAACGGGCGTTGTGTCGGCGTTATTATCGTCTGCGTTTATTCTGAACGTGAAGCTCGCGCCTTTGTCGCTTTTAAGCGTGCATTCAAGCGCCGCACCGTCACACCTCTCAAACGTCGCACCGAAGCTGTAGACCGTCTTTTCAGCGAATATGTTGCCAAGGTCGAGGTTATGCGTTTCAACGTACGCCTCGAAGCCCTCGCCTCCGTCAAGCGGTTCACCTACCGTAAACACGCATATCTTGTCCGCTTCGGTAAACGCGGAATCGTTATGATAGGTGAAAAAAGCGCTCGGACAAAATCCGCTGAAGCGATACCACTTCTTTGTGTCAAAGCTGTATACCGCGCATTTGTCGCCGTTTTGCAGCCAAAGCTCGTGGTTTAGCCGGTCAACGTGCAGCCGTACAAGCTCGTAGGTGTCACGAGCAACACCTACGTTGTCGGGTATATTCAAGCGGTACGTGCCGTACTTGTCCTCGATGGGGTTGTAGGTCATATAATAAAGTCCGAGCGAGCTCATAAGGTAAATCTTACCGTCGTAGCTTACGATGCCTGAATTTTCGCCGATACCGAGCTCCTTGTACATCGAAACAAGGCGAAACTCCTTTAGTACTGTTCCGCCGTTCTTGGTTTTCGTATCCTCGACAAGGTAATAGGTCGAGCGGTCGGTAACAACGAGCGTGCGCTGTCCAAAGGGCAGAATATTCAGTATTTTTTCTCCCTGTCCGGGTGCAAAAAAGAAGTTTTCGGGAGAATAGCACTCACCGATCACCGTACCGGGGATAAGCTCTGTTGCCGCCTCACCCGTTTCCTCGTCGAGTGGCATCGCAGTTGCATCGGAGTAATATATACACCCCTCCCCACCTCCGTACAGAAGCACGCGTACGCCACTTTTGCCCTCGTATACGTATGCACTCTTACATTTGGAGCAAAGCTGCTTTTTGCTTTTGAAATTCTCCTGTGCGATAACGTATTCGACTATAAAGACGTGGCTACCTGTGAGAGGTGAGGGATCAGTAAGCGTTATAAAGCAAAGTCCGCCGCTAAAGGAAACGCTGTACTGCGACTCATTAAGCAAAACGCCGTCAAGCGTTACCGAGTATATATTTGCGTCCTCATCGTTTATGGTAACCGTTTTTGCGTTCTGAGTGAATTTTGCGACGGCACGTGCGCGCTCGGAGATGAGATTATATCCCGTGACTGCGTAAGAGTCGAGCTCCGATTTACGCACGGGAATATGCTCGAAGGCTTTTAGCTGTGCAAGCTCATCGGTCGTATCCAAACAGTAGAACGCATTGCCGCCGATTACGTAAATGATGCCTGCATAGAAAAACATAAGACAGCGCTCCGTTTCGCTCTCAAACACCGCTTCGGTAAGCTCTCCGAGAGAGGTCGCTTTACCGCTATCAATACGGTAAAGTGTTGAGCCTGCTACGGCAAAGACAGTATCTCCACCTGCATAGTAATATCCGCGGATATGCTCACCGAGGCTTGCAAGCGTGCGAAATCCGTCACGCTTTGTAAGCGTGCCGTCGGCAGAAATTCTGTAGTTGTCGACGACTGCGGCATCGGTGAAATTGTCGATTACGATTTCTCGAAGCTCGTTCATACGCCGTACACCTCTTTTATAGGTCCGATAGCGGCACCCGTAGCGGCGACGTTCTGCTTTTCTTCCTCGGCGCGTTCTTTGAGCATCTCGGATACGCTAGGCATCTTGTCGATTATAAGCAGGGAAGCAAGCTCGAGTGCTGCCGTGAGTACAAGTCGTTCATCAAGCATAAAAATAGTGTCGAGCGTTTCGATGAAGAAGGCGTCAGCGTCGATAGCGTCGCCGCCAAGACAGCGGTGCAGGGGATAGAGCCCCGCGTTGATATGAGTGAAAAGACGCTCGGCGCGTTTCTGATAGTCGGCGGTTGAAGAGGTGTTTTCCGGCTCGCCGATCATAGAAAGCGCGGTGAGATATATGTCGAAATAGGTCATGATTTTCTCCTTTAATAGGCTAATATTACGATAAGCAGCAAGGACAGGCCCTGCTGCTTATCAAAGTGAAGTTTATGCGTCGAGCGACATATCGAGTACCACGAATTCCTCGGGGTAAACGATCTTTGCGCCGTAAAGATGAAGTCCCTTGATAGCATCTGCAAAGCGAGTTTCGGGGCGGTATGCCTCAACCTCGTTAAGCTGCTCGGCGAAGGCAACAGCGCGCTTGGTACGTGCAAGGCACTTGTAGCGGCCCTCGGCGGAAACGACGTTGGGAGAAACGTAAACGTCAAATCCGATGAGCTTGCCGATAAGACCGTTCTCAAGCGCGCCTGCGTTCTCGGTGCCGTTTAAGATCTTCGCGCGAAGGAGTACAGCCGCAACCTCGGGAGAGATCTCAAGACTGGTTTCGACGTTGCTGTTTACACCGTTCGAGAGAAGCTTCTGACGCGCCATAACTACGTAGTCGATGATGTTGTCAACGCTTACGGCATCGCATGCGAGCACATTTTCCTCTGCCGCATCGCCGCAGAGTGCGTATACGTAGGAGTCGGCGACGTTTGCAATATCTGCTGCCGTCTGCTTCATCGCGCCCTCCATAAGTCTGGGGGTGGACTGTGCACGGTCGATATCGTCGATCTGGAAGTTAAAGGACTTCGCCTGATCGATGGTAAGGGTTACCGCCGCAGTCTGAAGTGCGTCGGGGGAGAGCATATCGGTGTTCTTATCGTAGTCGTATACGTTGATAGCGCCGATGTTTGCGATCTGAACCGCCGAGCCCTTACCCTTGATCTCGCCCTCGAACTCGCGGTTACAGTTAGCGACGCCGACGTACTCGCGGTCGAGCTGGGAGAGGAGAGTTTCGCTCCATACGGTAGAAATAAAGTTGGTTACTGCCATTGGTAAAATACCTCCAAGAAAATATATATTTTTATATTAACGCTCCGTTTCCGGATAACGGCGCGAGAATATACCTAATACGTGATAATTCCGCCGCCGGACATCTTCGTTACGCTGACGTCCGCGTCCGTGCGTGACATAACGGCGTAGCGAAGCGCCTCGGGCGCGTGGGTTACCTCGTGAGGCTGATCTGCCGCGTCTTCGACGGTGTTTTTGTCGAATTGGAGAGCTTCCATACAGCGGATCAGCTCCTCACAAGTGCTGAATATATACAGCTTGTCCGCGAGCCGCTCGCGAAGTGCGCGCCAGCCTGGTATACGGCGGTTGTCCGCACGCATAAGCGAGGGCGTACCCGAAACGCGGGTGATGACCTCAACGCCGCTGTAGCCCGTGTCCTGACGGCGGTTCCATAGGTCAGGCGAGGCGACGGCATAGGGAATATCGTGCCCGCGCTCGCGTTCCTCGCGTACTACGCTCGCAAGCTCCTCGCCTGCCATAGAGAGGGTAAGGTTTGACTTACAGACCTCGCGCGTGACGTAAAGCGTGTCGCCGACGACGGCGAGGATAAGAAGCGCAAATCGGTCGAAGCCGTAGTCGAAGGCGGCGAAATACCGGCGCGTTTCAAGCTCGCGCGGCGTTACCACGTGTCGCTCACGCGAAAACTCGGGGAAGAACTGCCCCTCGTATAAGTCCCACCGTCCGTCAAGCCACGCCGCGCGAAGCTTTTCGGGAAGTGTTTTAAGCATACTGACGTATTCGGGATCGCGCTCACAGAGCACCTCGTTGTCGTGTACTGACGCGCGTATGAAGCGGTATTCCTCGGGCTTTTCATCCTCACGAAAGTCGCGGTCTACGAAAAGCCGCTTTACCCAAGCGTGACCGATGCCGCCGGGGTTACAGGTCAGATACATTCGTCGCGGATAATTGCCCACACCGCGCAGACAGCCCTTGAGGGCTGCAAACTGAAACTCCGATATCTGCGTTGCCTCGTCGATGGCGATTATATCGTATTCCTGCCCCTGATAGTGCGACGTGTCCGCGTCACACGCGAGATAGCCGAGGTCGATACGGCTTCCGTTTTTGAAGCGCAGTACACGCGCGCCTGCCGAATAGGTGACGTATTTGCCGATTTCATTAAGAAGCGGCTGTACGTGATTGTCAGATAGGTCTTTTAGTGTGCGGCGGATTATAAGGCAGTGTATGCCGGGGTAGCGCAAGCAGAGAAGTATGAGCTTGCGTCGTAGTGCCCAGCTCTTGCCGCCGCCTCTCGCGCCGCCGTACGCGGTGAATTTTGAGGTCGAGCGGAAGAACTCCGCTTGCTTTTTGTTTGGTTTACCGTAAAGATGCAAGCGCGCACCTCCTTATATACCGTCCGCGAGCATATCGTGGTCGCAGACGACCTCGTCCTCGGTTGGCGCACCCCAGAAGCCATATTCTCGAAGGTACATTCCGACGAGCGTTGCAGTCGCGCCCGAATTGAGCGCGGCGTCCTCGAAATATGCGCCCGCACTCTCGAACTCGCGAGGAAATTTGCGTTTTAAGGAGAGGAACTCTCCGACCGATATTCCGGCAAAGCGGCAAAAGCCTGCGACGTTGGCAAATATCGGCTTCTTTGTGTCAGCGTCCTTACACTCGTCCACGTACGTTTTTATTTTAGAAAGCAGCTTTTTGCCGCTCGTTATCTGTGCCATTCAAACGCGTCCTTTCTCATTTGCTGTACCGAAGTATAACACGTCCAAAACACCACTGCATACCAAAGACAGTCACGGGACGCCGCACATATAAATAAAAAACCGCCAATATACGGCGATAAATTTCATAATATTCACATTACCGTCACAAAGGTGCGGTATAATGACGTTAATGACACTTTTTAAGAAGGAGTTTGTTTGATGAAAAGGAAAATTATTTCTGCACTTCTTGCAGCAGCCACTATATTTTTGCTTTCCGCCTGCGGCAGCACGGCGTCGGATTTTACACCGAGCGCAGAAGATAAGCGCGTCGTGATGAACGTCGGCGGCAAGGACGTGCAGTATCAGGAGTTCAGATATTATCTGCTCAACAATAAGCGTGACAGCTTCGGAGAGAATGCCGAGCTCACCGCAGAAGAGGTAAGCGAGCTTCGCGCGCTTTCCGAGGATAACGCGCGCTACACCAAGGCGATAGAGATAATGGCGGACAAGTACGGCGCCAAGCTCTCAAGCGAGGACGAAAGCGCAGTTGAGGCGTATATCGCCGAGTACCGCGCAACGGAGTGCTACAACGACGACGATACGTACCGTATCGCGCTTGAAGCGCAGTATATGACCGATTGGCTGTTCCGGATGCTTCAGAAGAACAACGTGCTTGCGTACCGAACGATCGAGTGTATGAGAGAAAGCGGCGCGATTAATACAGACGAGGCTACGGTTGATGCACTTCTGGGTAGTGACGAGCTGCTTTGCATCAAGGAGATATACGTCGGCTATAACACGGAGGAAACGAAGCCGATTGCACTTTCGCGTGCAGAGAAGGCACTTGGAATGTTGCTTGAAGGCGAGGACTTCGCCGAGGTAATGCGCGATTATTCCGACTACAATGCAGCACAGATGTCGCCCGAGCATGGCTATTATACGACCGAATACGAGATGCCCGAATATATTTGGGCGGCAGCTATAGCTATAGCGGAAGGCGAGCACAGCGCGATAATCGAGTCGCCGTACGGCTACCATATCGTAATGCGCGCCGAGAAAGACGCGGCGTATATGGAAGAGATACGCGAGGATATAACCGACAGATACGTTTCTGCTATGTACACCAAGGAGCTTTACGCGACTATGGATACGCTCGAGGTCAAATATACCGATTACGGCGAGTCGCTTGATATAACTTCGATTTCGTAAGATAAACAGAGAAGGGCTTTTTGCAAATTCGCGTGATTTTTGCAAAAAGCCCTTGACAAAACAGTCGCGGTATGGTATAATTTTTAAGTCGTCGGAAGCGGCGGCGCAAATATGCGGGTATGGCGGAATTGGCAGCTTCGAGAACGAGCGCGCCCGGTGGGCGATAAAGCGAGTTCGAGAAGGCGCAGAGGCAAGGAGAATTGTGAGCGGGTAGCGAACAAGTCGACTATGCCACGAGCCGTCTCGCGGGGCGCGACTGCCCCAACAAAATTAAATATGCGGGTATGGCGGAATTGGCAGCTTCGAGAGTGAGCGCGCCCGGTGGGCGATGAAGCGAGCTCGAGAAGGCGCAGAGGCAAGGAGAATTGTGAGCGGGTAGCGAGCAAGGCGACTATGCCACGAGCCGTCTCGCGGGGCGCGACTGCCCCAACAAAATTAAATATGCGGGTATGGCGGAATTGGCAGACGCGCTAGATTCAGGTTCTAGTGGGGGCAACTTCGTGAAGGTTCAAGTCCTTTTACCCGCACCATTAAAAATCAGCATCGGGCTTGTACCGATGCTGGTTTTTTATTTTGAGAAAGATAAAAGGACTTGAAGGGTCGGTAGTGAATGACTGCCGGTGGCAGTCAGAGCCGACCACCGCTCTGCCCGCAGGCAGGCAAGTCCTTTT
>JAZSJI010000123.1:0-2962 GCA_045534235.1 Candidatus Flemingiibacterium sp. | reverse complement strand
CAGACTGCCTTAAGAGCCGCTACACTCAGAGAAACACCGGGCTTGTCAACATCAACAATATGCGTGACTCCAAGGAAGAGCTTGCATTCACCAAGATGGAAGCCTGCGGTAACGACTATATCTACTTCAGCTGCTTCGATCAGCGCATCGACAATCCCGAGGGACTCTCTATCCGCCTTGCAGACCGTCACTTCGGTATTGGCGGCGACGGCGTTGTGCTGATGTACCCCTCCGACGTTGCAGACGTTAAGATGCGAATGTTCAACCTTGACGGCACGGAAGGCAAGATGTGCGGTAACGCGGCACGTTGCGTCGTTAAGTATATGGTTGACAACAAGATGGTTCCCGACAGTGGCAAGGTTGCTGTTGAAACACTCAGCGGGGTTCGCGAGACCGAATATGAAAAGGTCAGCGGTCAGGTAAGCACTGTTACGGTCAATATGGGCAAGGCAGAGCTTAACCCTGCGCTCATTCCCGTAAAGATAGCGCTTCGCACCGCAATCGGTGTCCCCACGCAGGTAGCAGGCGATCGTTACCGCATCACGTGCGTGTCTATGGGCAATCCTCACTGCGTCGTATTTAGCGACGAGTTTGAGGAAGCACTCGACAACCTCGACCTTGAAGCTATCGGTCCTAAGTTCGAAAACGATCCGCTCTTCCCCGAGCGTGTCAACACCGAGTTCGTTAAGGTTCTTAACTCCACCACGCTCAAGATGCGCGTATGGGAGCGCGGCTCGGGCGAGACCTTCGCTTGCGGCAGCGGCGCGTGCGCAGCTGTAGTAGCGGCGGTTGAAAACGGCTACTGCAATAAGAACGAGGAGATCACAGTTAAGCTTCGCGGCGGCGACCTCAAGATCCGCTACACCGATGAGGCGGTATACCTCTCGGGCGACGCAAACAAGATCTACGAAGGCAAGGTAATCCTTTAAATAAAGCTAAAACGGCTCGCTCAAAGCGAGCCGTTTTTATGCTTGACATTTCAGGGAAAATGTGCTATAATTATTCCAGCACACAGTGTGCCAAGATTGGAGATGCCAAAATGCAAATTGAAGAACAAACTCTTATACACGATGATATGTCGGAGCGAATTATCGGCATCGTTGAAAATATTGTACTCTCATCGGGAGCAGAAAATATAACCGTACGTCAAGTTTTGAAGGGCCTCAAGGTGACGAACCGGGTCTTTTATAACCGCTTTCACAATATCGACGACGTTCTCAACATAGTCTATACGCGTACCATAATAAAGATACGTGAAAGTATTATGGGCTTTGATCCCGAAGGCGATTTTTTTGCCCAGATCACTGCTATCGTCGAAAGTACACTGTTGGTTTCTTACGATGCAAAAAGAAATTTCAGCAATTACGTATTCAAGAACGATTCTATATCCAACAAAAACTACGAATGGTGGACGAATGAGATCAAAAAGCTGCTCGAATTCGGTATCGCCAACGGACATTTCAAAAAGCTCGACACCGACGCTATGAGCTACGCTATATGGTGCTTCATCCGTGGCTACAACGCCGATGCGCTCGGCAGAAATCTCCCCCGCGAGGAAACCGCAAAGAATTTTAAATATTGCTTTGGAGTATTACTTGACGGAATGAAGGCATAGAATGTATCTGTCCCGACAGCATTGCCGCCGAATAATACTGTGAGAAATATATCAGCACACTGTGTGCTGATACCGCCTAATATGAAAGGAATTATTTATCAATGAACTCAATTAAGATCGTGGTCGATTCGTCGTCCAACCTGACCGCACTTAACGGTGTTGACTTTGCCTGCGCTCCTCTCAAGATAATCACCGAGAGCAAGGAATACACAGATACCGCCGTCCTTGACGTTAACAATATGGTAGACACACTGTACAGTTACAAAGGCAAGTCGTCCACCTCCTGCCCTAATCTCACCGACTGGCTCAACGCCTTTGGCGACGCCGAAAGCATCGTTTGCTTTACTATAACGAGCAATCTCTCGGGAAGTTATAATTCGGCATACAAGGCAAAAGAAGCCTACGAGGCCGAGCACCCCGAGCGCACTGTATTGGTGATTGACACGCTGTCGGCAGGCCCCGAGATCGCGCTGATGGCAGAAAAATGTCGCGAGCTTATATCGCAGGACAAAAGTCTTGAAGAGATCGAAAAAGAGCTTTCCCTCTATAAAGCGGAGTTGCTCTTTGTGCTCGAATCAATGAAAAATCTCGCTAACAACGGGCGCATAAGTAAGCTTGCCGCCGCTGCTGCGGGAGTGCTCGGCGTACGTGCCATAGGCAAGGCAAGCGAGCAAGGTACACTTGAGATGCTTTCTAAACACCGTGGCGCCTCAAAAGCTGTACAGGCACTTGTAGAGCACGCGAAAATGCTTGGATACAAGGGCGGCAAAATTCGGATTGCGCACTGTCAGAACGAACCTCTCGCCAAGGACTTTGCAGCAAAAATATCCGCCGAATTTAGTGGTGCTCAATTCCTCATCGAGGAGTGCCGCGCGCTTTGCAGCTTCTACGCCGAAAAGGGCGGTATGCTCGTCGGCTTCGAGGTTTAATCTATGATATAAAAAATCCTTACCGCATACGCGGTAAGGATTTTTTGTTTTGGAATTAACCAACGATACCCGAACGCTCGATACCGCCGATCAGGTATCTCTGCAGGAAGATGTACATTACAAGCAGAGGTGCGAGGATCAGCAGACCGCACGTGTTCTTAATAGCCGATTCGTAGAGATTCTGTGCGGCGTAAGCCGTATCCAAAGTTCTCGGAACTGCTACTATATTGGGCATAAGTGTGATCGTGCTCTTGGTAAAGAAGACGTTCGTATAGAAGTTATCCGTCCACTGCCACGAGAACGCGAACAGGAAGATGCAGCTCATCATCGGCACGGAAAGCGGGAGAATGTACTGTAGGAAGGGTCGGAATATCCCCGAATGCACAATATGCGCGGACTCCTCAAGCTCATCCGGTAC
>JAZSJI010000085.1:0-47336 GCA_045534235.1 Candidatus Flemingiibacterium sp. | reverse complement strand
ATTTATTTAGTGTACCTTTTTAAAAAGCATAAAAAAATAACCCCTGATTGCAGTTTCACATCTACAATCAAGGGTTATTTCTGTTCACTCTTGATATCTAACATCTTTTGTTATCCTCACTTTCGTTTTTCTACCCTTCCGCCGCTCACATCTGCTGCTAAAACACTTTCTTTTCATCTTATTCTTTCTCTAACGAGAATACCGTTTGTTATGCTTTTACTTAAGCTGCGTCGGGTGATTGGCAAGTCCGCCTTCAGATCACTATTCTTACCTTTTCTACCACAATTTGATTAAAGAGATCTCACAAATCTATGTTAAGCGTAACACCGCCGTGTTTTTTGTTTAACCTGAACTCGACCTGTGATCTGAACACCTTGCCGGGATTTTTGTTTTTATCTAGCCCATTGGACTGTCCTCCTTCTCTGTGTCTATAGTATAGCATATATTTTCCCGTTTTTCAATTGGCAAATTGTAAAAACTACACAACAAATTTTTATGCAAAAGGCAGAAAGTAATATTTTTGACCAAAAAGGAGTTTACAAATATATGAGTTATATGATATAATAGATTTATAGGGTGCTTTTGAGCACCTTTTTTGTGTAAAAAGATATTGCAAATCAGTAAAATTCGTGATATAATTTAAAGGTATTGTTTTGAAACAGAGGTTTTCATACTGTTTACCAATCTTTGTTAAAGAGAGGATATATATGAAAAAAATATTCGCGTTATTGATATTTTCCGCAATCCTGCTCGTGCTCGCAGGTTGCTCTCATAAGCACACTCCCGTCGTAGACCACGCAGTACCTGCAACGTGTACGGAAAATGGATTAACCGAGGGTGCGCACTGCTCCGGATGCAACGAGATTATATTCGCTCAAGAGCTTATTCAAAAGAAGGGGCACACGGTCGTCATTGATGAGCCTGTTAACCCCACCTGTTTGTCAGAGGGACTCACCGAGGGCTCGCATTGCTCTGTATGCGGCGAGATCTTGGTTGCACAGGTGACTATCTCAAAAACAGGGCACAACATCCTCGCGCTTGACGAAACCGCTCCGACCTGCTCCACCGAAGGCCGCACAGCCGGTAAAGAATGCACCGTATGCGGTGAAATCTTCTCCGGCAGAGAAACCATCGCAAAGCTTGAGCACATTCCCGTTACACTAACGGCAGTCGCTCCTACCTGCACCTCAGAGGGTCTTACAAGAGGCCAGAGCTGCTCTGTATGCGGTGAAGTTATCGTAGTACAGGAGCCTGTTGCCAAAAGCGCTCACGTTGAGGTGATCACTGAAGCCGTTGAGCCTACCTGCTTAACAGAAGGCCTTACCGAGGGCAAACACTGCTCTGTATGTAATGAAATACTAGTCGAGCAGGAACCTATTGCCAAATCAGAGCACGTCATTGTAACCGAAGATGCAGCCGAGCCCACGTGCGAAGCGGACGGCTATACAGAGAGTAGCTACTGCGACATATGCGGCACTTTCTTCACAGAAAGATCAGTTATACCCGCACTTGGTCACATCGAGGTCATTGACAGAGAGATAGCGGCAACCTACAGCACCCCCGGTCTTACAGAGGGCAAGCACTGTACGAGATGCGGGAAAATTTTAGTCCCGCAGGAGGTTATACCGAAGCTTGAAAAGACAAGCGTAAGCTTCCCTTCGGGAACTATAACCAAAGAACCAACGGTACTGATAACAGACCACCTTGAGCTTAAGATCGACGCGGGAGTTTACGTACCGGACGATCTTAGGGAAACTCTTAACATTGTCACAAGCGTTATGGAAACCGTTTCCGGAATGAAGTTTGAGGGCAATCCGGAATATAATAAAAAGTTCAGCTTTTGGAATCCGAGGGGCACGGAAGCGCTCACACTCGTCGAGGTTAAGAAGAACGCAGCTATTGAGAGTGAATTCCACGAAGCATATGCAGGTGCGAGCGGCGCGGTAATTTCCTCCGGCGACATCATAAAGCTCGACACCCTCATTCACGAATGCTCTCACGTCCTTCAGCTTCGCCAATCCAATTGGTTCTACTGCCAATGGGCGATGGAGGGAATATCCACCTATACTACCTACAAAACGCAAAAATATATCGCTCAAAACTACCCCGACCTGGCAGAGAGCGTAGATCTCACAGTTCAATCAGTCGGAGATATGTACGTTCACGACTACAGCAAGCTCTACGAGCATCCGATGGAGTATTGGATAGACAATACGTTTGAATACTCCTCCAACGCAAACTACGTTATAGGCTTCCGTCTGATGTGGTATCTTGACGAAACCTTCGGCAACTACACGGATTGGATATACAAGCTTGAGGAAAGCTACCCCTTCTACAAAAACAGTAAGGGCAGCGACCGACTGCCAAATGAAAAGATCCTTGAAGCCTTCTATCTGGCATACGGCGAGAGTGTATTCGACGGTTTCTACGAGTGGCTTAAGCCAAACGAAGAAATGCTTAACAACGAACATTACACGGTAGATCTGCGCGGCGCTGAAAAATTTAACCTCTATCCCAAGTTTGACGCTTTGGGAATCCACTATAAGCCAACCGTACTCCACTTCTTCTCCGAAAACGGAATTTTGTACCGTGACCTTTACATAGGTCTTGATGCGGGCAACAAGTATCTTACCGAATACAAGGGCAAAACCTATGATAAGCTGTCCCTTCTCGTGAACGACGGCGTCAAGGTCAAGCTGTTTGATTCAAACGGCAACCTTATGCGTATTGACTCCGGTTCAAACATAGACCTGACGGGAGTAAGCTTCGTTCAGCTCGCCGGTGAAGGAAAGCTGATACGCTTCGAGATAACGGGATTTAATTAAGCCGCAAAAAACAATACGCCTGCAAGCGCGATATAAAAGCGCTTGCAGGCTATCTTTATTATTTGAAGAACGTATCAAAAAGTCCGCGAACTATTTTTTTGCCGATCTCGCGGCCGATGGTATTCGCCGTACTGTTTACTGCTTTTTCAAGCACAGTAGTCTTTTTGCGACTTGAGGTAGTTTTCTTTTTCGCAGTAGCCTTTTTTTCTTTTTCTTTTTCCTTGGCTTCCTTTTCCGCTTGCTCTGCGGCTTGTTTTGCCTCCTCCTCGCGCTGTTCGGTTATCTGCTCGTAGGCAGACTCGCGGTCCTCTTCGCTACTATACTTATCGCGAAGCGTGCTTGCAAGCACAACGCTCTGAAGCATTACGGGCTCTACCGCCTTCATACTACTCTTCGGAGGCAAAATATTTGCCCTCTCAACGATAGACGGAACGCCGTCCGCATCGAGTACGCTGACGAGCGCCTCGCCGACACCGAGTGCCTGTATCGCCTCGGCGGTATCAAACTTCGGATTTGTTCTGAAGGATCTCGCCGCGGCATTAAGCGCCTTCTGATCGTTGGGCGTGTACGCGCGGAGTGCGTGCTGTACACGGTTGCCTATCTGACCGAGCACATTATCGGGAATGTCGGTGGGATTCTGAGTGATAAACCACACGCTGACGCCCTTCGAGCGTATGAGTCGTGCCACCTGCTCTACCTTGTCAACGAGCGCCTTTGGAGCGTCATCAAAGAGGAGATGTGCCTCGTCGAAGAAAAACGCGAGCTTCGGCTTGTCAAGGTCGCCCGCCTCGGGAAGCATTTCGTATATTTCGGAAAGCATCCAAAGAAGGAACGTACCGTAAAGCAACGGATGCTGGAACAGCTCCGAGCACTCAAGAATGTTCATCATACCGCGTCCGTCAGCATCCCAATCCACCCAATCGGAAAGATCAAGCGACGGCTCACCGAAGAACACTTCTCCGCCCTCATCCTCGAGTGTGAGAAGCGCACGCTGTATCGCGCCGACCGACTGTGTGGAGATGTTGCCGTAAGTAAGCTTATACTCTTTCGCGTTGTCGCCGACGTACTGCACCATCGCGCGAAGGTCTTTAAGGTCGACAAGCAGGAGATCCTTATCGTCTGCTATACGGAACACTATGCGAAGCACTCCGCTCTGCGCTTCGCTAAGTCCGAGAAGACGCGAAAGAAGCTCAGGGCCCATCTCCGAAATCGTTGTGCGCACGGGAAGTCCCTGCTTGCCGTATACGTCCCAAAACTGTACGGGATATGTGGTATAGTTAAAATCGGTTATACCCATCGTGTCGATGCTGCGGCGGATGTGCTTATTTTCCGAGCCGGGTGTGCACATACCCGAAAGGTCGCCCTTGATGTCAGCAACGAAAACGGGCACGCCCATATCCGAAAAGGATTCCGCGAGCACCTTAAGTGTTACGGTCTTACCCGTACCCGTTGCACCCGCGATAAGTCCGTGGCGGTTAGCCATCGACGGCTCGAGATAAACGCGATTGTCGCCCGTTGCGAGCCATATTTTATGTGTGTCCTTCTGATACATAGTAGTCCTCCTACCGTTTATTCTTTGTTATTTTTAACGCCTTTTATATCGTATCTGTAAATTGCTATTCCTATAGAAACCATCGTCAGCACGTCGCCTATAGCCGAGCCCCAGGCTGTACTTGCGATATTGTAAATGAGCCAGAACGGCGAGCCGAGGAAGGATACTCTTCGA
Source organism: Candidatus Flemingiibacterium sp. (assembly GCA_045534235.1). GTDB lineage: Bacteria > Bacillota > Clostridia > Oscillospirales > CAG-272 > Flemingiibacterium. Next base: position 42,785 of record JAZSJI010000085.1, on the reverse strand, counting down.
ATTATCTTCTCGTCGTTTATCCAGAAAGCGCTCGTATGCAAAAGAACGCCCGCTATCGAAAACAGGCCGAATTTATCGTGCGTCAATATCATTACAGCGATACCCGCCGCGAAAATCAGAGCATTTATAATAGCTACCGTCAGCCTTGTGTGCCGTTTAATAAAGCCTTTATCCTTATTCTGCGCCGCTACGGATGAAACCGTGCCGAGAATGTCAAGCACCGCGCCCGCATAGGCACCGAGCAATATATACTGAATTATGTATAACACCCTTGACGTTGCGTTAAGAAGAATTATATTTTTACGTTTTTTCTGCTGATAGCTCAAAAGGAAGGTCGCCACCGCGAAAAGTCCGACCGCCTGTGCAATATAGTTCATAACGATTCCTCAAAACAATTAATTAACTAAGCTTAATTATACCACACCGCATCCGACTTTGCAAGAGGAATTTTGCGTTGTCATTCCCAGCGCTCGCGCATTATCTCCTGCCACAGCCTCTTGAGATAGGCCTTGTGCTGTTTGTAATCCGGGCAATATTTTTCCACCTCTGTCCAAAAGCGAGTTGAATGATTGAACTCACGCATATGACACAGCTCGTGGATTATAATATAATCCACTGCCGCGGGCTCTGCCATTACGGTGTACCACGAAAAATTAAACGACGATTTTTTTGAGCAGGTCGCCCAATGCGTTTTGGCGGAGTTTATCTTTACGGCGCTGACGGAAAGCCCCATTGTGTTCGCTAAATGAAGTGCACGCTCGGCAAGATAGTTTTTGGCAAGCAACTTGTACAGCTTCAGTACCGCGATACGTATCTGCTCTCCGGTAAGATTCGGCGGTACGTTGAACGCCTCATCGTCATAGCTGATAAAGCCACGCTTGCCCACACGTATCTCACGCTCGCCGCCAAGCACTCGTACGCGCGAGCCGTAGGAAAGCGAGAACGCTTCCCTCTCTGCGTTTATCTCTATCTGCTTTTTGCTCATTTTGATGAGCTTTTCTTCATACGGTGCACACAACCGAATCAGCTCGCCAGTGCTTGCATATTTAGGCGCGAGTATCTCGGGTGTGCCGTCCTTTGCAACGCGCATTCCGACAGTACGCCGATTTGAGCGTTTAACTGTGCATAGCGCGTCGCCAAGCTTAATCGTTTCCATACTTGTACTGCCTCGAAAATTCACAGCCGCAGAAATCCTGACGGTACAGCCCGTACTCGCGAGAGAGCTCTATCGAACGCTTATATCCCTCGCGCTTTTTAAAGTCGGACGCAAGCCAGCTCACACCGTACTCGCCTGCAAGCTCTTCACCTATCTCGTTAAGCTTCGCCGCGTTTTTGTACGGACTTACCGTAAGCGTCGTCGCGAAATAGTCGTACGCTCCTGCGTGCTCTGCCGCATAGCGAGCGGTCGCGTCAAGGCGCTCTCTGTAGCAGGAAAAGCATCTCGCGCCACCCTCGGGAAGTTTCTCAAGACCGCCCGTAAATGCAAAAAAGCGCTCGGGCGTATGAGGGCACACGATAAGCTCTATTTTATTTTGGTGCGGCAAAAGCGTGATAAGACGCAGAAGCTCATCAGCGCGTTTTTTATATTCGAGCACATCGGTAATATTCGGATTGTAAAAGTACACGGTAATATCGAAATACCGCGTAAGATATTCAAGAACGTAGCTTGAACAAGGCGCACAGCACGCGTGCAAAAGGAGCCTTGGCGCACTTGTGCCCGATTTAATTTTCTCAAGTTCTGTATCGAGGATAGATTGATAATTAATTTTCATTTTTCCGTATTTCTTGTTGAAAGTTGTATTTATTTGTGCTATAATTGATTTTAGGAAAATATTACGCCATACGAAAGGGGGGATCCGCTTGAAAAGCCACACACAAATGAATATATATCCGCAAGGCTCACAGCCGTCAAGCGGAAAGCCCGAGGCAAGCATCGTGTCGCTTTTGCTAAAGCTTCTCGTGTCTATAGGTGCGCTGATTTTGGCCGCGGTGTTTACTTCTTTCCTGTTCGTCGATTACAATTTCGAATACGCAGCGTCACCGACACCAGAGCCGGCGCTTACCGCTGAATATGCGGTGCTCGAGGGACATCTTACCGAAGACGACATTCCTCCTCCGCCGCTCACCCCGTACGATTTCACGCAGCCGGTACCCGAAAGCGCACCGGTAAGCTTCAGTTATTTTAATGATACCGTATTCATCGGTGACTCGCGAACTAAGGGCTTGATCCTGCTGTCCAACATAAAGCCGAGCTACGATTTTTCGGCATCCGGTCTAAATATCGCGTCTATAAATACGAAGACGTACATCCGAATGAAGGACGAAGAAGCAAATGCCCTTCGCGAATATACCGTGCTTGAAGCACTCGAGCTCGAAAGTGGAAACTACCACTCGATATACATTTCAACAGGGCTCAACGAGCTTGGTTGGAGTCCGGAGGGATATATAGCTGCATTTGATACCTTAATAAAGAATATCCGAAGTGTAACCGACGTGCCAATATACGTTCAGCTGGTTCTTCCGGTTACCGACCGTGCTTCAAGAACGACACTCTTTGGAATCACGAATGAAAAGTGTGTCGCATTCAACGCGCTCATCAGAAAATACGTCGCAAAAAACAGGCTGTTTTTGCTTGATCCGCTTTCTCTGTTCTCGCTTGACGACGGAACAATGGCAAGTGAAAATACGATTGAGGACGGCATACACTTAAACAGAGATTCCTGCGCTGTGCTTGCGGAATATTACCGTACACACACAGTCGATCTCTACGCTTACAGCGATACGCGCCCGAGTGAGGATACCGAACAATAAACACATTCCCTTGAAACGACCTTCGGGTTATTTCAAGGGAATATTTTTACCTTTTTGAATCGAGGTAATTCTGAAGTATTATCTGTGCGGACAGCGTGTCGACCGCCGCCTTACGCTTCTTTCCGCGCGTATCGGTGAAGTTGAGTATCTGATGAGCCGCCATTGTGCTGCAGCGCTCGTCGAACATCTCTATAGGTAACCCCGTAGCATCGCCGAGCATCGCCGCAAACTCCTTTGCGTGCTCGGCACGCGGACCAAGCGTACCGTTCATATTGATAGGAAGCCCTACAACGATCTTTACGGCGCCATACTCCTTTGCCTTCTCTGCGACAAGCTCGACGGTTTTTGGCATATAGTTTGAGTTAACGTATCCTATGCCGTTTGCAAGCATACCGAGAAGGTCGCTTACCGCAAGTCCGGTGCGCTGATCGCCGAAGTCAACGCCTAAAATTCTTTCTGCCATTATAATACAATTCCGTTTCTTTCAATAAATGCTTCAACCTGACGCGCGGTGGGGAGCGAAGTAGACGCGCCCTCGCGACTCACCACTATAGCACCTACCGCATTCGCATATTTAACGGCGCGGTATATATCGCCCGAATTAAGATACTCAAGCGTGAGTGCCGCGGTAAACGCGTCACCTGCTGCAGTAGTGTCAACAACATTGGTTTCGTACGCGGAAATAAGACGCGACATTTTGCCGTTATACACATATGCGCCGCGAGCGCCAAGCTTTATAATGACGTACTTCGCATCAACACGCTGCATAAGCTTATCTGCCGCGCGAAGACACTCTGTCGCATTTGTCGGCATAATGCCTGTAAGCGTGAAGGTTTCGCTCTCGTTCGGAGAGATCACCTCGAGCGGTCCGAGCAAATCAAGCGGAAAGTCCGGTCTTGTAGCGCCCGTGTCGAGAAATACCGGTATATTTTTCTTCTTTGCGAATTTAGTTGCGGCAATAACCGCCTCGTCCGGAATCTCCATCTGAAGGAATACCGCATCGGGCAAACAAGTCATCGCATCTTCAACGTCGTCCACGGTGAGATTATTATTCGCACCGGGATAAACGATAATACGGTTAACACCGTTTTCCTCAACGATTATCGAAGCAAGTCCCGTTGCGGCGTTTCGGTCGTTTTGGAGAAAGCGCGTATCAATCCCCTCGTCATTATAGAGCGCACGAAGCTGCTGTGCGTGTGCATCGTTTCCAAGCTTGGCGCAGAATACGCTGTCCGCACCGAGGCGTGCCAGAGCAAGCGCCGCATTAGCACCCTTGCCGCCCGGCACGTAGGAATATCCTCGCGGCTCCATAACTGTCTGCCCTGCCGCAGGAAGCTTTCCCACCTTCATAACAAAATCGATGTTGGCAGAGCTTACGACAAGTATTCTTTTTTTCATACGCACATCTCCCTGAAAATTAATATTCGTAGGTATTTCCCTTATCGGTAATTGTTACGTGATTTTTACCGTCAGCCGATGCCTCACAGCGTCCGACGATCTTTGCTTCAACGCCAAACTTCTTTGCGGTGTCGATCATAAACTGTGCGTCAGCCGCATCGCAGTAAAGCTCCATACGGTGACCCATATTGAACACCTGATACATCTCCTTGTCGCCGATATCCGCATTCTTCCAGATAGCCGCGAAAAGCGGAGGAGTATCAAAAAGGTTGTCCTTGATATAATGGATGCCCGCACCGAAATTCTTGCACTTTGCCTGGCCGCCGCCGGTGCAGTGAATCATGCCGTGTACAGCAGAGCGCTTTTCATCAAGTATAGCCTTGATGATGGGTGCATATGTACGGGTAGGCGAAAGGATTGCATCAACCACGGAAACGTCGGTGCCGGGAAGAATATCGTTCACGCCGTACGCGCCGCAGTAGACCTTCGACTCGTCGATAGTGTTCGAGTAGGTTTCGGGATACTTTGCCGCATATTCGTGCGAGAGCATAAGGTGACGCGCTGCGGTAAGACCGTTACTACCCATACCCGCATTGTACGCCTTCTCGTAGTTTGCCTTACCGTAGGAAGCAAAGCCCACGATAACGTCGCCTGCCTTGATATTGTCGCAGTCGATAACGTCACTGCGCTTCATTCTTACAAAGAAGGTCGAGTCAACGATAAGCGTGTTTACAAGATCGCCGACGTCTGCGGTCTCGCCGCCGGACATAGTGATGCCCACGCCGTACGTACCAAGCATTTCGCAGAATTCGGTATAGCCGTCGATAACCGCCTTAATAGCCTCGCCGTTTACACGGTGAGCGTTGCGTCCGATAGTGTTCGAAAGCACGAATCCGTCGGTGGCACCGATGCAAAGCAGGTCGTCAAGATTCATAACAACGGAGTCCTGCGCGATATTATAAAACGCGGAGAGGTCACCGGTTTCCTTGTACTTTATGTATGCGAGCGAGGATTTTGTGCCGGCACCGTCGGCGTGCATAGCCGCACAGTAATCTGGATCTCCGCAGGGGTCGGGAATAATCTTGCAGAATGCGCCTGCGAATACACCCTTATCCTGCTTCGATATTGCGCTGTGTACCTCGTCCTTGGTGGCGGAAACGCCACGCGATAAATATGCGTCAGACATTTTTATATCTCCTTGTGTAAATATATTTTTATGTTTATTGGTTTAAAGCTCTATCTGCTGTGCCGACGTTGAGTTCGGATAGCAGGTAACGTCGAGTATTCGCTGATTGGTGCTTCCGCGGAACTTAAGGCTAAGATCTCGCTTTGCATCAACGTAGCGGCCGTCGACAAGATAGTTCGTTTCTGTGAGAAGCTCGTGCACCGACGGCTCGGTTTCGCTCTTTTTTAAGAGGTGCTCGTACGTAAATCCGCTGTAAGTCATTATATCAAGTCCGTGCTCCCGCGCCTTTCTTGCGATCAGCGCAAGCTCGTGTCCCCAAAGGAACGGCTCGCCGCCGCTGAAGGTTATGCCCTTTATCAGCGGATTTTTCTGTATATCTGCCCAAAGCTTTGCAGTCGTGGTAACCTTGCCGCCCTCATATGCGTGCGACTCTGGGTTGTGGCAATTATAGCATTTATGCGGACACCCCTGCACGAATATGACGTACCGAAGCTGCGGTCCGTCAACTATTGACTCGCGTACAACCCCGAAGAGCCGTATCGGCAGGTCCTCTATCGGAGTTTCCGTATTCAAATTCCGTTTTAGCATAATGTTTATTCGTTTTCCTTATATCTTTTCTTTGTAAGCATCACTACGACGATAACCGTTGCAGCAATCACAAGCACTCCGAGTGCTATGGGGAGATATGCGCCATAGTCTATTCCCGCATCGGGATCAGCCTTTTTTTCGCGCGCTTTCGCTATGACCTTGGCAAGAGATTCATCGTTGTACTCGCTTGACAAGCCGTCTATACTTTTTATCTTGAGTATCGCACTTGAAACGCTTGTGCCGCCGACAAATATTTGCAAACTCTCGGTATCCTTCGCCGACTTGAAGCCGTGCGTGTCAACGTATACCGTAGTCCACTCGCCGACTGCAACGGCGGCACTCGATACAAAACGCTCATTCTCGCCCTTCAAAACCACATTTACCGTAACACTTGAAAGGGATTGCGGTAAAATGTCCTCCACCTTAAGAGTGATCGCAAGAACCGGTGTAAGCGTCAGATCCTCAGTAATATCGAAGTTGTGCCCTATACCAAGCCAAGATGCACTCGAAACGTCGCCCCAGAGTGAAGCGTCAAGAACTACGTTCAGTACGTTTCCGCCATCGTTTGCCACGCGAAGCTCACGGCTGTAATAGCTCGGCGAAAGGCCGCCAATGCTGGAAACGCCGTCAAAGCGATAGTAGCCAAACGATCCAAGCGTACCGGTAGGCGCAGTATTATTTGCCGTATTGAACACAACACGCTTTTTCGGTATCTTGCCCCCGTCAAAGCCCGGTATAACATCGGAAAAATCGTCTATTTCAAGTGCAGCCTTGACTACGTTCTCAACAGCATACGCCTCGGCCGTATATATGTACCGCACGCTGTCAACTATCTCATCTGCTCGCGAGCCGGTAGCGGCGATATACGCGTCGATGTAATCGCAGAACAACGCACCGTACGTTCCAAGAACGTAGTTCGTTACATTGTCGACCTTACGGCTTGCGAAAGCAAAATACGTATGGTCGATGAATATCATATGCTTATCCGAGGCACCGTTGTTCGTGAGAACGTCACGGACCGCAGCAGAGTTATCCACACTTATGTACTCACGCGAATGACTTCCGACGCGATATACCTTTTCAATAGCTATTTCCCACGGGAACTGCCCGTACTGTGCCGTCTGCAAAGTAAGCGCCGGCAGATAAACATCAAGCCCTATTTCACCGTCACTTATGTGCACGTCAGATGTATAAAGGTCTGACAGCGAAACGTAAAGCTTGATTTCGGGATTAGCCTGTACAAGGGCAAAATAGAGAGTACGCAGACAGTCTGCAGTGTTTTCCACCATATCCGAAAGTGAGCTCTGTCCCACGACGATATTTTCGCCCTCACCGAATACAACACCCACAATTTTGCCGTCAGCCACCCAGTTTTCGGCTATATATGCGCCTATAGCGGCGATATAATCGCCTCCGTCATTGTAGCGGTTTACCTTGGAGTAGTCAACGTAGCTGTCCTCGGCATAAAACGCATCAAGCCGCGCGCTATCAGTAAGCCTCCAACCGTAAAGCCGCAGAAGCACCTGCACCCCGTCAGCAGCCAGAACGTCCATCTTCGAATTAATCGCATCAAGATACGCACCGTCGAAATAATATGCCTCACCGCGGTATACGTACGGCTCCGCATCGCTTTTTTGCACGAAAAGTCTTTGCGCATCAAGCTCAAGCAAGGTCAGCGTTGCACCAACGTTTCCAACAATAGAAATATCATTGGATGCAAAGCCCTTTGCGTCCGGAGCAAGTGCAGTTGACTTATCGCCTATCTTGTCCGCATTCTGTATGTAAAACGGCGGACATATAAGACTATACTCTCCACTCTCTCCTACCGATACCGCAAGAAAACGCGTGGTAATGTCGTAAGTACCGTCCTTCGGTAGCTTCCATAAAAGTTCAAAGCGAGTGGTCATCTGGGTTTTCACGAGAGGCGAAAGCTTCAAAAGATCCTCTGCGCTCGGAAGCGTTTCCGATTCGTGAGGGAATATCGCAATATATCCGTCCCTGTTATTTATAGCTGTTTCGCGGTCAACCACGCCGGAAAATTTAACCGTAGCAAGATCGTCGCTTACGGTGCAAGACGTAAGCTCCCCGCAGGTGATATATTCACTTGGCTCATATGCACTTATCGCATTTATTGAAATTATCTCAACATGTCCCACAGCCGAGTTCAATATCAGCTTTATACTTCGCAACTGTGCGGCGTCACCGACAAATACCAAATAGTCACGAACGTCCGAGTTGGGTTCGATCGGTACGGTTACGATCTTGTCCTCGGTGGTTGCCTGTGAGTCGGACGTGGAATAGTGAAGCGTAAGCGTATCGCTTTCAGTATAATTTGCGAGGCGGATACGCAGGCAATTAAGCGAATAATCAAGCTCAGGTGTGAACACCGTTGCCTCAAGCGAAAGCATCCCCTCGGTGTCGGATACTATCGATATTTTGGATTTATCCTCTGCAACTGTCGCAGAGCCACCATCAATCTTGTATGCATCGAACAGATACCTCTCAGTCATGTCGCGGTCTACGGGATCGGACACGCAAACATCGTCCACGTAGAAGCGATCAACCGAGCTGCCCCCAAGCGATGTATCTATTGCAAGTGCGATCTCTGCCTTGGCGATGTCGCGTCTTGCGTCCCACGAGCCGATGTACGCCTCAATGTTAGTCCACTTGCCGCCCTCGATTATCTGAAGATGCTCCGTGCTCTCACCACTCGTCGAAACAAGTGTCAGACGTGCGAGGAATACGGCGTCGCTATCGTTTGCGAGCAGGGGCACGTAAATGTCGAATGACATTGTATGGTATTCGGTAAGATCAAGCGGCTCGGCAAAGCTTGCTACGGTTGCACGCAAAGCATCGCGCGGGGCGTACCTGCCGACAACCTCAAGACATGAGCGCTTATACGCGTGACCGTCCTGCTCCCATGAAAAATCCGAAAGCCCCACAGATGCGACGTTATCGCCCGGCATCCACGAGACCTTATCCTCACCCGAGAAGCCGGATATTATACGCATTTCATCAGCCGAAAGAGATACGGCGCAAACAGCAGTTATCAAAAGAGCGGATAATAGCACAACAACAAGTCTAAAAGCCCTCGCAGTATTCGTTCTACCTGACAAGTCGTACACCGCCCTTTCGCATAGTTTTCGTAAAGCCTATCGCTCGAAAGCACATACTTTCGTGCCACTATGAGTATATTTATATTTATTATATCATTTATATCTGCAAAATGCAATTCTTTTTTCGATTTTCCTCCAAAAAAATACACTCGCTTATATATTTTTTTGATAAGTGTTGCAAAATCGTTTTTTTTATGGTACAATTAGTGTAATTATGCGATAAACATACGGAGGAACGTATATGCCCATTAAGATACCCGCGGGGCTTCCGGCAGCACAAACGCTCGAGCAGGAAAACATTTTCGTTATGAGCGACTTCAGAGCGGAGCATCAGGATATCCGTCCGCTTAAAATAGCTGTGCTCAACCTTATGCCCACTAAGATAACTACAGAAACGCAGCTTATTCGCCTGCTCTCCAATAGCTCCTTGCAGATAAAGATCACCCTGCTTCAAACGGCCACCCACCGCTCCACGCACACCGCCAAGGAGCATATGGAGGCCTTTTACAAAAATTTCGACGATATACGCAGCGAGAACTTCGACGGTCTTATCATCACGGGCGCACCCGTTGAAAATCTCGATTTCCACGACGTCACCTACTGGGACGAGCTTTGCGACATTATGGAATGGTCAAAAACGCACGTTTTCTCCACTCTGCATATCTGCTGGGCTGCGCAGGCGGGACTTTACTATCACTACGGCGTGAAAAAGCACCCGCTTGACAAAAAAATGTTCGGCGTTTTCGAGCATTACGCTCTGCGTCCCAACCACCCGATCGTGCGCGGCTTTGACGAAATATTCTACGCGCCTCATTCGCGTCACACGGGTATCGCCGAGTCCGAGATAACGAGAGTTAGCGACATTGAGCTTATCGCAAGAAGCGATATAGCAGGTCCTTACATCATTGCGGCTAAAAACTCACGTATGCTCTTTGTTACGGGACATTCGGAGTACGACTATGACACGCTTTCGAAGGAATATTTCCGCGACGTAGACAAGGGGCTTCCCATTGAGGTGCCGTACAACTATTTCCCGAACAACGATCCGCAGCGACGTCCGCCGAACGTATGGAGAGGTCACGCAAATCTGCTTTTCTCAAATTGGCTTAATTATTTCGTTTATCAGAATACGCCGTACGACCTCGACGATCTTTCAAAAGCGTAAATATTTTTGCTTATAACGCAAACACTAATACCGCGAGCAAATGCTCGCGGTATTTTATTTGTATTGGGTAATGATATTATGGACAAAAACGAAACGCTCCTTCAAGAGCTTTACAAAAATACGACTATGGGCGGCGATGCGATAATTGACCTTATGGACAAGGCGTCCGATCCCGAAATGCGCGCGGAGATGACGCACGAGCTTGAGCGCTACCGCGAATACTCGAGCCGCGCGGCAGACCTGCTCGCCGAGCGCGGGCTCAAGCCCGAGGAGCCGGGTATGATGGCAAAGGCAGGCTCGAAAATGGGTATGGTGTTCAACACTATGCTCGACACTACGACCTCCCACATTGCCGAAATGATGATAAACGGTGCCACTATGGGCATCATCAACATCGAAAAGCAGTTCAACGCAAACGAGCCGACGGGACAGGCACGAAAGCTCGCCGAGGAAATACTTGACTTCGAGAAGAGCACCGCCGACAATTTAGCGAGATTTTTGTAAAGTACAAAACGGCTCTTGCAAATACTGCAAGAGCCGTTTCTGTCATTTCCTTTTGGCAAGCTTGCGTCTAGCGAGTTCCGTCGGGCTGTTTTTCCCATCTCCGACACGTGTCCGTCTGCCCTTGCCTATTGCACCGCCGAGTATACAAACACCGATACTGAGTGCCCAAACGAGCACCCTCAAAATCGGCGACGGCACGCCCTCACCGCTCATGAACAGCGAAATAATGAATAATAAAATCACGTACATAATGCCACCGATCAGCGAAGCCGTCACTCTGTGTTCGCCGTCACTTTTAACTGCGATTATTCCCACAAAAAGCGCGCTTATGGCAAGAGTAGCGTATGAAAGCAGATCAACAACAGATTTCGGATCATCAAAAGCAAGCGCGATCGCGGTAAAAATGAGTGAGAGCACAAGCGTCACTAATACGCCGACGACCATTCCCTTCAGTGCTGAAAATAGCATCGAACCCACAGACAGCTCGCTTTTCGTATCTTTTTTAAGCAAAAAAATCCCTCCCGATATAGACTGTTTGCTAATCTATATGACGGGAGGAAACAAATTATGTCAGCAATCCTCTGCTTTTACGTCAACGCTCTTGATAGCGCTCTTGAGAATACGGATCTTGGTGCCGTCGCGACCGGTTTCGATCATAGCGGTCTCTTCCTTGATGCTGACGACCTTGCCGATGATACCGCCGATAGTGGTGATCTCATCACCGACCTGCAGGGAGTTGCGCATATCGTTAGTTGCCTTCTCCTGCTTTTTCTGCGGTCTGTACATAAAGAAGTAGAACACCGCAACCATAACGACAAGCATAATGATAGTGGTAATGCCCTGACTGCCCATTAAGCCTGCAGCAGCATCGGTGCCCGCAGCGGCGTCTGCCGTAAGAAATAAATTAAGCATAAAAACCTCCGAAAAAATTATTGTTCAAACCATTATACCCTATTATCGGCATAATTTCAAGAGTAAATTGTAAACTTATGAATATTTTTGCGCCGTACTCACGCATCAGCGACGCCGTCACACAAAGCAGGCTCTTTTGAACGTGATTTGAAAATACGTCCCTTTCCGGTTATCTGCACGATTACGATACCGATAAGCGATATGACCACCGCCGCAATGCATACGGGCAGAGGGATATCCTCAAATCCCTCGAGCAAAATGGCGCAGAGATTGAATCCGAAGTGAACGAGTATGCTCGCAAGCAGCGAATTGTATTTTTCGAACACCCACGCAAGTAAAAATCCGAGAAGTGATGCGTAAACTACCGCTATCAAAGCCATATGCATAAATCCGAATATCAGCGCGGAAATTATCATCGACACTATCACGGGCATACACCGCTTAAACCTCGTGTGCATAAGTCCACGGAAAACAACCTCCTCGAGTATCGGTGCAATAATCACGGTCAGAATAACCGTCCACACTCTCGCGCCAAAAAGCATTTCCGACTGCGCCGCGTAATTATCCCAAAGCACCTCGGGGAACGGTATAAGCGGCAAAAGAAACGACACGGCAAGATTAAGCGCAACGCCGAAAAGAACCATACCGAAGTAAACGGGAATCGGCATCTTTGCAATGCCAACCTCGCGAAGGGGATTCTTTTTTCTGAAAACAAACATAACCACGTACGTTGCGATCGCTAAAACACCTGCCACTATCGTAAGCAAAACCGTTTGCTCTAAAAGCCACGCGCTTGCGTTCATCGTCGCGCCAAGCGTAGCCTCCATTATTTGATCGTAGCTGTATTCCACGCCCTCAAGCGCCGCGGCTATAATATCCTTCATTCCGGCGAGCGAGAATGCAACCTGCGCGCCCGTCATCGCCGAAGAAACTACGAAATATTGCCACGCAAGATAGATACCGAAATACATAAACGCCGAACCGACGGCCTTCATAAATTTTCCAAACGTCATAGCTTGCCTCCTGCAAAATATAAGTATTCTGTATAAAAATTCTACACCATACGTCAAAAAAAGTAAACCCTCAATTTGTAAATATTAAGCGTTTATGAAAATTTACAATAAACTGATGTACTTTTCGCGCGCTTTGTGATATACTTGTGCTATAAGACTAACTTGTGAGGTAAGTACAATGCCAAACGAAAAGATCGCCGCGCTCTTTGAGGACGTTTTATCGCGGCGCACGCTAAAAAAGGCCGTATTCTCAAAAGCCGAGGATAAAAACACGCAAAAAGAGGTCGCCTCACTCACTAAAAAGGGTGACGGCACCGTATATATTATGCTCGAGCGCTTCACGAAGGACAACAAGACCTTTCGCCGAAATCTACCTCTTGACGTCGCAGAGCTTTGCCGTATGGCGCTCGAGGATTATAAGCAGGTCAATATAATAACCACCGCAGGAGAGGCAGAGATAAAGCGTTCAAAATCCGGCTCTGTACACATATCCGATAAGCGCAAGGCTGACGCAGTCGCTGCCGAGGTAAGCTCCGAGGGCAAAAAATACATTCTTGACACCTCGCGTGACATAGGCTTCCTTCGCGAGCTTGGCATATCCGACGCCAATGGACGCATACACGACAAAAAGCAGGCAAAATTCCGTCAGATCAACCGTTTTCTCGAAATCGTACGCGACGTTGAGGATAAGCTCCCGACCGATTGCCCGGCGGTCATATACGATCTTTGCTGCGGAAAAAGCTATCTCACCTTTGCGGTGTACTACTACTTTGCTGTAATTAAAAAGAGAAGCATACGTATGTACGGCGTTGACCTCAAGGCAGACGTTATCGAATATTGCAATGCTGTTGCAAAGCGTCAAGGCTTCGAGCATCTCAAATTCGTTAGCGGTAACATCAACGAATACGTGCCGCCTGAGCATCCCGATATGGTCATCTCGCTCCACGCCTGCGATATCGCGACCGACATCGTACTCGCGAATGCGATAAAATGGGGCGCGGGAATTATCTTATCAACTCCCTGCTGTCACCACGAAATGTCAAAGCAATTGTCCGAAAAAGCGTCCGACGCAACACTCAAGGGCGACCTCGCTTTTATACTCGATCACCCGATCTTAAAGCAAAAGCTATGCGATGCCGCAACCGACGCACTTCGCGTAAAGCGTCTTGAATCGGTTGGCTACAGCGTTACCACGCTTGAGCTCATAGATCCCGATGACACGCCGAAAAATCTTATGATACGTGCGACGAAAATCGCAAACCCGAGCGGCGCAAAATGTGCCGCGGCGCTTGCCGATTACGAGCAAATCTGCGCTTCTCTCGGCGTATCGCCATACCTTGATAAGCTGGTACGCGAAAATGAAAAATAAGCTGTCGCTCCTTGAAAAAATAACGCTTATCGCGGCAGGGTTTGTATTTATATACTATTTCGTGTACCTAATGCTCTGCGGCATCGGAATTGAAGCGATCAAAATGGCTCCTTACGCGCTTTTGGCAATTGCGTGTGTTTGCCTTCCGATAGTGTTTCACAGGCAGCTTGCGCGACTGCTCGGACGCGCCTTCAAGCCGCTTCATATAATTTTTACTTCACTGCTTTGTCTGTATGTTGTAACTGTAGTTGCATTTTGGGCGTTCATCGGACTTTACCCATCGAAATCGCCCGAATATTACGCCGAGCAATATGCCGCCGATAGTAATACGGGGGAAGACACAGTCGTGCTCGTTTTCGGCGCCTACACGAACGGTATGACGCCAAGCAAAGCGCTCCAAAACCGTCTTGACGCGGCATATGAGCTTTTGGTAGCTCTGTCTGATGCGGTATGCGTGGTAAGCGGCGCGCAGGGGGCGAGTGAAACCGTCGCGGAGTGCATAGCGATGCGCGCGTATCTTATTAACCGCGGGATAGCAGAGGAGCGCATTATAATGGAGCCAAACGCTCGCTCCACAAGCGAAAACGTGCGTTTCACAAAAGAGCTTCTCAAAGAGCTTGGAATGGCTGACAAGCGTATAATCGGCGTATCGAACGACTTTCATCTTCCGCGAATCGGGATACTGTCAAATCGCTACGACTTCCCGATGGACACCTGCACCTGCCCGTCACCAAGCGTATTCAATTACTATATCAGTATGATGCGTGAATATCTTTCCTACATCAAAATGATGCTGTTTGACGAGATAGTGCTTATCACACGAATAGGCGGATAACGAAAAGCCCTTTGGCGTATGCCAAAGGGCTTTAATTTATTGTCTGTTCTGCGGCGGATACTGCGTTTGTCCGCGCTGCATCTGCTGCGTACGCATCATTTCCTGCCGTCTAAGCATTGCCGCCTCACGGCGCTTTTTTCTGATGTATCTTGCGCGAAGGAAGAGCGCTCCGTATGCTCCTACCGCAAGAGCTACAAGTATCAGAAGCACAATGAATATCCAACCTACAACGCCAATTCCGCGCCTCACATGAAGCGTTACCGACTCGAGTCTTATGCCGTACTCGCCAATTACGTTATCACTGTCTGCGTTGCTCACCCAAAGCTTCATAAGGTCTATCTCGCCGTCAGTCTTTGCAGAGAAGTCCTTGATATTAAAGCTTACGTCGTTCCATACGTTCGGTGTTACGGTAACCTCGCCCTCGTATACGGCACCAATATCCTCGCCGTAGCCGTTATCCTGCAGGCGAAGCATAAGGTTCATCGAACCAACGTCAGCAGGGGTTGCGACCATAATGCGAAGGGTGATATAGTGTGCTTTTTTGAGCGCACCCTCGTCAAAGACCGAGTTGCCGATACCGGTATAACCGTTCGGTACATCGGGAAGCTTTGCGTAAAGCATCGTTTCAGAGGCATCTCCGAAGGAGCGAAGCTCAACGTACTGCGCACCGTCCGTAGGATAGAAGTCGCACAGTTTTCCTTCGGTAAGATCAAACAAAATCTTTTCCTTATAGCCGCGCTTAAAGTCACCGTCCTCTGCACGCACTCCTTCAAAAACGGCACGGTCGTTAAACTGCTTATACTTGACGTTTTCCGACATAAACATACCGAACGCGCCCGTTCCGACCGTGTGCTTTACAAATGCGGTAACCTCTTCACTCTTTTGCGTATCAATAAGAGAAAATACGTTGTAGATCGGCTTTTTTGCGAGCGGCTCTACGGTGCTGTCGGGTACGTTCGTCCAAAGTCCGTAGTACTGCGCCTCCGCAGAATGGTCAACGTGGCGGTGATAAATAAACGCGTCAATATCGTCATTCTGCTCAACCGCATAGTACGCAAGTGCATATGCCGCTGCCTGCATCGTCATAGCCTCATCGCTCGACGGATCGCCTGAAAGTCCGAATTCGCCGATAATTATACTTCTTATCGAGGAGTTATAAAGAAGCGCCTCCTCGGACATATAACGCGTGAGCGTGCCGAGGTTTTTCATAGTAATGAACGGCGTTTCAAAGTCGTCCGTTGCGTATTCGTCGTTCCAAAACTCTGTAAGTCCCGGCGTGGACGGATGCGGATTTATTGAAAGGCCCCACGGTATATCACCGGCATTTCTAATTACGGAAGCGAAGGTGTCAAGAAAGGCCTTTGCGGGATAATCCTGCAGCGAATTTGCCGTGACGGAAAGGTCGCTTACAGCCGCGTTAAAATTGTTGCCGAGCGAGATATATACACGTCCGTTCGCGTAATGCGACGTCATCGCGGTGTACGCTACTCGGAATGCTGTGCAGTACGAGTAGATATAGCTTGTCATATCAACGTCGCCCGCGTTGTTCCATACTCTGTTGGAGTTCACCTCGAAGCCAACGATAAACGCAGGAACGAAGCCGTGAGCACGGTCCTCGCGAGTATATCTCGACGCGAGATAATCCATGAACGCCTGGTACGATTTCATCGCGGTTTCATTTTTAGTGTTAAGAGCGTAAAGAGTTGCGTCTGCGGATACGCCCTCACAGTAAAGGCTTGCGATATTCGGGTGAGCATTTTCAGCGGGCGCTGTAAGTATGATGTTGAAATACACGTTTATGCCGGCATCGGTGTAGGTTTTCACCTTATGGTCAAGCAGGGCGATCTTCGCGCTGTCAACGTAAAACGTCTGTCCGTTGTATACAAACGATTGTGCCGCGTCGGAGCTTTCTCCGTGCAGATACTCGTTAAGCGCTACGTTTACCACCGTATGAGCGACACCGAGCTGCTGTGCGTCACCAAACATCTGCACCTGAAGTCCCTTCTTGCTCGCGCGCTCGGGATAAGCCTCGGTATTCTTTGCAAGGGCAGACACGTTTTCAATGTATTTCGCCGCCGTTATTATGTTATACGTGCCGTCGTCCGCCTTTTCGGCAACGACGAACTTCGAATAAAGCCTCGTCATATTGCCGTTGTAGAAGGGGATCTTAACCGTAGTCTTCTCGGCAAGCTTAAACTCCTTGACGGGCTTCATTGAATTTATAGCCGACGTAGATTCGTGCGGCAAAAGCTCAAAAATATACATCGTATCAGGCTTGTTCGCCTTAACGTATTCCTTCGTCAGCGATATTTCAATAGCAACCTCGCTCTGGCTTTTTGTAAGCTCGACCGAGGTGATCGTTCCCACATTCTCTGCGTCAGCGCTCACCGCGCCCACTAAAAGCATCAGCGTGAGCATAGCCGCAATTACGGCAAATACCGCCTTAATTCTGTTTTTTACGTTATATTTCATACCCTGACCTCCGAGTTGTGTCGAAGCCGACTATTATACTTTAATATATTGTAACACATTTCGACAAAAAATGCAACGGATAATTTGTTAATCGCGCGATTTTACATAATATTTGTGTTACGGCAAAACAAAAAGGCTGCCGTACGGCAGCCAATTTTGCTTTTTCTTTGAGAAATTAGAGCTGTTCCTTAACCTTGGAGCTCTTGCCCACACGGTCACGGAGATAGTACAGCTTTGCACGGCGAACCTTACCGCGTCTGATGATCTCAACCTTTTCAACGTTGGGAGAATGTACCGGGAAGGTCTTCTCAACGCCGCAGCCGTAGGAAACACGTCTTACGGTGAAGGTCTCGGAGATACCGCCGCCATTCTTAGCGATGATGGTACCCTCGAACATCTGAATTCTCTCTCTGTTGCCCTCTTTGATCTTGTTGTGGATCTTAACGGTGTCACCAACGTTAAGTACAGGGGCATTTTCCTTGAGCTGCTCATTAGTTAAAGCCTTAATTAAATCCATTTTGGCTTCCTCCTTAAAAAATTTAAGTGTTTGGAAGGTGTTCGTGCAGAGCATTGTCGCAGAGGACCACCCTCGCCCAGCGTCCATACGGACACACAGCCCTTATATTATACCACAACAAAATGAGAATTGCAAGCGTTTTTGAAAATTTTTACGGGTAATTTTGCCGATATTTTGGAAAGAAATCGCCTTTTTCCCGTCAGTATGAAAAAAATTTCTCACTTTGCTTTACTTTTCGAGCATGTTATGATAAAATATACTTATGCAGTCAATAATATCATCGTAATATTGACGCCATCACTATGGAGGTAAGCGACGTATGCCAAACTTTCCGATGCGTGAGCGCACACCAAAGGCACCAAATCAACCGCAAAGACAGCCGCAATACGCCCCGCAGCAACGCCCTGTGCAAGGACACCCGCAGGGACAGCCGCAACCGCGTGTGCAGGTACAGCAGATGCGTTACGGACAAAATCCGCAGGTGCGCACCCTGACGCCGCCGTCAGCAGAACGGCTTCGCCCGATGAAGCCGCCGTCAAACGGCACAAAAAACGCTCCCGCACCGCAGAAGTTCTCCTCGGCTACACGCCGTAAGAGGTCTCGCCGTCAGCGAGAGCGCACCACACTCGGAGATTTTCTGCTATCGTTCTTTGTCGCGCTTTTCGTTTTCGGAGTTGCGGCAATATTCGTTTGCAATGCGCTTATATCGCTGTTCACGTAATGAGAATAGATAAATTATTTTCAGAAATGGGCCTGCTTTCGCGTACCGAAACGCGAAAAGCGGCAAGAGCGGGCAAGATATGCGTAGACGGCGTTGCCGTCAAGTCCGCCGATATGCACGTTGACACAGAGAAAAACGAGATAACGTATCTCGGCCAAAGGGTAGTTTACAAGCCCTTCACCTATATAATGCTTAACAAGCCCGAGGGCTACGTGTCCGCCACCGATGATATACGCGAGCGCACAGTGCTCGAGCTGCTCGGTGAGCGCGAACGCCGTCTTGGGCTTTTCCCGTGCGGTCGACTCGACAAAAACACGCTCGGGTTGCTTATTCTCACCAACGACGGCGAGCTTTGCCACAGACTATTGTCGCCAAAGCATCACGTGTCGAAGGTATACTATTTCAAAGCCGAGCGCCATATTACCGACGAGGACAAAAAACGCCTTGAAAACGGTGTAACGCTCGACGGGGAGCTTACAAAGCCCGCAAAGCTAACACTTTGCGACGACGGCGCATCAGGCTACCTTACGCTGACCGAGGGCAAATTCCACCAGGTCAAGCGTATGCTTGAGGCTGTGTGCAACAAGGTCGTCTACCTTGAGCGCGTTGAGTTCGCAGGGCTGCCGCTTGACACTTCCCTTTCGCGCGGACAGTGGCGCGAGCTTACCGCTGACGAGGAAGCACATTTAAGATCATTTTTAATGTAAACGGAGATTATTATGGATATAATAGCAAAACTCGCCGAGGAATTATCCATCGGCATAGAACAAGTCAAAAACACCGTCGAGCTTATCGACGACGGCAATACGATTCCCTTTATCGCGCGTTACCGTAAGGAAGTAACCGGCTCGCTTGACGACGAAAAGCTCCGCGACCTTTCCGAACGCCTTACATACCTTCGCAACCTCGAAGCCCGTAAGGCAGAGGTCCACGCGCTTATCACCGAGCAGGGCAAGATGACGCCCGAGATTGAGGCGGCGCTTAACGCGGCGGCCATCCTCACCGAGGTTGAGGACATCTACCGCCCCTTCCGCCCGAAGCGTAAAACGCGTGCGTCGGTTGCGCGCGAGCGCGGACTTGAGCCGCTTGCAGAGGCGATATTTGCGCAGGAGGACTCCTACTCGCCGACGCTCGACGAGCTTGCTGCATCACTTATTGATGCAGAAAAGGGCGTCGAAACCGCCGAGGACGCATTTAACGGTGCGTGCGACATTATCGCAGAGGATATTTCCGATAATGCAAACTACCGTAAGATCATCCGTAATCTGACGTTTATGAACGGCGAGATAATCTCCGTCGGCGCAACGGAAGAGGACTCGGTATACTCGCAGTACTACGACTACAAGGAGCCTCTAAAGAAGCTCCCCGGCCACCGTATTCTCGCGCTTAACCGCGGCGAGAAGGAGGAATTCTTAAAGGTGTCCGTAAACGTATCCCCCGATATAATTCTCAACAATCTTTATAACAGACTTCTTAAAAAGGGTGCAAGTCCGGCAAAGCCCTACGTCGAGCGTGCTATAGTTGACAGCTACGACCGCCTTATCGCACCGTCTATCGAGCGCGAGATACGCTCGTCACTCTTTGACGATGCGTGCGAGGGTGCGCTCAAGGTGTTCGAGGTAAACTTAAAGAACCTGCTTATGCAGCCGCCACTCAAGGGCAAGACCGCGCTCGGATACGATCCCGGCTACCGCAACGGCTGTAAGCTCGCCGTCGTTGACAAGACGGGCAAGGTGCTCGACACCGCCGTTATCTACCCGATGAAGCCGCAGTCGCGTACCGAAGAATCGAAGCGCATCGTAAAGCGCCTTATCGAAAAGCACAACGTCGGCGTTATCGCGATCGGTAACGGCACTGCATCAAAAGAAAGCGAAATATTCATAGCAGAGCTTCTTAAGGAAATCGACGCTGACGTAAAATACGCCGTTATCAGCGAGGCGGGTGCGTCGGTCTACTCCGCATCGAAGCAGGCAACCGAGGAGTTCCCGGACTTTGACGTTATGCAAAGAAGTGCGATATCTATAGCAAGACGCCTGCAGGATCCGCTTGCAGAGCTTGTTAAAATCGATCCCAAGGCTATCGGTGTCGGACAGTATCAGCACGATATGAAGCCTGCGCGCCTTGACGAAGCACTCGGCGGTGTCGTCGAGGACTGCGTTAACGCAGTCGGCGTGGACGTAAACACCGCGTCCTATTCCCTGCTCTCGTACGTTGCGGGTATCAATGCTACCTCGGCAAAGAATATCGTTAAGTACCGCGAGGAGAACGGCGAGTTCAAGTCGCGTGCGGCAATAAAGAAGGTGCCGCGTATCGGCGACAAGGCGTTCGAGCAGTGTGCAGGATTTTTACGTGTTTCCGGCTCCGATGAAATACTCGACTGTACGGGCGTGCACCCCGAGAGCTATCCTATTGCAAAGGCACTTCTCAAGAAGTTTGAATACACCGCAGATGACGTTCGTGCGTCGCGCCTTGGCGGACTTCGTGAGAAGGTTAAATCCGTCGGAATCAAAGCGCTTTGCGAGGAATTATCCGTCGGCGAGCCTACTCTTGCTGATATAATCGGTGAGCTTGAAAAGCCCGGTCGCGACGTGCGCGACAGCCTGCCGCAGACCGTGCTTCGTGACGACGTTCTCGATATCAGCGACCTGAAGCCGGATATGATCCTTACGGGCACGGTACGCAACGTAATCGACTTCGGTGCATTCGTTGACATCGGAGTTCACCACGACGGACTTGTGCATATTTCGGAGATATGCGATAAATTCATCAAGCACCCGAGCGAAAAACTTGCAGTCGGCGACGTGGTCGAGGTCAAGATAAAGTCGGTAGACCTCAAAAAGAACCGTATCTCACTGACTATGAAATTCTGATATGCGAAAGGCAAAACGTTTTATATCCTCGGCGATTTCGTTTGTTATCACCGCGGCGGCCGTAGTTGCCCTGCTCGCGATAAACGGAACCCTGCCAAAGCTAATAAACAAATTTGAGAACGCGCTTGAATATTCACGCGCGTTCTCGACTTCTTTAGGTGACGGCGAAATATTCATTCACGTCATAGACGTAGGTCAAGGCGATGCGATACTTATTCAGTCGTGTGACGGCAATATCCTTGTCGACACGGGTACGAACGATTCAGAAAATGAGCTCGTCGCGCACCTTCGTGCGTGCGGCGTCAAAGCAGTAGACTATCTCATCTGCTCGCATCCGCACAGCGACCATATCGGCGGCGCTGACGCAGTGCTTGACAACTTTGAAGTTTCTGCTATTATCATACCATACGTAGAGGAGATCAATCTCGACATTGAATCAATGCTGCTTGAGATGAAAAGCGGCAACGTACCGAACATAATCCATCCCGAAAGAGGCGATACGTTTTCGCTCGGCGATATATCATTCATCGCACTGACACCGATAGATAATGTCGAAGATGAGAACGATATGAGCCTCGTTATGAAGCTCACGTTCGGTGAGACATCGTTTCTCTTAACAGGTGACATAAGCGAAGATATTGAGCGCGCGCTCGTTGACACGTACCAAGACGGCGAGCTCGACTGCGATTTTCTCAAGATCGCGCACCACGGCTCCAACACGTCAACGTGTGCACAATTTATTGACGCAGTTACACCAATCGTTTCGGTGGTGTCCTCCGGTGAGTATAACGACTTCGGGCATCCTCGCCACGAGGTATTGGAAAGGCTTCGCAGTGGCGGCTGCACAGAAATATACCGTACCGACAAAATGAGCAGTATAATCCTTCGCAGCGACGGCAAGAAGATTACGCTCGTTGCCACGCGCGATGGTCTTTCAGAGTGATGCTTAAAGTCGATATTTTTGAGCGCACCTATTGACATATAAAGAAAATAAATGTATAATAAATATATTCCAAATTATGAAAGGACAATTAGCGTGAAAAATAAATTTTCACGCAGTGTTTTGTGGCTTTCTTTGCACGCCGTGCAAAGATTTTGCTTCGCAAAACCACCCACAATTCCACAAGAAAGGAAGCTTTCGCAAAGCGAAAGCATTGGTTATTAAAAATGGCAAACGACAAAAAGCTCGTTGAAGCGATAACCTCTATGGACGTCGACTTCGCGCAGTGGTACACAGACATTTGTAAAAAAGCCGATCTTATCGACTACTCCAGCGTAAAGGGCTGTATGATAATCCGCCCCTACGGCTACGCTATCTGGGAGCTTATTCAGAAAAATCTCGACGATCGCTTCAAGGCGCTCGGTCACGAGAACGTATATATGCCGATGTTTATTCCCGAGTCGCTTCTTCAGAAGGAGAAGGACCACGTTGAGGGCGTCGCGCCCGAGGTTGCCTGGGTAACGCACGGAGGAAGTGAGCGCCTTACAGAGCGTCTTTGCGTACGCCCGACCTCTGAAACGCTTTTCTGCGAGCATTTCGCTAACATAATCAGATCCTACCGTGACCTTCCCAAGCTCTACAATCAGTGGTGCTCGGTAGTGCGCTGGGAAAAGACAACTCGCCCCTTCCTTCGCTCGCGTGAATTTTTGTGGCAGGAAGGTCACACTATGCACGCAACCGCAGAGGAGGCTCGTGCAGAAACCGTACAGATGCTTAACGTGTATGCGGACTTCCACGAAAAGGATCTTGCTATCCCGGTTGTCAAGGGTGTAAAAACTCCTTCCGATAAGTTCGCAGGCGCAGAGGATACCTATGCTATCGAGGCACTTATGCACGACGGCAAGGCACTCCAAGCGGCAACCTCTCACTTCTTCGGCGACGGCTTTGCCCGTGCGTTCGACATTACCTTCACCTCGAAGGACAACAAGCTTGAATATCCCTCGCAGACCTCTTGGGGCTGCACCACGAGAATGATAGGCGGCATCATAATGACTCACGGCGACGACAACGGTCTTGTTCTCCCGCCGGCAGTCGCTCCTATTCAAGCCGTAGTTATCCCCGTTGCGGCTCACAAGGAAGGCGTTATTGAGGCGGCCACCTCTATTGCCAACAGACTTAAGGCTGCAGGTATCCGCGTAAAGCTCGACGACTCCGATCAGTCGCCCGGATGGAAGTATGCAGAGTACGAAATGAAGGGTGTTCCGGTACGCATCGAGATCGGTCCTCGCGATATGGAGGCAAATCAGTGCGTTATAGTTACCCGTCACGACAGAGAAAAGACCATCGTCAGCCTTGAAAATCTTGAGGCTGCTGCCGCAGAAAGACTTCAGGCAGTACGCGACGGCCTTTACGAAAAGGCTCTTGCAAACCGCGAGGCGCGCACCTACGACTGCTCGACTATGGACGAGATCGTAAATAAGCTCGCCGAGAATGGCGACGGATTCGTTCGCGCTATGTGGTGCGGCGACGAGGAGTGCGAGGACAAGGTAAAGGAAGTAACGGGCGTCGGCTCTCGCTGTATGCCGCTTGACCAGACGGCTAACGGCGACAAGTGCGTTTGCTGCGGTAAGCCTGCAAAGCACCTCGTTTACTGGGGCAAGGCATATTAAGCCTTATATAGGCAAGCATTTCCTTACTTTCCATACCATATATTTTGCATTGAAATGCTACCTCATTTATGATAAAATATACGCGTGCGGTAAACGCTACCGCACGCGTTTTTATTTTACACGAGGAGGTAACAAATGAAAAAATTACGATTAATAATATGCGCCGTGTTATGTGCCGCGCTCTTTAGCGTCGGCACTCACGCATACGAGAGCATAGACGTACGACTTAACGGCGCGGACACCGAAATTGGTGCCTTGCTCATCGGCTCGACCACGTATGTACCGTTCGATGCGGCAAATGAGTCGCTTTCGTTCGGCAACGCAAAGGTAAGCGGTGACGCGGCGGTAATGCGTGCCACGACGCCGTTTGCGACGATAAGCGCTCGGGCGGGCGACTGCTACATCGAGGCAGCAGGACGTTATCTTGGCGGCAATAACGTCGTAAACGTCAGCGGTATGCTCTACGTTCCGATACGCACGCTCGCAAAGGCGTATAACGCCAACGTAGAATGGCGCGCCGATACACGCTCGGTCGACCTTTACGCCACCGCGGGCGAGAGTATCATAAGCGGCGACGAGTTTTACAGCTCCGACGAGGTCTATTGGCTCTCTCGGATAATCAGCGCAGAGGCAGGCAGTGAGCCGATGGACGGAAAAATCCTCGTCGGAAACGTCGTCTTGAACCGCGTTGAAAGCGAAGAGTTCCCGAATACAATATACGGCGTTATTTTCGACCGCGAATGGGGCGTGCAGTTTACTCCAACCGAAAACGGCACGGTATATAACGTGCCGACTGCGGATAGCATCGTCGCGGCAAAGCTCTGCCTTGACTCCTATTACATTTCGCGCAGCGCGATGTATTTTCTCAACCCCGAGCGAGCAACCAACTTTTGGGTGCCTGCCAACCGTCCCTATCTGATGACCGTCGGCTGTCACGACTTCTATTCATAAATATATATCACATCGAGGAGGAGCATCGCTCCTCCTTTTTTTGCTCCTTATCCTCATGACACATTTTCCCAATTTTGGAATGAGTCTTATGTGAAATATTTACAGCAATCGACTATTTTCGTCACGCTGTATGCTCGCATTGTACAAACTGTCTATTTTTGTCGAAATCCGCTCACGAATCTTGATACATTTTTTACTTTTTCTATTGATTTTTACAGCATTTTATAGTATCATATATTTACTGACAAATTTATTAATTTTTTACAGTTAGGAGAAATAAAAATGCACTACGTTTACAAGCTCACGGAATCGACTATCATAACGGAGGACGGCATCGCACAGACCACATTCGGCATCGCGGCCTACAAATCGGGCGATACCGTTCCCTGCCGCGCTATCCCCGATATCTTCACAGATCGCGGCGAGGCCGAAAGCTTCATCCGTGCCTGCAACGTGCTCGGGCTTGACATAGACCACCTTGACGACGTAGTTTACGACGTCGTCAACGCATAAAAAAATTTTACGAAGGAGAATGTTATGAAGTATTTTTACACAACTCACGCAACCACCACCTTCGACGAGCGCGGTAATATGCGCCGGGTATGGGGCATTGCCGTATACAGAAAAGGCTCGCTCACGCCCGAGCGAGTCATACCTGATATTTTCCGCGCACGTGACGCGATTGAATGGTTCGTCGACCTCATAAACGTCCTCGCCCTCTCGCCCGAACAGCTCGACGCTGCTGTGTCCGACCTTGCGTGTGCGTAGAAAAAGGCTGTTGCGCCAAGCGCAACAGCCACTTTTTATTTTTTCTTCATTATCTTCTTCAAATACTGTCCCGTGTACGAGCGCTCGCACTCGGCAACCTCCTCGGGCGTACCCGTCGCGATGACCTCGCCGCCTCCGTCACCGCCCTCGGGACCGAGGTCGATGATATAGTCGGCAGTCTTTATCATATCGAGGTTATGCTCGATAACGAGCACCGTATTACCTGCGTCGACAAGTCGCTGAAGCACCTCGATAAGCTTCTTGACGTCCGCCATATGAAGTCCCGTCGTCGGCTCGTCGAGGATATAGATAGTCTTGCCCGTAGAGCGCTTTGCAAGCTCGGTTGCAAGCTTGACGCGCTGTGCCTCACCGCCCGAAAGAGTGGTCGATGACTGACCTATCTTGATATAACCGAGTCCTACGTCAAAGAGAGTCTGAAGCTTGCGCGCAAGACGCGGCAGGTGCGCGAAGAACTCAAGCCCCTCCTCGACGGTCATCTCAAGCACGTCGGATATATTCTTGCCCTTGTATTTAACCTCGAGCGTGTCGCGGTTGTAGCGCTTGCCCATACATACGTCGCAGGTGACGTAAACGTCGGGCAAAAAGTGCATCTCGATGCACTTGACTCCGTCGCCCTCGCACGCCTCACAGCGTCCGCCCTTCACGTTGAACGAGAAGCGCCCCGACGTATAGCCGCGCATTTTTGCGTCGGTCGTTTTGGCGAAAAGCTCGCGTATATCGGTGAAAAGTCCCGTATACGTAGCCGGATTTGAGCGCGGCGTACGCCCTATCGGGCTTTGGTCGATGGCGATTATCTTATCGAGATTTTCTATGCCCTCGATGCGCTTGTGCCTGCCGGGATAAGTGTGCGCGCGGTTAAGCTCGTGAGCGAGCACCTGGTAAAGTATCGAGTTCACGAGCGAGGATTTGCCCGAGCCTGATACGCCCGTAACACAGCAGAAAAGTCCGAGAGGGATTTTTACGTCTATATTTTTGAGGTTGTTCTGCTGTGCGCCGACAACCTTGAGGAATTTTCCGTTACCCGAACGGCGAAGCACCGGAACGGCTATCTTTTCCCTGCCCGACAAATATGCGCCCGTAATGGAGGTCGGGTGCGCCTTGATCTCGTCAGGCGTACCTGCGGCGACTATCTCTCCGCCGTGTATGCCTGCACCCGGTCCAATGTCGACGATGTAGTCGGACGACTCCATCGTTTCCTCGTCGTGCTCGACGACTATAAGGCTGTTGCCCGCGTCACGCAGACGCTTAAGCGTCGCGATAAGCTTGGAGTTGTCACGCTGATGCAGACCGATGCTCGGCTCGTCGAGGATGTAAAGCACACCCATAAGCGATGAGCCTATCTGCGTCGCAAGACGTATGCGCTGTGCCTCGCCGCCCGACAGCGTGCCTGCCTTGCGCGCGAGCGTGAGATATTCAAGTCCGACGCTCTCGAGAAATCCGAGGCGAGATTTCACCTCTTTAATTATCTCTCGTGCGATAGTCATCTCGGTTTCGGTGAACGTGAGGCCGTTTACAAACTCGAGCGCCTTTGATACAGACATACGGCAAAAATCGTCAATATTTATACCGCCGACCGTAACCGCAAGCGACATCGGGTTAAGGCGCTTGCCGTGACAGTCGGGACACGGCGTATCCTCGATAAATTCCTCGTAGTACTCGTGCTGTGACTGGTCGAAGCGCTGCTGTATCATATTCACCACGCCGTCGAACTTGACGCGCTGATGCTTTGCGACGCCCTCCCAGTATCGGGTTATTTCATAAAGCTCGTTACCCGAGCCGTATAGCAGCACCTTTAACTGCTTGTCCGTGTACTCGCAAAGCGGCATATCAAGCGTGAAGCCGTGCTTTTTGGCAACCGCCTCGAAAAGCGGTCCGTTCCAGCTCTGCTCATCGAGCGACTTAAAGCCGTTGACGGCAATGGCGCCCTCGCGAAGCGACAGCGATTTGTCGGGTACGACCTTCTCTGCGGATACGGTTCTCATTTCGCCAAGTCCCGCGCATCTCTCGCACGCACCGAACGGATTGTTGAAAGAGAACATTCGCGGCGACAGCTCACCCACGCTTATACCGTGCTCCTCGCACGCATAACTCTGCGAGAATGACATTTCCGTTTCACCCTCGAACTCTTCCCCGTCGCGAAGCACTACCGAAACGACAAGGTTGCCGTCAGTCAGTGCAAGTGCGGTTTCAACCGAGTCCGCAAGTCGTGAGCGCATATCCTCGCGGCGTACGAGTCGATCGACGACTATTTCCACGGTATGCTTGATATTTTTGTCGAGCTTTATCTCCTCGCCAAGGTCATACATGGCTCCGTCCACACGCACACGAACATAGCCGCTCTTTTTCGCGTCCTCGAATATCTTTTCGTGCATACCCTTTTTGCCGCGCACCATAGGCGCGAGCACCATAAAGCGCGTGCCCTCTGGAAGCGTCATTATGCGGTCGATTATCTGATCGACCGTTTGCTGACGTATCTCCTTGCCGCATACGGGGCAGTGCGGTATACCCACGCGCGCGTAAAGCAAACGCAGGTAGTCATATATCTCAGTGACCGTACCCACGGTCGATCGCGGGTTTTTGGACGTTGTTTTCTGATCTATTGATATCGCGGGTGAAAGCCCTTCGATAGAGTCGAGATCGGGCTTGTCAAGCTGACCTAAAAACATTCTCGCATAGCTCGACAAGGACTCGACGAAGCGGCGGTGTCCCTCGGCGTAGATAGTATCAAACGCAAGTGAGGATTTGCCCGAACCGGAAAGTCCCGTAAGCACCACAAGCTTGTCGCGCGGAATCGTTAAATCAACGTCCTTTAGATTGTGTACGCGAACACCGCGCATAATTAAATCTGCCATTGTTTACTCCTGAATTTAAATAATTCCCTGCAAATTCTTTATCTTGTCACGCAGGTACGCGGCGCGCTCGAATTCGAGCTTCTTTGCCGCCGCACGCATTTCGACCGTAAGCTCGTCGATTAGCGCCTGACGCTCGTCCTTCGTGAGCTTTTTCTTGTCCGCGATAGCTTCCTTGAAGCGTTTTTCGGGCGATGCCTCCGCTTCCTTCTTGCCGATCTCTATAAGATCGCGCACACTCTTTTTAATAGTCTGCGGCGTGATACCGTTAGCATCGTTATAAGCTTTCTGAAGCTCGCGGCGGCGGTTGGTTTCGTCGATAGCCGCACGCATTGACGGAGTTACTGTATCAGCGTACATTATAACCTTACCGTCCGAGTTACGCGCAGCACGACCTATCGTCTGTATAAGCGAGGTTTCAGAGCGAAGGAAGCCCTCCTTGTCCGCATCGAGTATCGCAACGAGCGACCCCTCGGGAATGTCAAGTCCCTCACGAAGCAGGTTGATTCCCACGAGCACGTCGAAAACGCCAAGGCGCAGATCGCGTATTATCTCGCTGCGCTCCATCGTTTCAATGTTGTGGTGGATATACTTAACCTTTATAAGGTTCATTTCGAGATACTCGGTGAGATCCTCTGCCATTTTCTTCGTGAGCGTGGTTATAAGCACCCTCTCGCCGCGCTCGACACGCGCGTTTATCTCGCCTATAAGGTCGTCGATCTGTCCTTCAACAGGGCGCACCTCTACCTCAGGATCAAGAAGTCCCGTCGGGCGGATTATCTGCTCAACCGTCTGCTCGGAATGTGTCTTTTCATACTCCGCAGGGGTTGCGCTGACGAATATAGCTTGGTTTATCTTACTTTCAAACTCGTCGAAAAAGAGCGGTCTGTTGTCAAACGCCGACGGAAGTCGGAAGCCGAACTCGACGAGGTTCTTTTTTCTCGCGCGATCGCCGCCGCTCATACCCTTGACCTGCGGCAGAGTAACGTGTGACTCGTCAACGAACAGGAGAAAATCCTTCGGGAAATAGTCAAGCAGAGTGTACGGCGTCGAGCCGGGCTCGCGTCCTGCCATAACGCGCGAATAGTTTTCAACGCCCGAGCAGAATCCGATCTCACGGAGCATTTCAAGATCATACCGCGTACGCTCCTCGATGCGCTGTGCTTCAAGTAACTTATTCTGTGAGCGAAAGAAGTCCACTCGCTCTACAAGCTCCTCCTCTATCTCACGTAGCGCCTTCTCACGGCGCTCATCTGACACCGCATAGTGCGTCGCGGGGTATATCGCCGCGTATGAAAGCGTGCGAAGCAGCTCGCCCGTAACGGTGTTTATTTCGGACACGCGCTCGATCTCGTCACCGAAAAATTCCACGCGTATCGCCTTATCGCCGCTCGATGCAGGAAGCACCTCAACAACGTCGCCGCGCACTCTGAATTTGTCACGCACAAAGTTCATATCGTTGCGGTCATAGGACATCGAAATAAGCCGCCTTGTAAACTCGTCGCGCTCCATAACCATACCGGGGCGTACCGCGATAAACATCGACTGATACTCCGCCGGATCACCAAGCGAGTAGATGCACGACACGCTCGACACAATAATAACGTCGCGCCGCTCAAAAAGCGCACTCGTCGCGCTGTGACGGAGCATATCTATCTCGTCGTTGACCGAGCTGTCCTTTTCTATATACATATCCTTACCCGGAATATAAGCCTCGGGCTGATAGTAGTCGTAGTACGACACGAAAAACTCCACGGCATTCTCGGGGAAGAACTCGCGAAACTCTGAACAAAGCTGTGCCGCGAGGGTTTTGTTATGTGCAAGAACGAGCGTCGGGCGGTTGACCTCGGCGATGATGTTCGCCATTGTAAAGGTCTTACCCGAGCCGGTAACACCGAGAAGCGTCTGATTTTTCATACCTGCAAGCACGCCTGCAGAGAGGCGCTCGATAGCGGCAGGCTGATCGCCTGTCGGTTTATACGGAGAATGAAGCTTAAATCTATCCATAACTGCCTCCCTAAAATTATCGCTGCGGACATGCCGTATACTTAAAGTATATCACAAAACGTAATAAAAGTAAAGGCGGCGAAAAAATTTCCGCTTGGACAAGTGAATTTATATTGACAAATCATAAAAGGCATGTATAATATATTTAGACTGTGGTTTTATCCATAAAAACACAACAAGGAGATTTTCAGTATGATTCTTGCAGGACAAATAATCGGTTGGTTTGCGGTAATATTTGCGTTTATCTCATATCAGTGCAAGGAGCACAAAACCGTACTTACCGTGCAGACCTTATTATCAGCGAGCCTATGCATAAGCTATCTTTTGCTCGGCGCATACTCCGGATTACTTTTGAATATCATCTGCATTTTGAGAAACTTTATAATTTACAAAAAGAATCTGAAGATTTTCTCATATTCATTCTGGCCGTACGTGCTTGCGGGCGTTATGATTGCGGCAGGCGCCGTAACCTGGCAAGGACCTGTTTCACTCCTGCTGATCGTTGCCTTGGCGGTCAATACGCTGTTTTTATATTTCCCAAACGTTCAAAATTTACGGAGAAGCATTATCGTTACCTCAACGTTAGTTCTTCTGTATGACATATATTTCAGCGCATACGGTGCGGCAGTCAACGAGGTGATAGCAATAACCTCATCAATCATAGGTCTTTACCGATACAGAACGAAACGCCCCGACAAGGAGAAAAACAATGCTTAAAAAGATCGATATATCAACCGGTTGGCAGCTCGGATGGTATCCTGATGCATCCTGCCTCACGCGTTGGCGCGCAGCATACGGAAACTGGAGCGTAAAGGACGGCTGGGCAACCGGCATCCGTACTCGCTACGGCGCGATGATGTGGGCAGAGTGCGCTCCAAAGCAGCCGTACACATTCGAATGTACGCTTAAAGCACTCGACGATGACTGTAAGCTGGCGGTCGGTCTGTGCTACGAGATTCAGCGATGGAATCATTATGCTGTGGTATTTGAGATAGGCACGCCCATACGCATAGAAACAGGGCTTCGTGACGCACGGCAGCTTTATACGGAGCTTGACGGAACGTGTGCTACGGCAGGTGTTACCTACTCAATTCGCGCTGACATAAAAGATACAAACGTTATTCTGTTTATTGACGGCAAATATGCAGCCGAGCTTCCAATAGGACATTTTGAGGGCAGATATACGTTTCTTGAAGCAAAAAAAGGTCGCGGCAGCTTTAGGGAGGTCCGTTATACGGATTTTGAAACCGGAGCTGTGCTGTTCAGCGAGGATTTTTCGGAGAATGTTTTCAACAGACGTCCGGAAATGACTCTCGATGAAATAGAACGTGTTGAAAAGTGGATACCCGCCGATATTCCGGGTTCAGTACAATCCTCCCTTTTGAACGCCGGAATTATCGAAGATCCATACTACGGCTATAACGGCAAAAAGGCATATTGGGCGGAATTACAGCGCTGGATATACAAAAAGACATTTACAGTTCCCGAGGAATACAGCGGGGACAAGCTGAATCTTGTCTTCGGCGGTGTGGCATACCACGGATACTTTTTCCTCAACGGCGAGTGCCTTGGATACCATGAGGGTACAATGGCAGGTCCCGAGCTTGATATAACGGACAAGGTAAACTACGGCAAGGACAACGAAATCATCGTATGTGTTTTACCCTCTCCGCACCCATATCATGATAATGTCGAGCCGTGGATCCTACACAGATGGCACTTTAACATGGACATCACAACGCTCGGTATATGGCGTAACGTAACCGTGGAGGCTGACAGTGGCTTCAAGGCTGTAAATCCGCATTTCACAACTCGCAGTCTTTTAGAAAACACAGCTGTATGTGACTTGGAAGTAGACGTATCCATGCCCGAGGATGTATCATACACCGCAGAGATTTTGTGCACCCTGGTTTCACCCGACGGCAGAGAATACAAAAGCAGCTCTGTCTTGCCGGCAGAGTGCGGTACGCTTAAGCACAAATGCACCTTTGAGGTAACGAATCCGCTTTTGTGGTGGCCGAATACGCTCGGAGATCAACCGCTTTACGACGTGCGTATAGATGCTGCTTTGCGTGCGTCGGACGGCACGGTGATTGACACCTCAACGCTGTCCCGCCGCGTTGGAATCCGCAAGCTCGAAACTCTTCCCGCACCAAATCCGGGCCCCATCGAGAATAAGTACAATTGGATATTCTCTGTAAATGGGAAGCCGTTCTTCGGCAAGGGCTCAAACTGGATGCCCGTAGACCTTCTTCTGCGTCTGACACCCGAACGCTATGAATTACTGCTCGGACGCATCAGAGATGCTAATATGAACTTTATCCGTCCTTGGGGCGCAGGGCTTATCGAAACGGATGATTTTTATGAAAAGTGCGATGAGTACGGTATATTGGTATGGCAGGAATTTTTAATGGCGAACGGCTATTACACCAATATAAACCGCGAGGCACTTCGGGAAGCTGTCCGTACCAATCTGCTGCGCATTCGCACACACGCTTCGCTCGGTATGCTGTGCGCAGGCAACGAATTTGATCCCGATTGCGATGAAAACCGCGAGATCGTTGACCTGATACGCGACATATGTAACGAGCTGATGCCGGAGATAGAGTTTCACCGTGCCTGTCCGCACGGCGGCGACAGACATTCGTATGACGTCAACTGGAGTAAAGACGGAATATACAAATATTATTCTCACTATCTGGATGAGGATGCCGTCGCCGTAACGGAGTTTTCCATGGCGACTCCGCCGCACTACGACACACTAAAAAAGATAATCCCGCAAGAAGAGCTTTTACTCTTTCCGCCGGATATACCCGAAAATACAGAGCTTCACGGCTACAACAAATGGGCACGTTCGGACGTAAAGTGCCGTGAGAGCGCATATTCGCTCCATGATGCGCATCTGAACACCGGCAACCGCGCGCTTATGCAAATCGAAATCCCCCCCATGTCCGATTGCGGTATTCCGAAAAATTGGCATGAGTTCATTTCGTATATGCAGACGGCGCAAGGACTGCTCACACAGTTCGGGCAGGATTGGTGGCGCTCAAGGTGGCCTGACTGTACCCTTTCCATGAGCTGGGTTGCCAACGTCAGCGATCCAAATACCATGTGCTGGTCCTACATTGACTACTTCGGTGTACCGAAAATATCTTACTATTTCAAAAAACGCTCATTTGAGCCGCTTCACGTCGGTGCACTCTTTGACGATTGCTTCACCCGTCCGGGTACAACATTTGAAGCAAGACCGTTCGTACATAATGAAACGGGTTTAGCGCTAACAGGCGCAACACTTAATATGCGCCTTTACGATATCCGTCTTAACTGCATCGCAAGTAAAACGCAAAGCGTAAACGTTTGCGCAGACGGCGTATCGCATTTTGACGCGTTTTGCTATGCTATCCCCAAGGATGCAGGTGATCAGGTATACTTCCTGCTTGCAGATCTTATTGACGGCAGCGGCACACTCCTTTCTCGCAGCTTCTACTGTCCGCGTGCAGGTGAGCCGTGTGAGTCAACGCCGTATCTTGAAAACGGACCGTGGATATCGGATGTCCGCAATACAAGAACCTCACTCGAAGCGGTGTTCATGCGCGATACGGACATGACCGGCGTCATGACCGTATCCGTCACAGGCAGCAAGCCGGCATATCAGATTGCGATTGAAGCACCCGGCAGTGAAGAGTTTATGACCTATGAGGATAACTTCTT
Source organism: Candidatus Flemingiibacterium sp. (assembly GCA_045534235.1). GTDB lineage: Bacteria > Bacillota > Clostridia > Oscillospirales > CAG-272 > Flemingiibacterium. The sequence continues at coordinate 8,391 of JAZSJI010000085.1, read as the reverse complement.
TTGGCTGGAGCCCGGTGAAAGCCGCGACATCAAAATCAGCATGAGGAAGCACGTAGGTAAAATTCGTGTTTCGGCGTGGAACGCAGATGCAAAAACAGTAGGCATATAAAAAATCGGGACTCATCCGTGGCGGATGAGTCCTTTCTCTATCGGTACTATTCTATTGCTAAAAGATTCAGATCCCACGCGGGAACGTATTCGTATCTGCGCAGATACAGCTTCGTATACCCAATATCGCGCACCAACAGCGGCAGACGGTAAATATCCTCGCTCTTGTGGTAAAGCGACACAAGAAGCTCGGGATGCTCACGTGCGATAACCTCTTTTGATCCGATGAGCGCTTCGTATTCCGCACCCTCAACGTCGTATTTGATATAGTCGCACTCGCCCGTGTAAACGCTGTCAAGGCGCGCGGCTTCGACGCTCTTTATCTTCGCCCCCGTCATAACGCCAACCGAGCCGATAAGCGTCGAGTTACGATTGCCGCCCGAGGTAAATTCGAGCGTCTTTTCGCTGTCCCACGCGGCGTAGTTATATGCCTCAACCTTGAAGGATACGTCCTCACAAAAAGCCGTCAGCTTCTTATAATTGCGCGCGTCGGGTTCAAATGCGACAATACTCTCAATATTCGGTGCATACTCACAAAGCTCGCGTATACTGTCGCCGTTGTACGCGCCAAGGTCGGCAGTATGACGGTACTTGTCCGCGTGCAGAACACCGCACATCACGTCGCGCGGCGTCACTGTATGGCGGCGGAGATATTCCAGCTTACCCGTTAAGCGATACAGTATCACATCGCAAAAGGTTTGCTTTGAGAGCTCGTCCGCGAGGCAGTCGCACGCCTCATTAAGCTCGTAAAGATGACGCTCAAAAAACGCAAGGTCAAACACATCGCTGCCGTCAACGACAGGCACGTCGGGAATATACATCTCTCGCTCGGCGTCGATGCGGTAAATGTTCGCGAGCACGTCGGATAAACTTGATCCGAACGACACTACGACGATGAAATCATCGTATTTTTCGCATATTTCCGCATAGCTCATAACGGTCTTACCGTGAAAGAGCTGATGGCGCACAAACCCGTCGGAGGCGAAGAAATCTGCGACTTCGATGCCTTTCTTATCAAAAACGGCGAGGATTTTATCCGCGCCGTTTCCCATTCCGTACATCACTATCGGTTTTGTGCTTTCTTTTAATGTTTGCCACATATCGCAGCAAACGGAAATTTCCTTTACCGAATGACATATTTTCATAATTTCAAAAATCTCTTTGCGTTATTATAGAATATATCCTCACGCTCTTTTTCGGCGAGGTCTATTTTCATGAAGCGTTCGACTTCACCCTCGATATTCTTAACGGGATAGTCCGTGCCGAACATCACGCGATCCGTGCCAAGCTTATGGATTACGTACTCTGCCCTCTCTGGTGTCATCGACCAAATTGCACTTGATGTGTCGTACCACACGTTAGGTCTGCCGGCTAGATATTCAATGGCCTCGTCTGCCACGCCGTAACCGCCAAGATGTGCCGCCACGACCTCAAGCTTCGGGAAGCACTCAAGCAGATGCGCAAGCTTTCTCGGCTCGGAGAAGCGGTACTGCGGTCTTGGGTCGCCCATATGCAAATAAAGCGGCATACGCCCCTCGATTATCTCACAGAGCTCCATCATACGCGGACAGTCAACGTCAACGCCCTGAATATCGGGGTGTATCTTAACGCCGCGAAGTCCGAGCGATTCGGCTCTTTCAACCTCTGCCGCGAAATCGGGGAAATCCTGGTGCATTCCCATAAATCCAACAGTTTCAAAGCCCTCATCACGCGATTTTTTTGCGAGTGCGGCGATAGAATCATTGACCTTTTCCACCTGATGCGCATTGGTCGCCACAGAGAAAAGCAGCATTCCAACGACACCGTGTGTCCTGCCACGTTCGGCAAGCTCGGCGTACGTGCCTTTACCCTCGCACACGAACTCGTAAAACGCGTTAAGACTTGTGACAGCCTTATCGGCTATTTTTTCGGGATACGTGTGCGTGTGAATATCGAATATTTTATACAACCGTTTCGCCTTCTTTTTTAGTAAACAAATTCCTGATAAATCGCGCGGAGTGCGTCCTCAAAGTCCTGCTCCTCGACGCCGACGATAATGCTGATTTCGCTTGAGCCCTGGTCAATCATACGGATATTGATGCCTGCACCGCTTATCGCCTTGAATACGCGTGCCGCGGTACCCTTCGCCTTTACCATTGCACGTCCTACGACTGCAACGAGCGCAAGACCGTCCTCAATGGAGATAGTATCGGGGTTTACCGCACGGCAGATAGCATTTTTAATAGTATCGCGCTTGCCCTCAAGCTCCTTAGTATTGAGTATAATACTCATATTGTCGATACCCGACGGGAGATGTTCAAAGCCAATGCCGTTGTTCTCAAGCACCTCGAGCACGCGTCTGCCGAATCCGATCTCGGAATTCATCATATCCTTTTCGATATTGAGAACCGAGAAATTCTTTTTGCCAGCAACACCCGTTATAACGTTGCCCGTATCATACTTGTCGCTCGATGCAACGATAAACGTGCCGCGAGCCTCGGGATTGTTTGTGTTTTTAATATTTATCGGTATACCTGCGATGCGCACGGGGAATATAGCGTCCTCGTGGAGAACGGTCGCGCCCATATACGAAAGCTCACGAAGCTCGTGATAAGTGATCTCGTTTATGACGCGAGGGTCATCGATAATTCTCGGATCGCCCATTAAGAATCCGTCAACGTCCGTCCAGTTCTCGTAAATGTCGCAAGCCGCCGCACGCGCAACGATAGATCCCGTAATATCCGAGCCGCCGCGAGAGAAGGTCTTGATTGTATCGTTGGGCATAGAACCGTAGAATCCGGGGATAACCGCATAATCGTGCTTCTTAAGCTCCGCGCTAAGCACCTTGTTCGTACGCTCCGAGTCAAACTGACCGTTATCGTTGAAGAATATTACCTCTGCCGCGTCGATAAAATCGACATTAAGGTACTTTGCAAGTATCTTACCGTTGAGATATTCTCCGCGGCTTGCCGCAAAGTCGCGTCCCGCTTTGTGGATAAACGCATTCTTAATAAGGTGGAAGTCATTCTCAAGCGAGAAATCAAGACCAAGCTCGGTGATAATTCCGTTATATCTTGCCTCAATCTCGGAGAAGGGAGCCGAAATATCCTCGCCTCTTGCCGCCATCTCATAGCAAGCATAAAGCATATCGGTAACCTTTGTGTCGCTCTTGTGGCGCTTTCCGGGGGCAGAGGGCACAATGTAACGACGCTCGGGCTCTGCCTTTATAATAGCGGCAACCTTCTTAAACTGTGTAGCGTCAGCAAGCGAGCTTCCGCCAAATTTTACAACCTTTAACACGATGATACCTCATATATATAAGTATTTTAGTTTACAAAAAATAGATGCACATATTATATTATATGAAAAAAGCCGCGCTTTGTCAAGAGCCGCGCGGCTTTTTGGTGAATTTTCGTGATGTATGACAAGCGCGGCGCACAGTTGTGCGCCGCGCATATACATTTTAACAAACTAAATCGGCATTAAAGCCCGTATTTATCGCACATTTTTCGTGCTATCTGATATAGAAGCGCCGCCGAATACGGAACGACCTCGTCAGCGAACTTAAGGTGGAACGTATGTGCCTCGTACACGAAATCGCCCGTATATCCCACGTCGCGAAGTCCGAGGCAGAAGCCTTCCCAGTCAATGTTGCCGTATCCGGGCGCGGTATGACTGTCATGAAGTCCGTCGTTATCGTGAACGTGAAGCGACTTTAGTCTGTGTCCAAGCACGTTTACTATCTCACGCACCGACATATCGCGGCAAGAGAGATTGGTGTGTCCAACGTCAAGGCAGGCAACGAACCGCTCGTCCTTACAAAGCGAGTTCATCGTGTCGATGTAGTCTACCATCTCGTACGGGCTTGAGCAGACCGAAGGACAGATTAGATTGTTTTTAGCGGGATCGTTTGCCCACATATTCTCTATCGCGATCTTTATATCGTACTCGTAAAGATAAGGTATCAGCCCCGAATAAAACTTGATATTCGTTTCCCTGGCAAGCTCCTTATCGTTTGAATAAAGCTGCTTTATAAATCTGCCGTCCGATGTTATTCCTCTGTGCGACGGGTGGACCACCGAATGGCGTGCGCCGAGCACGCTTGATGCAAGCAGTGCCTTTTTAAGCGCCGCGTAAATAAGCGGATTTTTCTCGTGATCCTCAACAATAGTCGGATACGGTGAATGCGTCTGATAGACGTACATTCCGCGATGTTCGATCATTTTGCGGATATTCGAAAAATACTCGCGGACCGTGTCGTCGTCCTCGGTGAGAATACCCGAGTCAACGGGGTAAAACAGGCTGACGTCGACCGACTCAAAGCCTGCCGCCGCGATTATGTCAAGTCCCCTCTCATAGCCGAATCGACCGCAAAGGTCCTTAGTAAGTGTGCAAATGTTCATATATTAACCTATACTCTGTCCGTTAAGATACGCCACGTATTCCTCAAGACACATACCCGACTGATACATTCTCTGCGCGTGATAGCGTCCGACAAAGCGGTAATGCCACGGCTCGAAGGATATACCCGTTATCTCGGTCTTATCCTGCGGATAACGCAGAATAAAGCCGAACTTCCAACAATTTTCACGAAGCCAGGTGTATGCCGGCTCGTTCGCGAAGGAAACGTCCGCGCCGGGAAGGTTGTGCATATCAACGCAAAGTCCCGTCTGATGCTCACTTGAGCCGGGGGGATTCGAGAACGTGGCAACGTAATCGTAGTCGCCGTTATACTGTGCGAGATACTGATTGAAAAGCTGCTCCTGATAGCTGTAGCTGCGATACGCACTCGTAACGCTGACGTCCTCGTATCCTGCCGCCTTCATCTCCATAAAGAGCGCCTCAAGCGACATCATCGCGTATAGGCGAAGCTGCTGCTTTGCACGTCCGTCCTGACGTGTTGCATCAGTAAAATAGAGATCCTGCGGCACGTAGGTGGAGTCAAGCTTGTGCTGGGGGCTGACAAGTACAAGATACTCGTCGGTATTGCCGGGATTCATATACTCCTCGTACATAGTGAGGTTATTTACAAATCCGAGATCGGGCATCTGTGCCATAGCCTCTGCCGCCTCATCAAGCGGCTTTATCGCCTCTGTGGACTGTAGAAGCAGCGAAAGGCTTGCATACTCTGCCTCCTCGCCCTTGGGAAGCTTGCCCTTTTCGTTAAGATTAGTTATGATACGCGATATCTCGACCTCGTGCTTATTCTCGTTTACCTCTACGGTGAGCCCCTTGAAATATGCGTCAACAAAGCTTACAGGCACGTAAAGTGCATCGTTCTCGTAGTAGCACTCCGCGCCAAGACGCGCCTCGACTCCGTTGACGTAAACCTCGCGCGAGCCGATAACAAAGCGTATCTTTTCCTCGTTTTCGCCTCTGATAACGTACGTCAGAGATTCTGTTTTCGAGCCCATAGGAACGAGGTCACACATCTCTGCAACGTCGGTAAAGCTTACGTAAACTCTGCCGTCACGCACCGCCTTACCGTACGGAAGCGTGGTCTTTTCTTCGCCAATAAAATACGTATACCGTGAGGAATCGGTCGAGGACACGTGATTTAAGTTAAGGAAGAACAGTCCTGCCGATATAGCCGCCATAATGACGAAAACCGCGGCAAAAAGTATAAGTCTTGTCACGACAAGCTTTCGTGTTGCCGCGCGGCGCTTTTTAGTATAATATTTTTCGCGTTCCCTTCTCTGGCGATTTATCGCTGCCTGCTCGGGAGTAAGCTTTGCCGGAGCCTTCTTGGGCTGAGACTGCACCTTGGCGGGTGCCTTCTGCGCTTTAGGCATAGTACGTCTTGCCGGAGCCGCTCCCTGCTGTGCCGACTGCGGACGCTGCGCGGGGCGCGGCGGTATATTATTTTGTGCGCCCGTCGGTCTGTTATTGCCGTTTGGCGTACGGTTATTATTCATATGTTCTCACCCTTATACAGTTTATCGTTGATAGTACCATTATATCATATATTTTGCGACAAATAAATAGGAAATAAGATTTTTTCAGAATTTATTTTTCGGAAGGTATTTTATGAGCAGGCCGCCACAAAGTCCGACGAACACGCCCGAGAGCACGCCTGTGAACGTAAGCACGACCATATAGTAGCCTATCTCAGCCGTTCCGAGCAGCGCCATCGCAACAAGCACCTGCCCTACGTTGTGCATTATGCCGCCCGCCACGCTCACTCCAACGCCCGACATAAAGTTAAAACGTTTTAGTACCGCCATTACCGCAAGGCTCAAAGCCGCGCCTGCAAGACTGTAAATAAACGTCATCGGGTTACCAAACAGCGCGGCAACTACTATCAATCTAACGAGCGATATAATGGCGGCGTCAAAAACGCCGAAGCGATAAAGCGCGAAAACCACGCATATATTAGCAAGTCCGATTTTTATTCCCGGGACAGCCGAAAATATCGGCGGCAGCATAACCTCGACGTAAGAAAGGATAAGCGCGATAGCGGCGCAAAGTCCCATTACGGTGAGCTTCCCCACTTTTTTATTTCTCATCGCACACCTCACGCAACAATATCGGGTGCGTCCCCGTCATTTTGGGCTTTTGCAGTAATTACGACCTTATTGGGAAGACACACTATGCTCTCACCACTGCGCGAGATCGGCTTGTGTGCCGCGCATATTCCGTCGGGACAACTCGCGCTTTCTACGTATGCCTCGCCGTCCTTTATAACGAGGACGTTGTATCCGCCGTCCGAGATTATCTCAAGCGTACGGTCCTCGTCAAGCGAAAACTCCCCGTAAAGCTCTCCGTTGACCGTCACACGAACGGTGTCGCCACCCGTCCTAAAGAAATAAAAACCAAGCCCGACAAGAGCCGATATTAAAACGAGCGCGGCTATGAATATTATATCGTTGCGAATCTTACGCTTATCAGACGTGAGCTCACCCATGTGCCGCCCCCCTTTGTATAGTAGATAACATAATAATTATATAATAATTCGAACTACTTGTCAATCTTTTCGACTAACATTAAACGATTCCCAAAGTTCCATCCGTCCAAAGCCGTTTTTTCACCAAAACCTATTGATTTTTCCGACAAATAGTGGTATACTGAAGTAAACACACGGATACAAGCAGGCACAGCCTCACTTATCCGTCAATTAAAATGATTTAGCGCAGAAAGGAAGCATAAATATGAGAAAAGCACTCCGAATCATCGCGGTTTGCGCCGCTGTTGTAAGCCTTGTCGCAACAATCGTTTTGGGCTTTATTTATCTCGAGGATGCGCTCAAAAAGCTGAAGGCATTCAAATCAAGCTTTAAGAACAGACTTATAATCGACGACGAGGAAGAATAATATCTTGAGGACTATGTAAAAGTAGTCCACGCTTTTTGTGTGCATACTTTACTTTTTACTGCAAATCGACTCACCTATGATAAAATGTGCGTCGTTGCAAGCAAAAATATACCCGAACGCTAAAACCCTCGCGTAAGTTAAAAGCCTCGCTTTCATACGAAAGCGAGGCTTTTTGTTGCTAAATTAAAGATTATAGTATCTGTCGAACTCTGCGGGATGCGGGATCTTCGCAAGCTCTGCGCACTCTGCACGCTTTGCCTTAATGAAGTTCACAATAAGTTCCGTGGGGAATACGCCGCCTGCGGTCAGGTAGTCATTATCTGCCTCGAGAGCATCAAGTGCTTCGGGAAGCGACGTGGGAAGTCCCTGAAGCTTCGCCTTTTCCTCGTCTGATAAGTGGAAAAGATTGAAGTCGTACGGACCCCAGCCGTTTGCGTGAGGATCGATCTTGTTTTTGATACCGTCAAGACCTGCCATAAGGATAGCCGCGTAGCAGAAGTACGGGTTGCAGGTAGCGTCGGGGTTACGAAGCTCGAATCTTCTCTTTTCGGGGCTCTTTGCGTATGCAGGAATGCGGATAACCGCACTTCTGTTAGAAGTAGCATAACCTACGGTAACGGGTGCCTCAAATCCGGGAACCAATCTCTTGAAGGAGTTGGTGGAAGGATTGGTTAATGCGCAAAGTGATGAAATATGCTTTAAAAGTCCGCCCATGAAGTAGTGTGCGGTTTCACTTAAGTGTGAATAACCGTTATCGTCTGAGAATACAGGCTGTCCGTCTTTTAAAAGGAGCATATGCACGTGCATACCGTTGCCGGCTTCGTTGTATACGGGCTTGGGCATAAAAGTTGCAGTCTTGCCGTATTTTAATGCGGTATTATGAATGATGTATTTAATCATCATGGTTGCGTCTGCCATTTTAGACATCTGGCCTAACATAGGCTCGATTTCAAACTGGCCTGCAGCACCAACTTCGGGATGATGATACTTGATG
>JAZSJI010000086.1:0-14536 GCA_045534235.1 Candidatus Flemingiibacterium sp. | reverse complement strand
ACTTGGTTGCGACCTGCTCGAAGAGCGCGTACGAAAGTACGTCCTCATCCTGAACAGCCCACGGCTTTACAGCCTCACGAAGCTTTTCGAGCTCGGGCGCGAGATCGTCAGCCGGGCGGTAGGTGATAGGTTCGAGGTCGCCAATGATCTTCTTCTGGAAGTCGGGCTTTATCGGCATCGGAGATTTACCGTATTCGCCGCGGACAAGCCCCTTAAATTCCTTGGTTACGTTCTTGTAGCGCTCGCCCATAATTACGTTGAACACAGCCTGCGTACCGACTATCTGGCTCGACGGAGTTACGAGAGGTGGATAGCCTGCATCCGCTCTTACACGCGGCACTTCCTCAAGCACCTCAAGGAACTTGTCGGACTTGCCCGCCTGCTTAAGCTGGGAAACGAGGTTCGAGAGCATACCTCCGGGAACCTGATAAAGAAGCGCGTTTACGTCTACCTTCAACACCTTGGGATCAAGCAGACCGCTTTCCATATACTTCTCGCGAAGCGGCATAAAATACTTGGATATCTCGTCAAGCTTTGCAAGATCAAGACCTGTGTCGTACTTGGTGCCTGCAAGAGAAGCGACGAGCGGCTCTGTAGGCGGCTGGGAGGTACCCATAGCCATAGGCGAAATAGCGGTGTCAACGATGTCAACGCCTGCCTCGATAGCCTTAAGGAGCGTCATCGACGCAACGCCTGCGGTATAGTGGGTGTGAAGCTGTATCGGAACCTTTACGGTTTCCTTCATAGCCTTTACGAGCTCGTAAGCATCGTACGGCTTAAGAAGGCCCGCCATATCCTTGATACAGATAGAGTCAGCACCCATCTCCTCCAGCTGACGCGCGTACTTGGTGTAGTACTCGGTAGTGTAAACGGGTCCCGTTGTGTACGAAACCGCCGCCTGAACGTGACCGCCCTCTTTTTTGGTAGCGTTAATAGCGGTCTTTAAGTTTCTCGGGTCGTTAAGCGCATCGAAGATACGCAGAATGTCGATACCGTTTGCGATAGACTTCTGTACGAAGTATTCAACAACGTCGTCAGCATAGTGACGGTAGCCGAGGATATTCTGTCCGCGGAAAAGCATCTGAAGCTTGGTGTTCTTCACAGCCGCGCGGATCTTGCGAAGGCGCTCCCACGGATCCTCGTTTAAAAATCTCATACAAGAGTCAAACGTAGCGCCGCCCCACGCCTCGAGAGAGTGGTAGCCGATGCCGTCCATCTTTTCGAGGATGGGAAGCATTTCATCGGTGGTCATACGGGTTGCAACAAGTGACTGATGCGAGTCGCGGAGCACCGTTTCTGTAATTTTTACCTGTGCCATTTATATGTTTCCTCCATATATATCGGATTTATGTAATAAGCGTATCAGTTAAACATCGAAAGGAACACGCCTGCCGCAAGTGCAGATCCGATAACGCCTGCGACGTTCGGGCCCATTGCGTGCATAAGAAGGAAGTTTGCGGGGTTAGCCTTCTGTCCCTCGACCTGCGCAACACGCGCCGCCATAGGAACGGCAGAAACGCCTGCCGAGCCGATAAGGGGATTGATCTGTCCCTTTGTGATAAAGCACATGATCTTACCGGTAATAAGGCCTCCGCAGGTGGAAATGCAGAAAGCGGTAAGACCGAGTGCGATTATAGACAGAGTGCTGATGCTCAGGAAGTTTTCGGCATTTGCCGTAGCACCTACCGAAACGCCGAGGAATATCGTCACGATATTCATAAGCTCGTTCTGTGCGGTTTTCGAAATACGGTCGGTAACGCCGCTTACGTTAGCGAGATTACCTAGCATCAAGAATCCAACGAGCGGAGCCGCGTCGGGCACGATGATCGCAACAACGACGGTTACGACGATGGGGAAGAGCAAAAGCTCAACTCTCGAAACGGGACGGAGCGGCTTCATTACGATCTCGCGCTCCTTTTTGGTGGTAAGCAGACGCATAAACGGCGGCTGAATTATCGGAATGAGCGCCATATACGAGTATGCGGCAATCGCTATTGCACCGAGAAGCTGCGGAGCGAGGGTTTTCGTTACGAGTATAGCCGTAGGACCGTCTGCACCGCCGATGATACCGATCGATGCCGCCTCCATAGGGCTGAAACCGAGCATAAGCGCACCGAAGAAAGCAACGAATACACCAAGCTGTGCGCCGGCACCCATAAGAAGGCTCTTGGGGTTTGCGATAAGCGAGGTGAAATCGGTCATAGCTCCGACGCCCATAAATATGAGCGAGGGATAAACGCCAAGCTTAACACCAAGATAGAGTATATCGATAAGTCCGCCGTTGTCGGCTACCGTTTTGAGTATCATCGACATAGTAGCGTGCTCGCCCTCGGCGATCAAGTCGCGGGCTACGTAATACTCATCGAAGAAAAACTCGGTGTGTATAAGGTTAGCGCCGGGAAGGTTTGCGAGAAGCATACCGAATGCTATCGGAAGCAGAAGAAGCGGTTCAAACTTCTTCGCTATTGCAAGATAGATGAGCACGAACGCGATGCACCACATAACGACGGTCTTCCACCAATCGCCCGTCTCAAGCAGTCTTACGACACCGGTCGTGTCAATAAAATTCTGAATTGTTTCTAACATAGCTGTACCTCTTAAATTATTTCGAGGTATCAGTTAAGGGTAACGAGAACGTCACCGGAATTTACGGAAGCGCCCTTCTGTACGTTTATAGAAGCAACAGTACCGTCCGCGGGAGCAGGGATATCGTTTTCCATCTTCATAGCCTCAAGAACGCAAAGCACGTCGCCCTTCTTAACAGCCTGACCGACAGTTACGTTCACCTTGAGAATGTTGCCGGGCATAGGGGCACTTACACTTGTCGCGCCTGCGGCAGCTGCGGGCTTTGCTGCGGGAGCTGGTGCTGCGGCAGGAGCAGCCACGGGTGCTGTGGGAGCGGCAGCGGGAGCTGCTACGGGAGCAGCCGCGTCGGCTGCAAGCTCTTCAACCTCTACATCATATACGTTACCGTTTACGGTTACACTAAATCTTCTCATTATCATAATCTCCTTTATAATTATTTTTTCGCCGTACGTCTGAACGATACGACTCTGAAGGATGTCTGGGGTGCGTCCATTACAACTGCGATAGCCGCGGTTATTGCCGCGATAAGCTCTGCGTCGTCAGTCGCAGCAGGAGCAGCAGGGGCAGGAGCAGGTGCTGCTGCGGGAACCGGAGCCGGCGCCGCCTTGGCAGGCTCATCCTTGCCGCCCTTGTAAAAAACGATCTTAAATACGGAAAGAACGCCCCAAAGAAGGATAAGCACTGCAAAAATGACGCCCATTCCAAGAAGCGCAGTCTGCAAGCCATATGGAATAGCCTCTGCAAAGTCCATAGCCTTTGTGGGATCAAACGTATCCGTAAGAAAAACAGGATTAGTTATCATATAAGCTCCTCCCAAAATTATAACGGAAGGTTATTGTGACGCTTCTTTGCGCAAAGCTCATTCTTCGCGCCAAGCATTTCAAATGCTGCTGCGGTACGCACACGAAGCTCGTCGAGATTTATGATATCGTCGATCTCGCCAGCCTTTGCGGCAACTACAGGGGAAGCCATTACGCTGTCCCACTCGTTTTCGATCTCTTCGCGCTTATTGTTGTCCGTCACCTTATCGTTCCACGCGAATGCAACCGCGCTCTTGGTGGGCATTGCGCTTATCTTTGCACCCGCACACGCAAACGCGATATCTGCTCCGATAGTCTTCGAGCCCATCAGCGTGTAAGCCGCGCCGTAAGCCTTGCCGAGTACGACGGTAACCTTTGCATTTTCGCTCGAAGCGTATGCCGAAGCGAGCTTTGCAAGCGCCGCCGCGTACTGTGCCTTTTCAGCCTCTACGCGCGTATCGTAGCCCTCGGTGTCAACAAGAGTTAAAACGGGAATCTTGAAGCAATCGCAGAAAGAAATAAATCTTGCTGCCTTGCGAGCCGAGCAAGCGGTAAGCTTGCCACCGTTATGTGCGGGCTGATTTGCTACCACACCGATTACCATACCGTTTAAGGTAATAAAGCCGGTAAGCATTGCCTTTGCCCAATCGCCGCAGAGTGACAAGAACTCACCGTTGTCCGAAATAGCCGAAATAACGTCAGCCATATTGTAGCCCTGTGCGTTAGCGATAGCGGCAACGTCTGGGGTAAGGCGGTTTATCTCATCGGTTACAGCCGCATAAGCGGTGCCGTCGGTGTTGTTCTGCGGAATGTAGGAAAGAAGCTTTCTCGTGTAGAGAAGTGCATCGCTCACGCTGTCGCAAACAGTGCTTATCTCGCCCTTCTTTGCAGCCGTTTCTATCTTGCCAAAATCAGCACTCTTGTCAAGCTCGTTCATAATGAACGGGGGATTTACGTAAAGAGATGCCTCCTTCGCGCCAATCGCGAAGTCAAACATAGAAGCGATGGTGTTCATTGCACCGCCGCAGTTACCTGCGATAACGGCGATCTGCGGAATAACGCCCGATGCATCGGACACCTTCTTCATAATCTTGCCGTAGCCTGCGAGAGCCTCAACGCCCTCCATAACGTACGCTCCTGCGCTATCAAAGATACCGATAACAGGTGCTCCGTTCTTGATTGCAAGGTCGTAAAGATCGCATATCTTCTTTGCGTGCATCGCGCCGAGTGCGCCCTTCATTCTGGACGGATCCTGAGCAAATGCGAATACAAGTCTGCCGTCGATCGCGCCGTATCCGGTAACAACGCCCTCAAGCTCGCAGCTGTCCTCACCGAACTCTGCGGCAAGTCTGTGCGCATACGCGCCGGTCTCGGCGAAGGTTCCGAGGTCAAAGAGCTGTGCGATACGCTCCTTGGCACAGGACGCCTCATTTTCCGAGAGGTTACACAGCTCGGCAGCAGAGCTTACGCCCGGAATACCGTTTTGCGTTTTGTTCTCCATATGTTTACCTCCAAATTGATTTAAAATATTATCTCGCGGGAGTATGGTGTTATTATATTTAAAAGGTAACACTTTTCATATAAATACCATTCTACCCCATTATAATACTATTATAAATCAAAAATAGAAAAATTGCAATACCTAATTTGATATTTCTCCATCATTTTCACGCATATTTCTGTGCACGCAAATGTTTACAATATTCGGTTTAATTTAAGTCTACTACGTGCTAAAATGTAAAGCGTAATAATTTTGATGAGGTTTTATTATGATAATAGATTTTCACACGCACGCATTTCCCGACACAGTTGCCGCAAAGGCTATACCGAAGCTTGCAGGCATCGGCGGCATTGAGCCGTATGGCGACGGAACGCTAAGCAGCTTGCTTTCGCGTATGGACGAATGGGGAATTGACGGCGCGGTCGTGCTGAATATTGCCACCAATCCCAAGCAACAGACAAACGTCAATAATTTCGCTATTGAAACAAACCGTACAGAAAAACGCCTTTGGGCACTCGGCTCATTAAATCCGTACAGCGAAAACATTCGCGAGGAGGCACGCCGTCTTCGCGAAGCAGGCATACGCGGTATCAAGATACACCCCGACTATATGGGCGTCGTCGTGGACGACGAAAAATTTGACGCGGTGTACGAGGCGTGCATAGAAAACGACCTTTTCGTCGTCACTCACTCGGGCTGGGATTTTATCTCGCCCGATTTCATACACTGCACACCCGAGCGCATACTTAACGTGCTCACAAAATATCCCAGGCTCAAATTCGTAGCCGCACATATGGGTGCGTGCAAGATGTGGGACGAGGTCGATAGGCTGCTCATCGGCAAAAATCTGTGGATAGAGACCTCGCTCGCGCCGCTGTTCTCGCTTGACAAGGCGCAAATGGCGCGAATGATAAAAAATCACGATCCCGACAAAATACTTTTTGGCAGCGACTTCCCGTGGTACTCGATGAGCGATGAGCACGAATACGTAGACTCACTCGGTCTGTCTGACGAGCTAAAGCAAAAAATATATTCCGAAAACGCGCTGAAGCTGCTCGGCAAAAAATAGAAAAATCCGCACCCAAACGGTGCGGATTTTGTTTTAGAATGAGTAGAGAAGCATACCAAGCACCGCCGAGATGAGTATCATCAGTATAGGCGAGGGCTTTTTCTTTTTGATTTTCTTTACGGTTTCGGATATTGCTACGATTACCGCGAAAATTATAAGTCCCTTATAATCGAGCGCGAGCTTGTCGCCGACGGTAGCAATACCGCAAATGGTGCTAAGGAACATCGTAAGCGCGGTGGCGATAATAAGTCCGACAACTGCGGGACGAACACCGCCGAGAAACGCCTGTACTCCTCTATATTTGAGGAAGTTGCGTATAACTGTCGATATGAGCAGCATTATGATAAACGCCGGCAAAATAACGCCTATCGTCGCAAGAGCTGAACCAAGAATACCGCCCTGCGTAGAACCGACGAACGTCGCCATATTAACGGCGATAGGACCGGGAGTGGACTCCGAAACAGCTATCATATTGATAAATTCTTCTTCGGTAAGCCAGCCGTTGGTAAGCACCGTTTCGCGCACGAGCGAGATCATACCGTATCCGCCGCCAAAGGAAACCGCGCCTATCTTAAAAAAGTTTAAGAAAAGCTCCAGAAAAATCATTTGCGCTCCTCCTTTCCGCTGCGAAGCAGGCTAAAGAGATAAATGCAAACGCCGAGTGCGCCGAAGATGAGGATATAGAATATCGTCGAGAATTTTATTGAGAAAAGGGAGAAGAGTATCATACAAGCGATAACGGTCACTACGGTTATGATGTTTAGCGCATTTTTCTTTAACCCCTTCAGCATTTTAATTCCTGCGGAGAGGATGAGATAAACGACACACGCCTGAATACCCCTGAACGCGTATTCCACGATAGTAAGCGAAAGGAACGCGTCAAAGAAGAGCGAGATTATATAAAGTATCACAAACGACGGAACACAAACGCCGACCGTCGCCGCAAGTGCGCCGAAAAAGCCTGCCGTTTTGTAGCCTATATACGTTGAGGAGTTTATTGCGATCGGGCCGGGCGTAGACTCCGCAATCGCAAGCATATCGAGGAACTCTTCCTTCTCGAGCCACTTTTTCTTTGAAACGAATTCGTTCTCAAGCAGTGCTATCATTGCGTATCCGCCTCCGAACGTAAACAGACCGATCTTCATCATCGTGAAGAGCAGATTAAATGCGAGCTTTGATTTTTTCATTTATTTTCCTCTTTTGCAAACATGATGTATAAAGTATACCACAACGCGGCGACTTTTGCAACACGATTTCGAAAATTTTTCGTTCCCACCGTTATTGACAAACGGCTAATCGCGTGGTACAATTAAATAAACACAAGTACCTTTTGGAGGCAACTATGAGCATAAAGCTTTCTCATACGCATATAGAATCCTTTTGCGGCAACGTACTGCCGCTGTACCTTGAATGTGACTCTGACATTTCGAAGGCACAAATAAATTGGGAAACTGATAATAACGACGTTATTGCGATACGCTCCTTTGAGGGCGACGATGCCTTTAGCTTCAATCACGGTGTGTTGCTGACCTTGACTAAGGTAGGCCACGCAACCGTCAGTGCGACTTTGGACGGTAAAGCATACAATTGCGAGGTTTCTGTGCGCGAGATGAGGTGTGCTCAGCCGGATGACGAGCTCATCTATTTTGCGGGCGACCTGCATGATCACACCACAAAAATACACAAGCACGACGACTACGCGGTGCGCGAGAGTGAATTTCAGATAGACTACATAAACAGCGTCAAAGAGGACGGTCGTCTTGACTTTTCTGTTATTTCAGACCACGTAATCGTCAACAATGACCGCGACTTCTTCCGTGGTTTCACGGATATCGAGCGTGCAGAGCCAAGCGACGTTGTAATAATCCCCGGCTCGGAGGCTGTTGTCGACGAGGCGGGCTACAACCGTTTCAATCTGTTACACAAAACCTCGGGCGAAATTGTTGTTCTCAATTCAAACACATATCTTTTTGCTCCCACCTGGAAGGATTTCTATGACGGAATGGCAGCATCCCCCGGCGCTGTATGCGTATTATGCCACCCATACGGAATAAGCAACTTTTATCCCGGAGTCGGCGGATTCGCGCTTGAAAGAAACGCCTGCCCCGAGCTGCGAGCGCTTATAAACGGCGTTGAGATGGGCAACGGCGGCATAAGATCCGGTAACGCAATATTTGAGTATGTGTACTCGCAGGCGCTTGACAACGGACTCTGTGTATCCAATACCTCGTCGAGCGACTGTCACGGTCCCAAGTGGGGATATGACGTCTGGCCCGGTAAGACGGTGATAATGGCATACGAAAAGAGCAAAGAGGCGTTTCTCGATGCACTCCGCGCAAGACGCTTTTACGGTACTGAAAGCGGAAATATTAAGCTAAGGTACAGCGTAAACGGTCACACCGCACCGTGTACCCTACCGCTGACCGATACCTATAAGTTCCACATAGAAGTTTCCTACTTCCACGATGATCCCACAACCACTCCCACCGTGTGCCGCGTTATATCCGACTACGGCAGAATAATCGCCGAGTACCGTGACGTTGATTTTTCCTCGTTTGATTTTGAGATAAAATCCGACAGCGCACGTTACTTCTATCTGCGCTTTACCGACGATAGCAAGCGCCGTACCTGGTCCGTGCCGATATGGACGGGCAGAGCCTTTGACGAGCCTCAAAAAACAACGCCCACGCCGATCGATAAGACGGGCTTCACCGCAGTGGAGCTGGAAAGCGGCAAGGATGCATCCGTGCTCGTATGTGACGACCCGAAGAAGCCTTGGGAGTCCGAGCTTTCATCTGCTACGTACGTTATAGATATGCAAAAGGAGCAAACCTTCTCGGCATTTGGCCACTATGCACCTTATGAGATCCGTCAGGAGCTGACAAAGGCGGGACTTCAGCCTTACCACGCCTTCGTTCGCTTTGTCAGCAGGTACGAGCTATCCGCAAGCTCCGACGGCGTAAACTACACCAAGTTCTACTCTAGCCAAATGCGTGAGTTCGGCGGTGAGGAGATAATTCGATTTGCCAAGCAAAAAGCACGTTACGTGAAGTTCCGCGTTATCAGTACCGCAGGCGCGGAGTGGCGCGACGAATTTGCCGATTCGCCTATCAAAATCGCTGAGCTTTCACTGTTCGAATAATAATATAAAAAGCACTTGCCATCGGCAAGTGCTTTTTCTTCGTTATATTCTACTCTCAAGATAGCCGCAAACGTCTGCAACCGTTTCAAAGCGCACGAATTCGGCGAACTTGAAGCCGAACGCATCCTCTATCTCCATCGCGAGCATCATCATTGCAAGCGAGTCGAAGCCGAGATCCTCGACGAGCCTCGTCTGCTCGGTTACTGCTTCCATATCAATGTCCGGGAGCACTCTTCCGAAAATTTCCTTTAACTTATCAAGCATATTAATTCTCCATTCCGCCGCCACAGCGGCGACACAAATATTTTGTGAAATTTAAATGTGTTTGCTTTGCAAACAAAAATGGGACGGGACCCATTTTTAATTTAAATTTCGGTGCGTGAACGGTTATCGTGCGATTAAGTCAAATAAACTTTCACGCTATTCTCCTATTTTCTTAATGTACGAGCGACGGCGCTTGTGCTGTCGCGCGTCAAAATATTTCCACTGTGCCTGTACGGCAGTGTTTGTTTCAAGGTTAAGGTTGGTTTCGCAAGCCTTCACCTTGCCCTCTTCCAAAATATCAAGCAATCCGTTTACTATAACCGCGTTAATACCGGCGTTCTGATATTCGGGCCGCACCGCAACAAGTCCGAGATCTATCACCCTCGGGCATCTCACCGCGCCGAGAATTTTAAGAAGTGTCGTGGGCGTAAGTCTGCCCCCGCTTTTCTTAACGGCATCACCGATGCCGGGGAAGCAAAGTCCGAATCCGACAACGCGCTCGTTTTCATCGCAGATGAACACCGCGTATTCCTTGTTTACAATCAGCATAAACTGCTCTATAAGCTCGTCCTGCGCCTCTTTTGAGATCGGTACAGTGCCGTAAAGCTTGCGATAACACTCATCAAGGCAGTCGAAAAATCCGTCGCGGTATTTTTCAATATACTTTCGCTTTGGAAGACTCGTGTCCGCGATGTGAAGCTTGTTAAGCTCGAGTGTGCGCTTTGCGACACGCGCAAGCATTTCGTTGCGCTTTTCGGGCATTTTGAGCTCGTACTCAACCCAGTCGACGTCCTTTGTAAGTCCTGCGTTCTCGACAAGCTTTCCGTAATATTCGTGGTTATACTGCTCCTCGAAGGTGGAGTTTTCCTCAAAGCCCTCAACAAGCAGCCCCTCACGGTCAAGGTCACTATAGCCGAGCGGACCGCAAAGCTGTGTCATACCGCGCTCCTTGCCCCACGCCTCGACCGCCGCAAAAAGCGCTCCTGACACCTCGGTGTCGTCTATGCTGTCAAAGCGGGTAAAGCGCACCTGCGAGGCATTATGAAGCTCATTGTACTGCTTTTGAATGAGGCCTTGTATTCTGCCGACGGTCTTGCCGTCGCGAACAGCGAGATAAAACACCGCATCTGCATTTTCATTGTTGCCGCCCGATGCGACAAGCTTCTTCTCATCGGAATAAAGTGGCGGAACAAAATACGGACAATCCCTATACATTCGAAGCGGGAACTCGATGAATTCTTTAACGTCGCCGGGAGTTTTAACCTCTCTTATTTCAATCACGTCAGTCCTCCACGCTCTCTTCCTCGCGACGCAGGAACAGAAGTCCGTATCCCGCGAGCCACGGTCCGTTGTGACAGCCGCTTACAGGCGACATTATAACCGCCTCGTGATTTGTCTGTATGCCGTACTTCGGCTCAATCTGCTTTAACACCTCAAGCAAGGACGGCCCGGTGTAAATATGCCAAAGCAGATAATCCTCGGGTGAGCGGTCACCGATCCTTTCCTTTAAAATCTCGCACATTCTCGCAAGCGCTTTTTTCTGCGTGCGTACACTTTCAAGCGGTACGATCTCACCCTCGGGTGAGAAGTGAATAACCGGACAAATACTAAACATCTGTCCCATAAATGCCTTTCCGCCCTTAAGTCTGCCATTGTAGATGAGGTAATCGAGCTTGCCGTCAACACCAATAAAGAGCTGATGCTTCATAAGCCACGTAATTTCCTTCATTATATCGTCACTCGACATACCTGCCTTTGCAAACTCCGCCGCCTTAATAGCAAGAAGTCCCTCGCCAAAGCAAGTAAGCTTGGTGTCTATAACCTTTATCTTAAGGCGATCCTCATACTCCTTTGCGATAAGGCAGATTTTATTGTATGTACCGCCGAGTGCAGAGGACAGTACGAATACCATCGCCTCGTCGCAGCCCTCGTTAAGAGCATTATCGAAAGCGTCACGAATCTCCTCGGTATCGGGCATACCCGTCGAGGGAAGATTGTTCTTTGGATCCTCAATAGTTTCAAGCTTGTCGTAAAATTCCACCGGATCGAGGTCGAGGCCCTCTCTATACTCCTTGCCTTCAAAGAAAACGTGTATACGAAGAATATCTATACCCAAATTTCTATATCTCTCGGGTGCATATTCGATACAGCCCGTCGACGTACAAATTATCTTGATCTTTGCCATATCCGTTTCTCCTTAAATTTTATTTCTGTTTTGATCGAAAATAGCCTTGTTCTGTGCCATATTAAGAAGCATCTCCGCTGTGTTGACTACCGCCTCGCCGCCCGCATTTCCGCGTATCTTGATAACGGGCTTTTTTGCGCCGAGTATATTGCCGCCGCCAAGCGAGCCGATGTCGTAAATACCCATCAGATGCATCGCGAGCTTTTTGATCTCGTCACTACCCGTGCGGTGCGCGTATTTCATAATATCAGTTATAATGCGAGTTGCCGTACCTTCGGTTACCTTAAGAACCTGATTTCCTGCAAAACCGTCACACACAAGCACGTCGCATACGCCCGAAAGCGCGTTATTGCCCTCGACGTTGCCGATGAAATTAAGCGACTCGTCCTCGGCTAAAACAGCGTGCGTTTCCTTTACGAGCTTATTGCCCTTGGTCGGCTCTGCACCGTTTGACAAAAGACCGATCTTCGGGCGCTCAATGGCGTACATATCCTTCATAAACGCCGAGCCAAGCTTTGCGAAATGGTGAAGCATCGCAGGCGTGCAGTCGATCGTCGCACCTGTGTCAACAAGGCAGGTAAACGCGCCATTCTGTGCAGGGAGCACAGCCGCAAGCACGGGACGAACACGCTCTGCGCCCGAAAGATAACGCATCGCGCCTGCAAGCAAAACGCCCGTATTGCCGGCTGTGATAAGTCCGAACACATCGTCCCTCTCGGACGTGGTCTCAAGAGCCTTTATCATCGACGACTCTGTTTTTTTGAAAAGAGCCTCTGCGGGATTATCGAAGTTAGTTATCTCGTCTATGGCATCGAGTATCTCCACTCTGTCCATAGGCATATCAAGCTCGGCGCACTTTGCAGAAATCTCGTCAGCATTTCCGACAAGCAAAATGCCAAGCTCATTGAACTTTGACAGTGCCTTTGCCGCGCCGTCAAGAATAGCCGCCGCGCCGTTGTCGCTGCCCTTGGTGTCAATAGCAATCTTAATCATATCGAAGTCCCTCCTTATTCGACGGCGACAAGATAGTCGTAAACGTCCTGTCCGCCCTCGTAAACAACGATCTCACATTCGTCGTATATTTCTTTTAACTGTTCGGTAAGCTCTGCGCGCTTTTCTTCCGACACGCCCTTTCCGACGAAAAGCGTAATTATCTCGGCAAGGTCCGTGTCAGCCCCCTCAAGCATTTTTATAACCGCGCTCTCGGCGTCGTCAGCAACCGCCGCGATAGAACCGCCGCAAAGTGCCATATAATCTCCACATTTGATTTCCGTGCCGTCGATATTAGCATCGCGTATTGCCATAGTGATCTCCGCGTCGATAACGTCACGCGCCGCACGGTTGGCGCTGTTTACAAGCGCGTCCATATCCGTAAGTCCGGGAGTTATGACGGACAGCGCACTGTAGCCCTGAGGTAAGCTCTTCGTTTCAAGAACGTATACCTTCGCGTCGGAGTAAAGCTCTGCCGCGCCTTTTGCGGCGAGTATGATATTTTTGTTGTTTGGCAGAACGATGATATTCTCGGCGTCGCACGCCCCAAACGCGTCGATAAAATCCTCGATCGAGGGATTTGCGCTCTGTCCACCGACGACGACCTTGTCAACTCCCATTTGCGAAAACAGCGCCGATATGCCCTCGCCCGTTGCCACTGCCACGACGGCGAATTTTTTCTTTTTCTTTGGCTTTGCCGACTCCGTTTCCGAGTGACCAAGGCTCATATTTTCAACCTTTACGGTCAAAAACTCGCCAAAGCGCTGAAGGCTCGCCATTACCTCACCCGGCGTAAACGTATGCACGTGCACCTTGACTATATCGTCCTGCTTGTACGCAACGATGCTCTCGCCGTTAAGCTCGTTGAGAGCCTCGAGAACCGTGCTAATATCGAAATTATCGGGATCTACCTTCGCGCTTGTAAGTCGAATAAGCACCTCTGTGCAATAGCCGAATTCGAGCACGCTGTCTCTCGTGAAGGCATCTATATTAACGCTATTTTTCTCGCGGTGCGTTGACACCGTGTATTCGAGTGCCTCGCCACCGAGCGCCTTATACATTCCCTCGGCAATGTATAAATATCCTGCCGCGCCCGAGTCTACAACGTCTGCCTCTGCGAGAACGTGTAGCAGGTCTTTCGTCGCGGCAAGCGACTTTCTCGCTTGCTCGATGTGGAGCTTAAAGAAATCCTCTATCGTAGCTCCCTCGGTAAGATTGGCCTTTGCGTACTCGGTGCTTTCGCGGAACACGGTCAGAATAGTTCCCTCCGTAGGATTTTGGACCGCCGCGTAGGATTTTTCGATTCCGTTTTTGTAAGCGTCTGCGAGCTGTACGGCATTTACGCTGTCGTACGCCGCGAGCCCGTCGTTGATGCCCGCGAATATCTGCGAGAGTATAACGCCCGAATTGCCGCGTGCGGAGAGCAAAATTCCGCGTGCAAAAACGCGCGATGCCTCACCGATACTATCGGCAGTCTCGCCCGTTTCGGCAAGTCCGCCCTCTATCGTCATAAGCATATTCGTGCCGGTGTCGCCGTCCGCTACGGGAAACACGTTAAGCGCATTAAGCTCATCTCTGTGCTGTGCGAGCATCGCCGCACCTCCGAGAAGCATCCGAGCGTAGCACTTGCCGTCAATCATTTGCGTGTTCATACAGACCTCCTGCGTTGCTATAATCAAAGATAATCGCAATCCGATATGCAAATTTTCTACATTTTTCGACAAAATTATACAAAAGAAAAATAAACTGAAACGAAACAAAAACGGACGGTCGTATGCCCGTCCGAGTGGGGGAGTGGGGGAAAGTTATCAAAATAATCAATCTTCTTCAAATTCAATAATTCTTCTCAACCGACCGCGTAACTTTTCTGTGTTTGTTAAATCAAAATTACCGTAGGCTGTTCTCAATATATGAGTTCCCTTTTGATAAATAAAAAATGCAATACGACACGGCTTCACATCTTCTTTCGGTTCGCAGTAAGTTTCACATATTTTTTCCG
>JAZSJI010000087.1:0-8416 GCA_045534235.1 Candidatus Flemingiibacterium sp. | reverse complement strand
CAGTCCCTTTTCAACGAAGCTGTTGAAGAATTCGAGCTCCTGCGAGCAGTTCGCAAGCACGTGGCGAATGATATACTGTATCATATCCCAAGCGAGCTGCATATTGTCCTCGAGGTCAGCGAAAGCGATTTCGGGCTCGATCATCCAGAACTCTGCCGCGTGGCGAGCTGTGTTGGAGTTTTCCGCACGGAAGGTCGGGCCGAAGGTGTATATCTTGCCGTACGCCAAAGCGTAGGTCTCGCCCTCAAGCTGTCCCGAAACGGTGAGGTTAGCCGACTTGCCGAAGAAGTCCTGCGCGAAGTCGATAGTGCCGTCCTCATTTCTCGGGGGATTGTCCATATCGAGCGTGGTAACTCTGAACATCTCGCCTGCGCCCTCGCAGTCGGATGCGGTAACTATCGGAGTGTGAACGTAGACGAAGCCGCGCTCGTTGAAGAACTTATGAATTGCGAAAGCCGCCTCGCTTCTTACTCTGAATACCGCGGAGAACAGATTGGTTCTCGGGCGAAGATACGCCTGCTCGCGGAGAAACTCCACGGTGTGGCGCTTTGGCTGGAGGGGGTATTCGGGCGTGGACGTGCCCTCGACCTCGATGCTCGTAGCCTTTATTTCGAAGGGCTGCTTTATAGTGGGGGTAAGCTCTACGGTGCCCGTGATAACAAGTGCCGCGCCGACGTTCTGGCGAGCGATCTCGTCGTAGTTGTTTATTTTTTCACGCTCGAATACTACCTGAACACTCTTGTGGCAGCTACCGTCGTTAAGGTCGATAAAGCCGAACGCCTTGCTGTCGCGAAGATTACGCACCCAGCCGCCAAGCGTTACCGACTTGCCTGCGAACGCTTCGGTGTTTTCGTATATTGAGCGAACAAAATCTCTTTTCATTATTCCATTCCTCTACTTTTCGTGAGAATTTTATATATATACTAAATAATTATAGCACCATAACCGATTTTTGTCAATCAATTTTGAAAAAATACTCGCACAGGTGAGGATTTTTTTAATGGGAGGTGGGGGATAGGGTGAAAACGGAAGAAAGGAACGGACGAGCCGCTCCTTTTCGTTTTTGGTTGGAGTGAGGTGATTCTCATCACCCTTGCAGAAGCCGCTAAAGCGGCATCTGCACGAGAATCGCTTCGCGGCTTTCTGTGATTAAAGCCATTTCTTGCCTCACGCGGCGATTCTCGAAGGCGTTTGTCTTGTCACCCCAACTCGGGCGCAAAAAAATTACGGACGGCAAGCCGTCCGTAAATTTTTTTGGTCGGAGTGAGGTGATTCGAACACCCGACCTCTTGGTCCCGAACCAAGCGCTCTACCAAGCTGAGCCACACCCCGATGTGCATTTTCGCAACAGTAGTATTATAGCAGAGTTTTACTCGTTTGTCAAGGGGCTTTCTTAAAAATGTTCTAAAAATAATGCGCGAAACAGCGCACAC
Source organism: Candidatus Flemingiibacterium sp. (assembly GCA_045534235.1). Taxonomy (GTDB): domain Bacteria; phylum Bacillota; class Clostridia; order Oscillospirales; family CAG-272; genus Flemingiibacterium. The sequence goes on along the minus strand of JAZSJI010000087.1, from coordinate 6,983 downwards.
CGTGAAACTACGCGGCGTGCGCCGTATTTACCTTATTTTCTTATGAAAAGTACGCCGAGCGTGTTCCTTCCGCAGTGCGAGGAAATGGTACAGCCCGCGCGGGTGACAAGCACCTCATTAAACACCCCGTACGCCTTGACCGCCTCGACGCACGCGTTTATGATAGCCTCGTCACAGCCTGCGTGCGTGACGAAAATACGCGTCGTGTCTATCTCGTCTATGTATTTGAGCTGGTCCTCTACGTACTTCTTAAGCGTCATAGCGAACTTGCCGCGATATTTCTTGCCAACGCCCATCTTGCCGCCCGAAACTCCGATGCAGGGCTTTAACTGAAGCAAATTAGCACCGAGTGCCGCCAGCGCAGAGCATCTGCCGCCCTTATAGAGAAACTCGAGGTCGTCGACCACGAACGACGCGTCAACGCGCGAGGTCATCTCGCGGCATATCTCAGCTATTTGTGCCGCGTCCATACCGACGCTTGCCATATCGTGCGCCGCCATAACGAGAAGTCCTCCGCCCGTCGATAGATTGCGCGTGTCGACTACGTGCACATTCTCGTAATTCTGTGCGGCGAGGCGCGCATTGTTGAAGGTCGAGGACATATCAGAGCTTATCGTGAACAGTACTACAGAGTTGCCTGCCTCGGCTTCCGACTTAAAAAAGGTGTCGAACTCGTTTGTGTTGACTGCGGCGGTCTTTGGAAGCTCGCCCGTTTTCTCGTAATGCTCGTAGATCATATCGGGGTTCACATCAACGCCGTCGCGGTAATGCTTGTCGCCAAGCGATACGGTCAGCGGTAATATCTTAAGCCCGACGCGCTCTATAAGCTCGGGGGAGAGGTCTGTTGTGCTGTCACTTGCTATGGTAACTTTGCTACTCATAATTTCATCTCCGTATTATTTCAGACATAGGGCAGGGCTGTTACAAAAGCAACAGCCCAAGGGGTTATTTCATATTGTGAGTCTTATAAAATTCTACGTACTGATAGAGTATTTCCGCAGTTGTCTCGATACCGAGTCTGGAAGAATCGAGCGAGAGGTCGTAGTTGTCGATCTTGCCCCACTTCTGACCGGTGTAATAGTTGTAATAATTGGAACGGCGCTTGTCGGTCTTGACAATGATGTCCTTCGCCTTGTCAGGCGTGATATCGTGAAGCTCGGCGACGTGCTGTGCTCTGAAATCGAGCGATGCGTGGATAAACACCTTGATAAGGTTCGGGTAGTCGCGGAGCACGTAGTCGGCGCATCTGCCGATAAAGACGGCAGGGCCGCTGTCTGCGATCTCCTTTATAATATCCGACTGTGTGATAAAAAGCTTGTCGTTTATGGGCATATCAAAGGCGATATGTGCGTTTCCGCCCCAGAAGGAGCTACCCATAGCGAGCGTGTAGAGAAGGCTGTTGGTCGCCTTTTCGTCTACCTGGTCGAGGACGTGATGTGCAAGGCCGCTTTTTTCTGCGGCGAGCTTGATAAGCTCGTTATCGTAGAAGGGAATACCTAACTTCTTGGCAAGCTCCTCGCCGATATGGCGTCCCGCGCTGCCGTACTGTCTGCCGATCGTTATAATAAGATTAGAGTTCATACAAAACCTCCTTTTAAAATCATATGTTGGGCCCCATGATCTGATTCATCGGGGTGAAAACGTACGTAGGCTTTTTAAGACGGGGCTCCTCGAGCTGTTCGATAGCCTCGAGCTTTCCGTCAAGATAATCGGAAAGCGTTTCTATGGCCGTTTCGCATCTTGCTCGAAGTCCGCCGTAACGAAGGTCGAGCACCGACCAGCCCATAGATTTATTATATTTGTGCCAGATGTTTTTGTGCGCGGTGTGAAGCTCCTCGGTACACTTTTTAAGCTTCGGTAACACCTCGTACGCAAGGCGTTCGAGCTCTTTTCGCTCGCCGTTTTTGTATGCGGGGGCGATCTTCTCGCCAACCTCGCACTTGAGTGCCAAATATCCGAAAACAAGCTTCGCGAACGGATAAACGTCGCTGTACGCGCCGTCGGTGAAGGACTCCATATTTTCGGCACATTTTGCATAGTGTGCACTCATGGGCTTTTCGTAAAGCTGAACGTCGTAAAGTCCCTCAAGCACGTCCTGCCAGAAAAGCGGCTTGCCGCGGAAGCCCTCTTCATAGTCCGAATAATTTTCGTCACCGTTGCAGGTGTCGTAAAATTTACGAAGCTCCAAGAAGCCGTCGAAGTCGGCACCGGTGCAGGTCTTAAAGCGGGCACGGAAATTTTCTTCGGAATATTCGGCGTTGTAAACAAGCTCCGCCATATAAGAAAATCCGAAAAGGTTTGTCATTATAGGGCATTCGCTGTTCCATACGGTCTGCATAACGTCGCGCACACCAACCTTACGGCATGCGGCGATCGATTCGCTGCAGCTTTCCATCATTTTACCGTGATGCGGGAAGTGACCGCACCAGCTCCACGTTGCGCCGGCGTAGATCACGTTTCTGTCAAGACTTAAGCACTTTTCGAGCATATACTCATCGCAGCCCGGCGCTTCGCCGTAGTGCCACATAACGATCTCCATGTTTTTTGGTATCTTCGCCCTCAAGTCGTCGGTAAATACGCAATCCTTCGAATAATAGCGTCCGAGCTTATCGCACGAGCGGAAGTACATATCCACCCACATCATAGGCTTAAGTCCGTATTTGTCGGTGATGGAGCAAAGTCTTTCCATATATTCGTTGAATATATCGATAGAGGGAACAAATCCGTATTTGTCGAGGAAATTACCTCTGCCCATATCGTTTGCCTCGTCCATACCGATGTGTATACGCTTTGAGCGGAAGCACTCGGAGGCGGTTTTTATCATTTCCTCTACGAAGGCGAACGTCGCGTCCTCTCTTGCAAGAAGCACGCTCATTGTGTCGCGCATCGCTCTTGCCTCGGGCCAGAAAAGATAATGTCCCATGTGACCGTAGCATTCGATGCAGGGGATCACCTCAATGCCGTAGGCATATGCGTAATCGTCGATCGCACGGAGCTCGTCCTTGGTATATCTTGCACGCATATAGCCGAAATATTTGTAGTTTTCGAGGCTCATCTGATCCTCGGTGTACATCATCATCATTCCGTATCCCATCAGTGCGAGTCGGTCGATGATCGCCTTGACGGTGTCGAGCTTGTAAACGGCGTTCTGCGATGCGTCTATCATAGCGGACAGCTCGTTAAAGAACGTATCCTCGGATATATCGAAGCTACCCTTCGGTGCGTTTTCGCACAGCACGCCGAGCTCGCGGAAAAACTGACATTTTTCGCGGTAGTAGATAACGGCATTACCACTATCGAGGCTAACGCCGATACGCTCGCCCTTCTCTGCGGTGACGGTTATTCCGTCTGCGCGGCAAAAGCCGAGGATTTTCGCAAGGCGATCTATTCCAACGTCGAATTCTTCCGGAGTTTTGAAGTTGAGATTAAGCATAATGCTCTCCTTGAATTTGGGCACTTCATAAGTGAAGTGTACCGTTGATATTATTATACACTATTTTTTACCGAAATGCAAGAGGTTTTGTGCGCTTTTTTGAATTTTTATGCGCTTTGCACTCGGCGCGAAGCATCGCCGTTCCGTGCCGCGAGGACAAAAAAGCGCCCTCATCAGAGAGCGCTGTTTTTATTCACACACGACCACCGATACGCCGCAACCGTCGAGAGCGCGGCGCACGTCGTCGGCGACGTCACCGCACGTTATAATAGCGTCAAGCTCCCTTGCGCGGCAAACCGATACGCTCGCCGCCGTACCAACCTTCGCTGACGGATAAAGCCCGATCACACGCTTCGCGCCGTCTGTCACCGCAGCCAAGTACGCTACCGAATCCGTATCGCGTACGGACGCGCCGAAATCAGCGCTCACCGCATCGCTCTCCAAAAACGCCTTGTCAAAGCGAAAGCGCTTCAGCATATCTACGGCAAAGCTGTCGTGGCAATTGCCATCGCCGTCGACCTCTCCGCCGACCAAAATTACCGTTACCCCCTCGCGCCGACGCAGCATCTGCGCCACGGTAAGGCTTCCCGTAACTACGCGTACGGATAATGCCCGCGGTAGCTTCTCTGCGATCATCTCTCCCATACGTCCGGACGGCAGAAATATCAGCTCGTCTTCCTTTATAAGCGACACCGCGTACTGTGCGATACGTGCACATTCGTCTGCCGGCACGTCAGGCTCGGCGCTCCTTCTCAACGCGGAGGTGTTAAGCGTGCCGACGGGTATCGCGCCGCCGTGCGTACGGCGGAGCTTGCCGGCTTCCTCAAGCAGTCGCAGATCGCGTTTTGCGCTGTCGTAGCTGATACCAAACCTCGCTTGCAGCTCGGCGGTGGTTACGCTTCCGTTTTCGGCTAAAATATCGAGTATCGCCGCATGGCGTTCTTCTATAAACATATGCGTTCCTTTCTTTTCACGGTTTATACGAATATTTTATCACGAATGCGCCCGTTTGTCAACGTTTTTATGCCTGTTGTCATATTAAAAAATGCGGCGCATAAACTTTAGCATAAAACAAAAAACGGAGGAAATTACAATGACGGAAGCATATTTTACCGAGGGAGCCCTTATCGGCACACCGCAGAACAGCGAATACCTTTCCTCGCTCGACACACTTGAAGCGGCAATGCACGAAGGACGCATACTCGAGGCTGTGGCAACGCGTGCCGACGGAGCAAACGAGCTGTTTGTCGACCTTGGCGACTATACGGGCATTATCACAAAGGAGGACGTGCAGTACACAAACGGCGAGGCGGTCAAGGACATCGCAGTTATAACGCGAGTGGGCAAGCCCGTATGCTTTAAGGTGACGGCCATCGAGCGAAAGCGTGTCGGCGCGCCCGTTATACGCCTCTCACGCCGTGCCGCTCAGCTTGAATGTGCCGTGAACTATCTCGCAAATCTCACGCCGGGTGACGTGATACCGGCAAAGGCTACGCACCTTGAGCAGTTCGGCGCATTCGTCGACGTCGGCTGCGGTATCGTTTCTCTGCTCACAATAGATTCGATGTCCGTGTCGCGCATCTCGCACCCGTCTGACAGGCTCTCGGTTGGCGGCGAGATAAGCGTGGTCGTACGCGACGTACACAAGAACGCTGACGGCGTACCGACGCGCATCTTCGTGACACGCCGCGAGCTGCTCGGTACGTGGGAGGAAAACGCGTCGCTGTTTTCGATAGGTCAGACGGTGACGGGAATTGTGCGAAGCGTCGAGCCGTACGGCATTTTCGTCGAGCTTACACCTAATTTAGCGGGGCTTGCGGAGTACCGCGAGGGCGTGGCAGTAGGTCAGAGTGCGGCGGTCTACATAAAGAATATTATCCCCGAGCGTATGAAGATAAAGCTCGCGATAATCGATACGGGGCGCGCCCTGCCGCCGACGCGCGCGAGTGCAATAGTGTCGTGTGAGCGGCATATTGCGCGGTGGAAATATTCCCCCGATGAGTGCGAGCGCGTGGTCGAAACTGTGTTTGAGCAGGAGTAGAGCGAGCGCAGGGAGAACGCAGATTTTTTGAAGGGAAGCGCGCCGTTTGGGGCGACAGCAAAAAACTTTATACAACGCTTCACTCGCATTTGGCATGTGAGCGAAAAATAAGATTTGGCGCTCTCGATTGAGGGCGCTTCTTTTTTGCTTTGCGAAGGCGAGGGGCGGCACGTCCGATTTAAGAACAAACACCTTGACAAACTCGCGCGTATGCGTTATAATAATATATTATAATAGCATAACTATGTTCGAAGGTAGGAATAAAATTGCCGAGAAAATTAATCTGCCTTTTAGCGGCGCTGATTGCGGTTTTGCTCGTCGCATCGTCGGGCGCAGTATCCTTTGCGGCATCGACAAGCTCCGAGCTTGCCGCGCTTGAGGACAGGCTCGCGGCGGCTACCGCCTCGCGTAAGGCGGCGGAGGGCGCGCTCAAGGACGCGAAAACGGGATACGCAGACGCGCTTGCCACTAAAAAGGCTATAGACAATAAAATATATTCGCTCGACGTCGAAATAGAAGCGCTCGTCGGGCTTATCGACGGATACGGTAAGCAGATCGAGCAAAAGAACGCGGCGATCGATGCTGAAAACGTCAAGCTTGAAGCGGCGTACCAGACCGTGCGTCAGCGTATACGTGCAAAGCACGAGGAGGGCGGCGTTGACTTCCTCTCCGTGATATTTGAATCGGACGGGCTTGTCGAGCTTTTTTCGGCTGTAGACCGATTTTTGTGTATGCTTGATTACGATGCGAGGTTGCTTGGTGAATACAACGCCTCGATAAGTGCGCTCGAGGATATGCGCGCACAGCTTACTGCGACGACAAACGATTTAAACTCGCAAATGACAGAGCTTGAAGCGCGTCGGGCGGAGCTTGAAGCAGACCTCGCGGAGGCTAAACGCCTCGTCGTGACGAGCGAAAACAAGCTCGCGAGCGCCGAAAAGGACCTCGCAAGCGTCGAGGAGGAGGAAAACCGCTACTCGAAACAGCGTGAGGCACTCCTCGCAGAGCTTGCAAAGACGAGCAATCAGAAGTACGTCGGCGGCGAGTTCTTGTGGCCGCTGCCGCAGAGCTGTACTCGCGTGTCGAGCGGCTTTGGTTACCGCATCCACCCCGTGACGGGTAAGCCGCAGCATCACAACGGCATCGACATTCCCGCGCCGTACGGCACGGAGATCTACGCCGTTAACGACGGCACTGTCGTCGAGTGCTCGTACAACTACGCCGACGGGTATTACATAACCGTCAGCCACGGCGGCGGTATCGCGTCGTTTTACTCGCATCTCTCGCGCTATCGCGTGAATGTTGGCGACAAGGTGACGCGCGGACAGGTCATCGCGAACGTGGGCACGTCGGGCTACACGACGGGCGCACATCTCAACCTCAACGTGTACGAGAACAACGTCGCCGTTGATCCGATGAAATATTTTAAGTGAGTGGTATTCCGCTTGAATACAAGGCTCTCCCTAAGGGAGAGCTGTCGCGATAGCGACTGAGAGGGGATTGTGTTTA
>JAZSJI010000185.1:0-4147 GCA_045534235.1 Candidatus Flemingiibacterium sp. | reverse complement strand
CGCGGCACATATGTCTATCCACTCCATAAGCTTGCCGCCGAAAAGACGGTTGTAGCCGTTCATCGTGGAAAGATTTAAAATCTGCACCGACTCGGTGTAAGATTCGTTTGGCGTTTTTGGCAAAAAGTTCATTTTTATTACTCCCTGAATGTGATGCCGCCGTCCTCGGCAAGCTCAACTATCGCGAGCGATTCAAGACGTATGCCGCGCTCACGGATAATCGCGCCGCCCTCCTGAAATCCCTTTTCGATGCATATACCGACACCTGCAAGCGTCGCGCCTGCCTGCTCGAGAATATCGCAAAGTCCGAACACAGCCTTGCCCTTGGCAAGAAAATCGTCAATAATGAGCACCTTGTCCGCGGCGGTTATGTACTTGTTTGAAACGCGTATGTCGTATTCCTTGCCCTTGGTGTAGGAGACCACCTTCGAGGTGTAAACGTCGCCGTCGAGGTTCTTGGACTCCGACTTCTTGGCGAATACCACAGGCACACCGAAATACTGTGCCGCAAGGCACGCGATGCCGATTCCCGACGCCTCTACGGTGAGTATCTTCGTGATACCCTCACCGCCGAAAAGACGGTAGAATTCCTTACCTATCTCGTTTATCAGCTCGATGTCCATCTGATGATTGAGGAAGCTGTCAACCTTGACAATGCCGCCTTCCTTGATAACGCCGTCCTTTAAAATACGCTCTTCAAGTAACTTCATTTTTTATTCTCCCAAAAGATATTTACTAAATAATCCTCACACTCTGCACCGCTTTTCATAAAATAACGGTAGTAGGAGTGATTTTTATGACAAACTGTAGAAAACGCGTGCTGCTGCGACGTGCCGCGCTCGCCGCGCTGATATTTGCGATACTCGCGCTCATTCTCGCCTGCTTTGCCGAATACAGCCTGCGCCCGATAATCACCGACGCAGCCAAAAGCCGCGCGCGCTTGGTCGCAACAGAAAACGTAAACGATGCCGTTATCGCAGTACTTGCCGACACACCACCGCTCGTCACGGTCAAATCAACGACCGACGGCGTTTCAAGCGTCGAAGTGGATATAGCCGCGCTGTCAAGCCTTCGCGCAAAGGCGATCTCGTCGCTCACAGAAATGCTGTCCGATGATGACGCTATGCGCTTCTCTGTGCCGCTCGGCAACCTGACGGGTGCCGCGCTTATCGCGGGACGCGGTGTGCCGATTGAGATACGGCTCGTTCGTATCGGCGACGTCACGGCTGACGTACACACGGAATTTATCGAGTCGGGAATCAACCAAACTCTCCACAAAATATCGCTTCGTACGCGCGTGACACTTAACGTGCTCGTTGCTGGAAAAAGCGTAAAGCTCGAGCATTCAAGCGACGTTACGCTTGCCGAAACGGTCATCGTCGGAAAGGTGCCCGACGCGTACACAGCGATAAACCGCTACGAAATAGACGAGGACGAGGAAAACGACCTTAACGACTACGCCGCAAGCCTTCCGTAATACGCGCTCACGTTAATATTATCTTAATTATACCTCATTTATATACAAAAATCAATGGGCATATGAAATTTTTTGATTTTTCTCTTGCTAAATCGCGCGCTATGTGGTAAAATATAATAGATGTATTATTGCCGTTTACGAAAGGAAGTTTACTTATGTCAAAACTGCACACTCCCGTATTTCGCACCGCGATAAGCGGATTCAACAAGACGGACGTTAATATGTACATAGCAAAGCTCGCGCGTGACTTCGGCGAGCAGAAGGCAGAGCTTGAAGAAAAGGCGTCAAGGACCGACGCTGTCCTTGCCGAGCTTGAGAGTGCAAATGCTGCCAATGCTGCGCTGGCAGAACAGCTCCCTGCACTCAAAGCGGAAAACGAACGTATCAAAGCAGAAAACGAGCGTATGAAGGCGCAGCTTTCTGACGTGTCCGCGCTGCTTGAAAATGCCCTTAACTCCATTAAGACCGCGCTGTCGGATACAGATAACTAATGAGCACAAAAAAGGATAATTCGCTCTCGCTCATCGGTGAGCGCATACGCGTACTGCGCCAAAGCCGCGGTATGACGCAGAGCGAGCTTGCGGGCGACGACGTAACCCGCAATATGTTAAGCCGTATCGAAAACGGTGCGGCGCTTCCCTCTTTGCCGACGCTCGTTGCTATAGCGTCGCGGCTTAACGTACCCGTCGGCGCGCTTCTTGGCGACTTCGACTCGTACTCCGAGCAAAAGACCAAGTCCGAGATACGCGAGCTTATAGACGAGCACAAATACGCTGAGGCGATAGGCCTTTGCGAGGGTGCTCGCGGCAACACCGAGGGTATCGACGAGCTCTTTTGTGAGGCGGCTGTATGCCGCGCCGAGGAGCTTTACCGCGAGGGCAAGCTGACAGAGGCGTACGCGCTTCTTGCGCGTGCCGAGGCTGTGGGCACAGATGTACCGCGCATATACGTGCTCTCGGAGCTTATACGCTCGTGCGGTGCGGTCGATACCGAGCCGTGTGACAGCGACACCGAAGCGCTTCGCTCACTCGTCTTTGACGAAAGTAAAGAGGCGATATACCTGTACGCGCTCAAAAAACTCGGCAACATAGCGGCTCGCCCGTATTCACAGCCGAGCGAGGAGGCGGCACCTCTGCTCACGGAGCTTTCTCCGATAGTAGCCGCACTTTCGGACGGATTTTACAAGTGGCACATCGAAGCGAAATTCGAGATGCTCCGAGCCGAATACCTAAGTGCAAAAACCAAGCTTTTGAAGCTTCTCACGCCCGATACCCTGCCCGCGCTTTTGTGGGCGGTCTACACCGACCTCGAGTTCTGCTGTAAATGCTGCGGCGACTTCGAGAATGCGTACAAGTACTCGGGGCTTCGTCTGGAGCTTATCAAAAAAATAAATTAAAGGAGATAAGTATGCTTCGTATCGGACAAGGCTATGACGTTCACCGTCTGGTGAGCGGCAGAAAGCTTATACTCGGCGGCGTGGATATACCGCACACCGTAGGACTCGACGGTCACTCCGACGCGGACGTGCTCGTGCACGCGATAATGGACGCGCTTCTCGGCGCGGCGGCGCTTGGTGACATTGGTAAGATGTTCCCCGACACCGACGAAAAATGGCGCGGCGCGGACAGCTTAAAGCTTGCCTCGGCAGTAGCCGACCGACTTCGCGAAAACGGATATGCTATCGTAAACGTCGACTCGACCGTAATCGCACAGCGTCCGAAGCTTGCGCCTCACATTGATGTAATGCGCGAGAATATTGCAAAAGCACTCGGCGTTGACGTGTCGCTCGTCAGCGTAAAGGCGACCACAGAGGAACGCCTTGGATTTACGGGCAGCGAGGAAGGCATCGCCGCTACGGCAATCGCGCTCATCGAACGTGCGTAAGCTCTAAACAGGCATAACAAACGCCGCCACAATAGTGGCGGCGAAAGTACGGATAAGCGCGGCTGGCCGAGCTTATATCCTTTGTTTTTTACATCCGAACCGCGTGTGACCGTACGAATTTTCGGCTCTCTAATATGATATGGCAAGCCCGCGCCGTTGGTGAAAGCCCTCGGCGCGTGAAAAAATAAACTAAACAAGATTTCTCGAAAGGAATTAAAGCTATTAAGATAAAAATTTCACCTTCCCTTCTCGCCGCTGATTTCAGCGCGCTCGCAAAGGACGTTGCACAGATTGAAAACGCCGCAGAAATGCTTCATCTCGACGTTATGGATGGCGTATTCGTGCCCAATATGAGCTTTGGACAGTGCGTAGTAAGCGCGCTTCGCCCGCACTCGAAGCTTATCTTCGACGTGCATCTTATGATAACAAACCCTATCCGCTACGTTGAGGATTTCGCCAAGGCGGGCGCGGACATTATCACTATCCACTACGAAAGCTGCGACAATCAGCTTGAAACCCTCAAGGCAATCCGCGAGCTTGGCGTAAAGTCCGCCATCTCGATTAAGCCTGCGACACCTGCATTCGTGCTCGAGCCGCTGCTCCCGTACGTCGATATGGTGCTCGTAATGACTGTTGAGCCGGGCTTTGGCGGACAGTCGTTCATTCCCGAAACGCTCGAGAGCATTCGCGCCGTAAAGGCGATGATCGACGCGTCGGGACGCGAGATCGACATCGAGGTTGACGGCGGTATCACCAAGGACACTATCCGCGCGGCGTACGACGCAG
>JAZSJI010000050.1:0-3410 GCA_045534235.1 Candidatus Flemingiibacterium sp. | reverse complement strand
ATAATAGACGTAAAGAGTGTATAATTATTGTAGAAATACCGCCTTGGAGGTAAATTATGAGTGTTGTTATAGGAATAGACGTTGGCGGAAGCACGACGAAGATCGTCGGCTTTGACAAGGCTGAGGACGCTGAATAATTTTAGCTCACATCAAGTAAAAATCAGCTCACCGAAAGGTGAGCTGATTTTTTTGCTGTATCAATAATTTTTCGCGATGAAATCATCAAGCTTTATCTGCATAATGTTGAGCTGTTCTTCCCATACCGATGCATCAAGAAACGGGTTCTCCGACGGGTTTTCGTGCATATAGAGATATCGCTCTACGGTTTTGTTGTTCGCCGGATGATTGCCTATCGTTATGTCGGCACGCTCCCCTCGGAGCTTGTTAATCGTGTGCCCAAGCTGATCGCGCATATCAAGCGGCAAACCGTATTTTACCAGATGCGGTCTGTGTATCGTAAGAAATCCGACTCCGCCCCAATATCCTACGCGTTTCGTATCCGTGCCGTCGGTTATGTCGAAGAAAAACGCCATAACGCCCTCCGAATGCCCGGGCGCCGTAACGCAGCGGATGCTTGTGTTGCCGAGGGTGATGATGTCGCCGTCGTCAAGTGCTACATCGGTTTCGGGGATCGGGCCGTAAGGCTCGGGGCTTAAATGCATAAGTGCAGCCTCGGGATTGGACTTTAACCGCTCAACGCCTGCCTTGCTCATATAGATCTTGCATCCGTAAAGCTCCTTCAGTCGCTGACTCGCACCGAAATGATCAAAATGCTCGTGAGAATGGATGATTATTTTGATATTCGCAGGATTGAAGCCAAGCTTGCGGATATTCTGTATCAGCAAATGCATCGTATGCGCATAACCGCTGTCGATGAGGATAAGACCGTCGCCGGTATCTATCAGATGACAGCATACCTGCCTGTCGCCGACGTAGTAAAGGTTGCCGAAAATCTTGAATGGCTCCAAGGTGTATTTTTCGGGGTGCTTGTAATACTCGAGCAGATTTGGCAGAAAGCCTGCGATCATTTCATCGTACGGCTTATGCGGGATCATAGCAATATGAAAATCCATATATGTAAACGCTCCCTTTAGGTAATATTATTTTTTTCAGATCTCGACGTAATTCGAAAGGTTTTCGTACTCGAATATCATCTTTTCCTGAAGCGGTACCATAACGCCTGCGTTCTTTTCTTCGGCACGGCGGAACATATCGTGCGCGATCGCTATATCAACGTAGGAAAGACCGGCGGCGGAGAATACGATAAATTCATCGTCGCTCTCGCGCGCGGGACGGCTTCCGTCAAGAATCTCAACGAGATTTCCGCTTATGTCATCATCTGTAATGAGTCCTTCCTTGTATACACGGGTAATCGTGGAAAGTCTGTGCTTTACAACGCCCCAGTCGTCGCAAACGAGCTTGTCGGCCATCGTAATAACGCGGTAGTCGCACTCATATCCACCGACGTGGCTGTAGAACGCGCCCTTCTTTATCCATTCGGGCTTTAAGAGCGGAGCCTGTGCACTTGTCGCGGTAACGATAATATCGGAGTTGCGGATAGCATCCTCGAGAACGGTATTGCAAGCGATAAATTCCATATCGGGCAGCAGCGGCTTAAGGCTCTCTACGAATATTCTCTCGTCTTCCTCGGTTTTGGCTGCAACACGGCATACCTTAAGATTCGGTCGAACGGTCTTCATACCGAGCAAATGCATCTTCGCCTGCTCACCTGCACCGATAAATCCGATGCTCTCTACGTCCTTCTTTGCGAGCAGATCAGCCGCCAGAGCACCCACTGCGGCAACTCTCATATTCGAGCAGAGCGTGCCGTCCATAACGCAGACGGGATAGCCGTTCTCTATGCTCGAAAGCGTAATGATCGCCGAAAGGTTCTGCGTGCCGAAGCGTGCAGGGTTCGGAGGGAATACAGATACCCACTTAACGCCGCAGAGCTTTTCGGGCAGAAGCGTTGCAGGAAGGCAGTTGATTCTTTCGTTGGTTTCCTCGTTAAATACCTGAACGATCTTCTCGGGGAAGAGTATTTCTCCGTCACGGAACTGAATAAGGCTGCGCTTTAGAGCGTTTATCGCCATAGGAAGGCTGAAAGCGCCGCTTTTTATAAGATCCTCCTGCGATAAATTGCGGTACATAATGGCGTGTTTGTCCATCGTTTTGTTTTGAGCGTGTTGAAGCCTTGAGCCTATATGCTTTGTTTTTAGGCTTCGCTTCGGACGCCCACTCCCTTCTTATATGATGTTTTTTCAAGACTTTATAGTCTGATTTTATTATACAACAACAAATTACTATTGTAAAATAGATAATTTTGTGGTATCCTATAAGTAAAGGTTATAAGAATGGGGGATGGTTTATGAATCAGGAAGAGCTTATGGCGTTTTTGATGATCGTTAACTGTAAAAGTATATCCTTGGCGGCGGAAAAGCTGTATATATCACAGCCGGCACTCAGTAACCGTCTGCGCTCGCTTGAGGAAAAGCTCGGATATTCTTTGATACACAGAAAAAAGGGCGGACATTATTTGATGCTTACCGACGAGGGCAAAGCATTTATTCCCATAGCGCGAGAAAGCCAGCAACTTTGGATGAAGGCTCAAACAATACCGGAGCAAATGAATCAAAATCTTTTGCGGGTGGTTGCGATAAGCAGTATTGCAAATTATATTTTGCCGAACGTTATCCGTTCGTATCTTAAAAAGGGGAGTGGGTCTTCGCTGCGCGTACTTACCAGCCGCTCTGAAAACGCTTACAAAAGCGTCGAGGAAGGTGGGGCAGACCTCGCGATCATAGCCCCTGACGTTTACGGAGATACGCTTGAAACGTCGCCTGCATACCGCACAAAAATGGTGTGTGTATCAGGCTGTAAAAGCGGACTTGCGCCTACAGTTGATATTACTACTCTTTTGCCTGAAAAGGAAATACAGGTCCCGTGGTTTCCTGACTACGATAACTGGAGAAGAAATACAGTTCCGCTTGTATCCGATCCGCACATTTTAGTGGGAAGTATGGGGCTTATGGAAAGCCTTATCGACGACGATTATTGGTGCCTTATGCCAAGTGCAATAGCGTATCGCCTTCGCAGGAAAGACGTCGTAATAAGCAACCTCGTCAATCCTCCTCCGGATCAGTACGTATTCTATTTAAAGCGACAGGGCGAGATGCCGGAGTCGATGCGCTTGTTCCTTGACTGTTTGCACGATGAGCTGTCCACGATTAAGGGCACGACGTCGTATTTAAAGAATGTGTAGCAGAAAATTTAGTGAAAGTGACGATTGAATAATAGACGTAAAGAGTGTATAATTATTGTAGAAATACCGCCTTGGAGGTAAATTATGAGTGTTGTTATAGGAATAGACGTTGGCGGAAGCACGACGAAGATCGTCGGCTTTGACAAGG
>JAZSJI010000142.1:0-3106 GCA_045534235.1 Candidatus Flemingiibacterium sp. | reverse complement strand
AAGGACCGCCGATGGCGTTGAGGTTGCGGCGAAGCCCCGGGACGGCAAGGCGCGAGCGCCAGAGCGCGGGGAAGCAGAGAAGCGAGCCGGCGGGCAGGGCGGAAAGGCCCTGGGGGACGGAGAGGACGGGTATTTCCTCGGGAATGGCGGGCAGAACGACGTCGCCGAACCAGTCAACGCCAAAGCTCGACACGCCGCCGATTATCATATCCGCGCCGCTTACAGCGTCGTCCATTTCCTCGATCTGATAATACTTAAGACCGTCGGGGAACGGACGGGTGAATTTCGGGTGCTGATTTGTTTGTTTGCAAGCGGTGATTATATCGCGGTCAAGCGGTGTGCCGACGAGGCGCACCTCGTTGCCGTTTTCTCTCGCGGGGAAAGCGAGCGCCGAGCCCATCATTCCAGCGCCGATTATTGTTACTACTGCCATAGGTGTAACTCCTTTTTTGTGTGATGTATTTATTTTATCACCGAAAAGGGGATTTGTCAATATTCGATGGAACCTCGCGCGAGGTCGTTCTCCGAGTGCGCGGAGCGCACGAGGATATTTCCTCTTGACAAACGTCAAAACCTATGCTATAATATAACCAAACAAATGTTCGAGAGGGGGCGACACCAGTGGCGCGGCTTATATTCCACGTTGACGTAAACAGTGCATTTTTGTCTTGGGAAGCTGCAAGGCGCGTTGCAAACGGCGAGCCTGATCTTCGACTTATCCCGTCGGCGGTGTGCGGCGACCGCGAAACGCGTCGCGGTGTCGTGCTCGCAAAGTCCATACCTGCCAAAAAATACGGTGTAAAGACGGGCGAGCCGGTCGCAATGGCACTTCGTAAATGCCCGACGCTTACGCTTGTGTCACACGATTTTAAACTCTATCAAAAATGCTCGCGCGCATTCGTTGCCGTACTCGAGAAATACGCTCCCGTGGTCGAGCAATATTCGATCGACGAGTGCTTTCTCGATATGAGCGACACGGAGGTGGTCTATCCCGATCCCGTCGCGATCGCGTATAAGATCAAGGACGAGATCCGCGACACGCTCGGTTTTACCGTAAACGTCGGTATAGGGCAGAATAAGCTGTGCGCGAAAATGGCGGGCGATTTCGAGAAGCCCGACCGCGTGCACACGCTTTTTTCGCACGAAATTGCCGAGAAAATGTGGCCGCTTCCCGTACGCGATCTGCTCGGCGTCGGAGCGGCGACGGCGGAAAAGCTCGAGCGCCACGCGCTTTACACTATCGGTGACGTCGCACGCTGCGACGTTGCGACGCTCGTATCATTCCTCGGCAAAAAGGGCGGCGAGCATATTCACCGATGCGCAAACGGAATCGACGATTCCGTGGTGCGCGATGCGCCCGAGGAAGCTAAGGGCTACAGTAATTCCACAACGCTTGCCGCCGACATCACAGGCTACGATAACGCATCTCCCGTGATGCTCGCGCTCGCGGACAGCGTTGCAACGCGTATGCGCCGCGACGGCGTTAAGGCGTACTGCATATCCGTCACCGTACGTACAACCGATTTTGTCGACCGCTCGCACCAAAAGAAGCTTTCGGTGTCCACCGATGTCACGGGCGAGATACACCGCGTTTCGATGGTGCTTCTGCGCGAGCTTTGGAACGAGCGCGTGCCGATACGACTGCTCGGACTTGCGCTTGCCGACATTGATCGCGGTGACGCGGAGCAGCTGACGCTCTTTCCGGATGAGGAGCACGAGGCTCGCCTTGAGCGCGACAAACGCCTCGACCGAGCAATGGACGAGATACGAAGTAAGTTTGGATCGGGCACGATAAAGCGCGCCAGTGTTGTTTCCAAGGTCGGCGCAAAGCACAGCGCCGCGGCTGACGTAGCAAGCAAAAACGAAAGCGACGGGTAAAAGCAGTCTTCTTATAAGGATGTTTCCACATCGTACCGGTAGGGGCGAACTGTGTTCGCCCGCGGGAGACCGCAGGTCCCCTCTACGGATAAACAAATTAGATACGCAGAAAGCAAAGAGATAACCCCGACAGATTTTGACGTCTGTCGGGGTTTACTTTGCTCGGTAAAACAAGCTCGTTCGCTTCACTCAAATCAATTATACTCGAACTCAAAATCACCGTCTGCGCATTCGCCCACCGATTCGAGAATAACGTAGATCGTTTTTTCATAATCGTATTTATCGTCGAGCGTAATCGTTTCATCGTAGGCTTCTTCGCCCTTAACTGTGCGGAGCAATTCTTTTTCGCCGTCAACACCGATATAAATATTCATCTCGCCTTCGTCAAGGCTTGCTTCAAAATCAAGAGTACGGTCGCCGACTCCATCACCTCTTAATTTGAAATTATACGTTCCTTTAAAGGTATCAAATTCCATACTCGCTTCATCGCCCTGACAGGAAGTAATCAAAATAGTTGCAGAATAACTATTGACATAATCCCCACAACTACAGAACGTAGCGAGTGCAAGCATCAGCATCAATACAAAACAAATTCTTTTCATAATTAGCCTCCTCTTTTTATCAAATTTCTGTTTATCGTTCTGATTTATCGCAAGTTTCGCCTTTGTATTACAAAGGCACAGGGCAAAGCTCATACCCCTAAAAGATGCACGAGCGCGTCCAAAGGCTCCCTCCGTGAGGGAGCTGTCAGCGAAGCTGACTGAGGGAGAATGCGTAACAATAGATTTGGCTAAAGTCCTAAGTAACGCAGGCTCCTTCCGTCACGGCTGCGCCGTGCCACCTCTCTCTCGGAGGGAGGCTAACACAAATCGGCAGAGAAAACAATCTCTCTGATAAAAATTTCAGACGTGTCCGTAGGGGCGAATTCTATATTCGCCCGTTTTTGTTTTACGGCTTTTGCAGGCGGATATGGAATCCGCCCCTACGAGAATATAAGCTTCCTTATGGGAATCAGCCCAAAACGTCACCTATTTTTATCCAACCATTACCGCAACGCCGTCGGGAATGACAGTCACGCTCGCGTCCTTTTTGCCGATTATTTCCTCGGCAATATTCATCGCCTCGCTTATCGAATGTGCGGGCGTCATATGCATCGCGCGTACGGTTTCGTCATCAGCGTCGGATATGTAGACCACCGTCGCACGCTTTAGTACACGCAGGAATATCT
>JAZSJI010000145.1:0-2327 GCA_045534235.1 Candidatus Flemingiibacterium sp. | reverse complement strand
CCGCGCGTCGATCAGATAGTCGCAACGCCCGACGGCGACGGCACCGTTATCGAGGTGCAGCCGCTCGCAGGGCTCGTTCGCGTGCGCTTTGGCACGAAGGCGGAGATGATACCGCCGAAGGTATACCACCGCGACGACGTTAAGGTCATCGGCGGCAAGGGAGTAAAGCCGAAGGACGACGCAAACGCACAGTAATTCAGAATTTGGACGCGCTTCATTTATGAACAGAATATGAATTTTTGTGCTACCCTATTGCAATTTTCATATGATAGTGATACAATATACCACGTAAGCAAAATATTTTGACACGGAGGTGTATTTGAAATGGCATATAGAATTTCTGATGAGTGCATCGCTTGCGGCGCGTGCGCTGACGAATGTCCTGTAGGTTGCATCAGCGAGGCTGACGGCAAGTTCGAGATCAACGCTGACGAGTGCCTTGACTGCGGTGCTTGCGCAGGCGCTTGCCCTGTTGACGCTCCCAAGGCTGAATAATCAAAAGAACATAGAAAATGCCGCCAAGTAAGGCGGCATTTTCACTATAAAACGGAGAATGGCGTGAAGGTTTATTTAGCCCAGTCGCAGGGTAATCGTTCACGCACCGAAATTCAAATTAAAAATGGGGCCCGTCCCATTTTTGTTTGCGGAGCAAACACATTTGAATTTCATAAAGAATTTATGTCGCCGCAAAAGCGGCGAAATGGAGAATATTATGACTATCACATATACAGTAGGCGACTCGCTCTACGTTAACACCACCAACCGCTGCTCGAACTCCTGCGAGTTCTGCGTTCGCTCGCACGGCGAAGAGCTGTACGGCGACCTTTGGCTTGATCGCGAGCCGACGCGCGAGGAAATTCTCGCTGATATCGAGGCGCGTACGCTTTCCGACTATAAGGAGCTCGTTTTCTGCGGCTACGGAGAACCCACCGAGCGTCTTGACGACATACTTTGGGTATGCCGCAAGGTTAAAGAAAAGAACGACGTTAAAATACGCATAAACACCAACGGTCACTCGGACCTTATCAATAAGCGTGACACGACGCCCGAATTTGAGGGCTGCTTCGATACCGTTTCGATAAGCCTCAACTGCGCCGATGCGAAGAGCTATCAGGCGGTCTGTCACTGCGAGTTTGGCGAGGACGCGTTTGATGCGCTCATCGACTTCGCTCGCCGAGTGAAGGCGTACGTGCCGAACGTGGTGCTCTCAGTTGTGCGCGGCTCTATACCCGACAGCGACATTGACGTTTGCCAGAAGATTGCAGACGGCGTCGGCGTTTCCCTGCGCGTGCGCGAAATGCTGTAAACGAATACAAAAGTGCGTTCCACACGGACGCACTTTTTATTTTTTTGCCTGCCGCAATATAAAAGCTGCCAAAGTGAAGTGCCAAATGAGGATATTTACTCATTTTTATAAAATATGTCTTGCAATATTCCGCGCGATGTGATATAATATAATGAAATACTTTTATTTTACGAAAGGATGATAAAACAATGATCCCACAGGTTGAACAGATTGCAGCACGAGTGCGCGAGCTTCGTGACATTTTAGATATTGACGCGGACACCGTCGCAAAGAACATCGGCGTAAGCCGCGAGGTGTACGACAGCTATGAAAACGCTACCTGCGATATTCCCGTAGGCAAGCTTTACCTTATCGCAACCGAGCTTGGCGTGGACCCGACCGTGCTCCTTCTCGGCGATGAACCGCGTATGGTCGACTACACGATCGTCCGTCAGGGAAAAGGCCTTGACGTAGAGCGCTTCGCGGGATATAAGTTCACTTCCCTTGCATTCAACTACGTTGACCGCGAAATGGAGCCGATGATAGTCACTCTTGACCCGACGGACGATCATCACGAGCCCGTTACTCACGCAGGTCAGGAATTTAATATGGTGCTTGAGGGCACTGTCGCCGTATCGCTTGACGGCAACGAGTATATACTTCGTGCAGGAGATTCCATTTACTTCAATCCCGCGCTTCCGCACAGTCAGCGCGCCATCGGAACTGTTGCAAAGTTTCTCACCGTAATCAACGAAAATATGAAACGCTAAGCAAAAGGACGTCATACCAATGAACTTTTTACATAAATATCTTCCTCGCACGGATTTCGACTCCTACGAGGATTTCAAAGCAAATTATAAGCTTAACATTCCCGATAACTTCAACTTCGGCTACGACATCGTAGACGAGTACGCACGCCTTGAGCCAAATAAGCCCGCTCTTATCTGGCTTAACGACGAGGGCGATGAAAAGAGCTTCACATTTGACGACGTAAAGGAGGAGTCCGACCGCATTGCAAGCCTTCTCTCGGGAATGGGCATCA
>JAZSJI010000160.1:0-10374 GCA_045534235.1 Candidatus Flemingiibacterium sp. | reverse complement strand
GTTAAGACACGCTTCTAAAATTAAGGAGGAAAAACGAGTGCTATTCGGAAAACATATAAATCGTTATTATCTCAAATACTCCCCATCACTTCTGCTCGGTATATTTGCGCTTATAGTCATCGACTATTTTCAGCTTATCGTCCCCGAGCTTTATAAGCTTGTCGTAAACGGCATAAACGACGGTGCGGTGGAGTACAAGGGTGCTACAGTCGCCTTCGATATGGACTTTCTTCTTGACCGTATCTGCCTGCCGCTGCTCGGCATTATACTCGTAATGGTCATAGGGCGCTTTTTAGGGCGCATATGCTTCTTTGGCGCGGGTGTAAAGGTGGAAACGGACCTTCGCGGACGTATGTTTGACCGCTGCAAGGACCTCTCCCAGCAGTACTATCAGGTCAACAAGGTCGGCAATATGATGACGCTTTTTACCAATGACCTTGAAACCGTACAGGATTGCTTTGGCTCGGGCGTGCTTATGTTCTGTGACGCGCTCTTTCTCGGCGTGCTCGCGATATACAAAATGGCGCGAATGGACCTGCTTCTGACGGGACTTACGCTTATCCCGATGGTGCTACTCCTTATCGTCGGCACGATAGTCGGAAAATATATGATGAACAAATGGGAAACTCGTCAGGAGGCATTCTCGAAGCTGTCGGATTTCTCGCAGGAGAGCTTTTCGGGTATCGCCGTTATAAAGGCGTTTGTTAAAGAGTTCGTAGAGCTTTTGGCGTTCAGGCATCTCAATAAAGAAAACGAAAAGGCGAACGTCGACTACACCAAGGCGTCTACGCTTCTCAATATAAGCGTAACCCTGTTCGTTGAATCGGTAGTATGCGTTATCCTCGGATACGGCGGATACCTCGTGTATCAGGACGTATTTACCGCGGGCGAACTCGTTGAGTTTATCGGTTACTTTACCGCAATAGTGTGGCCTGTTATGGCGGTGTCACAACTTATTGAAATGGCATCGCGCGGCAAGGCGTCACTTAAGCGTATTTCCGAGCTTCTCGATGCGAAGCCCGACGTGTTTGACCGCGAAGACGTTTCTGATGGTGATGCAATCGTTGGCGACATAGAATTCCGCTCGCTTGACTTTACCTATCCCGACGGTGACTATAAGGCACTGTCCGGCGTATCCTTCAAGATAAACGCAGGCGAGAACGTAGGCATCATCGGTAAGACGGGCTCGGGTAAGACGACGCTCGTCGACCTTATCCTTCGTACGTACAACGTGCCCGATGGAACTGTTTTCCTTGATGGACGCGATATAAACACTATCCCGATACATACCGTACGCAAATATGCCGCGTACGTTCCGCAGGACAACTTCCTTTTCAGCGATACGATTGAAAATAATATCTCGTTCGCGACCGACGGCGGTGGCTTTGACGAGGTCGAAACGGCGGCAAAAATGGCGGACGTGCACGAAAACATCGTCGGCTTTGCCGACGGATACAAAACTGTGCTCGGCGAGCGAGGTGTTACGGTTTCGGGAGGACAGAAGCAGCGTATTTCTATCGCACGCGCGCTTATGAAGGACGCGTCGATACTCATACTTGACGACTCCGTATCTGCGGTTGACGTCAAGACTGAAAAGGTTATTTTGGACAATCTTCGCAGTATACGCCGCGGTAAGACGACCATCCTTATCGCGCATCGAATATCCACCATTGAGCAGATGGATAAGATAATTTTTATCGACGACGGTCGCGTAAGTGACGTCGGAACCCACGATGAGCTTTACGCGCGCTGTGAGGACTACCGTGAAATGGTAGAGCTTCAGCGCCTTGACGACGAGAGAGGAGGCGATAAGTAATGCTTGAATTTTATCCGCTTCTTATCATCGGTGCTATTATCGGCGTGCTTTCGATAATCTTCCTCGTGGCTTACCTTTCCATAAAGGACCGCAAGGAGGCTATCGGCTTTGATAGAAATATGAGGGACTCCGAAATATTAAAGCGCCTTCTCGTGTATGCAAAGCCGCACGTCGGAAGCTTCATATTCGTGCTTGTTATAATGCTCGTTTCGATAGCGTACGACATCATATCTCCCCTTCTTGTCGGAAGCATCGAGGAGATGATAAAGGACGACTTCGAGATGTCGCGGCTTCTTTCGATGGTGGCTGTATACGCAGGCATACTCATTGTATCGCTCGTGTCCTCGTACATTCAGGCGATAGTTCTTCAAAAAACGGGACAGAAGATACTTTCGAGCATCCGTGAGGACCTTTTCGTGCACATCGAGAGCCTGTCCCACGCACAGCTTAACGCTCATCCCGTCGGCAAGCTTGTTACGCGTGTAACAAACGATACCAACGCAATTTCGATGATGTTTACCAACATTCTGGTAAACCTTATCAAAAACGCATTCGTTGTTGTGGGTGTCCTCGCGGCGATGTTGCTGCTCAACTATCAGCTGACATTGATGGTGCTCTGCTTTGTGCCGTTTATCGTGCTCTTTACCGTTATCTTCCGTAAATTCTCGCGTAAGGCGTACCGCAAGGTTAAGGACGGTACTACGGATATAAACACCTTCTTGTCCGAAAATCTTTCGGGTATGAAGATAATTCAGATTTTCAACCGTGAGGAACGCAAAAAAGCGGAGTTTGACGCTAAAAACGAAGCGCTCGGCAAGGCAAAGCGCTCGCAGATATTCGTGTTCGGTATTTTCAGACCGCTCGTTTATATGCTATACATTTCGTCCGTGCTGTGCCTTCTCTATCTTGGTGGGCGCGGATATATAAAGGACGTAGTGTTCCTCGGTCAGAGTATTGACAGCGGCGTGCTTGTGTCGTTCTATATGTATATCTCGAAGTTCTTTAACCCGATACAGAGCCTTGCAGAGCAGTTTAACTGGCTGCAGTCGGCGTTTGCATCGGCAGAGAAGATATTCACGATATTCGACATAAAGCCCGACGTTGTGGACGAGCCCGATGCAATCGAGCTTGAAAGCGTTGAGGGCAATATTGAGTTCCGTGACGTATGGTTCTCGTACGTGCCCGACGAGTGGGTACTGCGCGGCGTTTCATTTAAGGTAAACGCTAAGGAAACGGTTGCGTTCGTAGGCTCAACAGGCTCTGGCAAGACCACGATCCTCTCGCTTATCTGCCGTAACTACGATATTCAAAAGGGACAGATACTCATAGACGGCATCGACATAAAGAAGATTAAAATATCCTCGCTTCGCCGTCACTTCGGTCAGATGCTTCAGGACGTATTTCTTTTCTCGGGTACGATACGCAGTAATATCCTGCTTCGACTTGAGGGAGTGTCCGATGACGAGGTTATGGACGCCTGCCGCTACGTCAATGCGGATAAGTTCATCGAAAAGCTTACGGGCGGTCTTGACGAGGAGGTCCGCGAGCGCGGAAATAACTTCTCCGCGGGGCAAAGACAGCTGTTGTCCTTTGCGCGTACAATAATCCACAAGCCCGCTGTTATGATACTCGATGAAGCAACCGCAAATATAGATACCGAAACCGAGCTTCTCATACAGAATTCGCTTGAGAAGATGATGAATATCGGCACTATGCTTATGGTCGCGCACAGACTTTCCACCATACAGCACGCAGATAACATAATCGTCCTCTCGCACGGCGAGATTGTCGAGCAGGGAAGCCACCACGAGCTTCTTGAGGCACGCGGTAAATACTACAACCTCTATATGATGCAGTACGAGAAGGAAAGAATAAAGAAAAAGTAACGTTTGACAAAAGGTGACGTATGACCGATATAAAGCAGATGAATAAGGAATACGCAAAAGAGCTGCGCGAGAGATTTGCAGAGTCCGGCGACACCACGATGAATGACGCCGAGCTTCTCGCTCTTATCCTGTCGTATACGAACGTACAGAGCCGTCTTTGCGAAACAGTCGAGGCGATCGAAGCTCATTTCGGTACAGTACGCCATGCGTACCACTCGAAGTATTCAGAGCTTATGCGTATCGCCGGTATGTCGCATCACGCGGCGGTGCTTATTCTTCTCATAGGCAAGCTTGTCGCAATGAAGGAAAAGCCTTCGCCTGTCGGAAAGCACGTACACGAATACGAAACGATGTTTTCTGCTATGATGTGCTATTCACTCGTTGAGGAGCTTTGGGCTGCCGCAATCGATGACAAGGGCATTGTGACAGCGCTTGAGCGTGTCGCCACGGGCGATGATACGCAGGTTACCATTACACTCGGCAATATCGTAAAGTTTGCGACGCATTATGAGGCAAAAAGAATGATAATCGCGCATTCGCACCCAAATGCCATCGAGGTAGAATACTCGTCTGCGGACGAATACGCAATGGGGTACATCGGTGCAATGCTCGACGAGATAGGCGTTGAGCTTATCGGGCAGGTGCTCGTAGCGGGCAAAAAGGCGAAGCTTATGCCGTACGTACCACAAAAATTCAAATAAACAAACATATCAGTGAGGCGGTCAGTATCCCCTGCAACAGCTTGCAGAGGTAATACCGCCTCATTGATATTTTTGTGCCCGAGAGTATAGACGAAATTTGCATATGCACAGAAATTCCGGACCAACCAACGGCGAATGCACATAGTATGTACGACACGTTGTCGCCGAGTGCCGCACAGCTTCTCGCACCGAGCGTGAGCTCGAATATGGCACCGGTAAGAGCTGCCACTGTTTCGCCGAAACAGTGGTAGAGAGTAATGCACAGCGCATCGCCGACGACCGCAAAAAACACCGAAAACGCGCATATGGTAAGCATTGTTGCAGCGGAGCTTGATACTGCGCGATTTATGATGTCAGATACGCTAATCCCAAGAAATGGACGGCTTATTTGATACGCCAAGCACGCTCTTTTTCGCTGCACTATTCCGATTATTAATGCGGCTGTTATCTGACACACATAAAGCCGTACACCAAATGCGGTATCGCCGAAAAGCGATGCGCCGACAACTCCGATGCAGAAGGCAGGGCTTGCGTTGTTAGTGAAAGTTATAAGCCGCTCTGCTTCGGATTTGGTTATATCGCCGTTCTCATACAGCTCGCGCGTACATACCGCACCTGTAGGGAATCCTCCGAGCGTGCCGAGGATTATAGCCGACGCGGCAGCCGGAGATATGCCAAACATCACTCCAAGCGGACGGCCGACAAAGCGCGCGATACGCCCTGAAAGGCCTGATAAATTGACGAGTGAAACGAGTACAATAAACGGAAAGAGTGAAGGGATAAGCCCTGCAGCGCAGACGTTGAGGGCGCTTTTGGCAGAGCTTCTCGCGGCATCCGGTGAGCGCATAAAATAAAACAAAAGAAAAAACGCTAAAAGCCATAATACTGTGAGGGCAGGACCTTGGTGCGTAAGGGTGCGCTTTTTTGGCCTTGTAATAATAATCACCGCCCCAATATCATATAATTGACCAAACGAAAACACTTATTAACGATTATGCAGAGCATAGGAGATAATATGAGTAAAGGCAAAAAAATTCCTTTAGGGCAAAGAGTGTGCGAGAGGCTTGATATACCGGTCGGTACGCTTGGTAAGACGTCGTTTGTCGAGGCGGTCGGAAATCGCGAGATTACCGTGAGCGGATGCGAGGCGCTTATTAACTATACTGACAACGAGGTGGCACTTCGTCTGTGTGACGGTGTGATTACAGTGGCGGGAGAGGGGCTTGAGCTTCGAAGCTTTGCTCTCGGACGCGTGCTTGTGCGCGGTACTGTAAGGTGTATCTGTCTTGGCGGTGAGGTTGGCGATGATAGTTAGGGCTATGCGGTGGATACGCGGTTGGCGTGATTACCGCGTTACGGGTAATATAGATGCGGCGGCGGATCTTCTCGCTTTGTCGGGAACGAATTTCAGACGTATGCGAAGGTGCGGAGATACGCTTACGTTTTCGCTTGAGTGGTCGCAGTGTGCGATGATTGAGTCCGCGATGCAGGAAAACTCCATAGCTTACGAAATAACGTCCGAGCGCGGTATACCGCACTTTTTCGAAAGATACAAAAAGCGTATAGGTATACCCATAGGCGCTTTTTTATTCGTTTTGACAGTTCTGTTGTCGGAGCAGTTCATATGGTCGTTTGATGTTATCGGTAACGAAAATATTTCGGATAAGGAAATACTCTCACGCCTTGACGCACTCGGTTGCGGCGTCGGAACCTATATACCCTCTACCAATTTTGACGCACTTCACAGCGAGTTTTTGCTGGAGTACGACGATTTAGCGTGGGTATCCGTAAACCTTCGCGGCACGCACGCGACGGTTGAGGTGCGCGAGACAGTGCCGCACGTTATTGACATAGACGAAAGCTTGCCGCACAATCTCGTCGCGAGCGAGGACGGCACTATCGAATATATGGAGATACTTCGCGGACAAAAGATAGCGCGCGAGGAGGAGCTTGTAAGAGCGGGCGAGCTTCTTGCGTCGGGCATTGAAGAAATGAAGCACGGGCTTCGCCTCACACACGCTCGCGGAACGGTTCTGGCAAGGGTTAAACGCGAGATTTTGATAGAGGTGCCGCTTGAAAATACGGTTCGCGAGGCTACAGGTCGCGAGTTTTCGGAGAAATATTTTAATTTTTTCGGAATTTCTATAAAAATTTTCTCAAATACCTCGAATTTACCTGAGAATTGTGATAAAATAGTAAGAGAGGATCAGCTTCGTTTTTTTGAGGCTGTAACAGTACCGATAACCGTTAGCGAAACTGTGTATCGCGAGTATAAAGACAAACCGATAAGGCTAACGGAAAACGAAGCACGAAAAGAGGCATATAGGCAGCTGCGTGAGCGGTGTGCCGAGATCGCCGCAGAGAGCGAGCTTGTATCGCGCGAAATAAACGCGGGGCTCAAAGACGGCGTGTACGTTATCGAGTGCGAGCTAACGGTGCTTCGGGACATAGCGCTCGAGGTGCCTATATATACAACACAAAATCAAGGAGGACAGTAAATGCCCGAAAAAATAATACTCACCGACTCTGCCGAGCAGACGGCGGCTCTTTTCGGTGAGCTTGATGCAAATCTTGAAAAGATTGAGTCGGCGTTCGGCGTCGTGATAAAGTCGAGCGCTGACACAAACGGTGTGGGCGATGCGATAAGCGTGAGCGGTGCGGATATTACTGCCGTGGAGCGTGCCGCGGACGCGCTCGGATACCTTAAGCGTATGACGAAGCTTGGGGGCACGCTTACCGCACAGAACGTCGATTACGTCATTGATATGGTGTCGGACGGCAAAAAAAGCGAGCTTTCCTTGCTCGACGACGACACGATATGTCTGACTACACGCGGCAAGCCCATAAAAGCAAAGACCGTCGGTCAGAAAAAATACGTCGATGCTATCAGAAAAAATACGGTCATTATGGGTGTTGGCCCTGCGGGAACGGGTAAGACCTTCCTCGCGGTTGCGATGGCAGTAACGGCCCTCAAAAGTAAGCAGGTCGAGCGCATCATACTGACGCGTCCCGCGGTCGAAGCAGGCGAGAAGCTCGGATTTTTGCCGGGTGATTTGCAGAATAAAATAGATCCGTATCTTCCCGCTTTACGACGCACTTTACGAGATGCTCGGAAGCGAGGCGTATCAGAGATACGTTGAGCGCGGTATTATCGAAATAGCACCGCTCGCGTATATGCGCGGACGCACGCTTGATGACTCGTTTATCATACTCGACGAGGCGCAGAATACCACGCCCGAGCAGATGAAGATGTTTTTAACGCGACTTGGCTTTAACTCGAAAGCCGTCGTCACGGGCGACCTTACGCAGACCGACCTGCCGTTTGGCAAAAAGAGCGGACTTCTTGAGGCGGTCAAGATACTCGAGGGCATCGACGACATCGCGGTGCACCGCTTCTCCGAGCGCGACGTGGTGCGTCACAGACTCGTGCAGAAGATCATTTTGGCTTACGAAAGCTACGAAAAGGCAAGACAAAACAAACAGGTATACAAAGTCAGAAAGGACGACAAAGAATGAGACACTATATTCACTTTACTAACGAGCAGGATAAGGAAAACGTAACGAGCGAGCTTCGCTGTCTTGTCAAGGCGGCGATATACACCGCACTCTCCTATGAAGATTTTCAGTGCAGCTCGGAGATCTCCGTGACGTTTACCGATAACGAGGGTATACGCGAGATCAACCGCGAGCACCGCGATATCGACTCGGCTACGGACGTGCTTTCCTTCCCGATGATGAGCGAGGACGGCGAGTGCGATATCAATATGGCAACCGAGGCGGTGCTTCTCGGCGACATCGTTATCTCGCTTGAGCGTGCACGAGAGCAGGCAAAGGAGCTTGGTCACAGCTACACGCGCGAGGTTGCGTTCCTGACCGTGCACTCCGTGCTCCACCTTCTCGGCTACGACCACGTCACGAGCGAGGAGGACGAAAAGGTGATGTGTGAAAAGCAGTCTGCTGTGCTCGACTGTATGGGTATTCAGAGATAAACTTTGTATAGACAAACACGGATATTTGTGGTATAATATTTATATTATATTAAATTTAAGCGTTATAAAGGAACAAACATTATGACAAGGACAGGCTTTATCGCTATCGTCGGACGCCCGAACGTTGGCAAATCGACGCTTCTTAACGCGCTTCTCGGCGAGAAGGTATCTATAGTTTCAAGTAAGCCGCAGACTACTCGTAACCGTATCACAGGCATACTTACAAAGGGCGAGGATCAGTTTGTGTTCCTCGATACTCCCGGTATGTTAAAGCCCAAGAACAAGCTTGGCGATTATATGGTCAAGACTATCTCCTCCGCTATCGGTGAGGTCGACGCGGCTATTTTAGTCGTTGATGCGGCGAAGTCTGTGTCCGATATTGAAGAGGGCATAATCGCCCGCTTTAAAAAGCAGGAAACGCCCGTTATCCTTGCGATAAACAAAACTGATACCGTAAACGCAACAAAGGTTGCCGAGTGCATTATGGCGTATACCGCACTCTGTGATTTCGAGGCGGTCGTGCCGATGGCGGCGGCAAAGGGCGAGGGTGTGTCTATCGTAATAGACGAAGCCTCGAAGCTGCTGCACGAGAGCGGCTGGTTCTTCCCTGAGGATATGCTCACCGATCAGCCCGAGCGCCTTCTTGCGGCAGAGATAATCCGCGAAAAGCTGCTTCGCACGCTAAATGACGAGATACCTCACGGTACGGCAGTCGTTATCGAGGCTTTTGAGGAAAAGCCGACTATCATAAAGATACGCGCCGAGATATTCTGCGAAAAGGATTCCCACAAGGGCATTATAATCGGCAAAAAGGGCGCGGCGCTTAAAAAGGTCGGCACGTGGGCACGCGAGGATATGGAAGCATTCTTTGGCGTGCAGGTGCATCTCGACCTTTGGGTGAAGGTGAAGGAAAATTGGCGCGACAACGCGAGCCTTCTTAATACCTTCGGCTTCAACGACGACTGATGCTTTACACCGTCAAGGGACTTGTCCTGCGCGAAACGCCCGTTGGCGACAACGCGAAATACATCAACGTGCTGACCGCCGAGCGCGGTCGTATATCGGTGCTCGTGCGCGGCTCGGTGCGCCTTCGTACGCGTCACACCGCCGCAACGCAGATATTCTGCTACAGCGAGTTCGTAGTGTACGAAAAAGGCGATAAATACACGCTCAACGAGTCGTCGCTGATTGAAAGCTATTTTCATCTGTGCGATGATTTTGATAAGATGACCGTGGCAACGTACGTTTTAAATGCCGTTGAATACGTTTCTGTCGAAGGTCAGACCTCATCTGAAATGCTCCGACTTGCGCTTAACACGCTGTGGGCACTCACGCATTTTGCGGACAAGCCCCTGCGGCTTATCAAGGGCGTTTTTGAAATGCGCCTCGCGCTGATTGGGGGCTTTGCTCCGAACGTCGTAAACTGTGAGGAGTGCGGTCACGGCGTCGAGGAAGAGCGTATGTACCTTAACGTAATGGAGGGCAGTATGCGATGCAAGCACTGCGCGAGCTTACTTAATAAAGCAACGCACATCGAAAACGACCGTGAGGTCGACGATATGCGTACAGCGCAGATAATAATCGGTCTTGCGCCCGCATCGGTGCTGGCAATACAGCACGCTCTTTACGCCAAGATGTCAAAGCTGTTTTCCTTTACGCTTGCGGACGAGCTGATACCCGAATTTTCCTCGGCGTGCGAGAAATATCTCGAAAACCACGTCGACCACCACTTTGCGGTGCTTGATATGCTCGCTTGGTGAAACTACTGCAAATCCGAAAGGACTGTTTTAATTGAGTAACTACCAAAGAGCGCTTAAAACGCTCGAATATGATAAAATACTTCTAATGCTCGCAGAGCGTGCGCCGACAGAGGGTGCGCGTGAGCGCGCGCTCGCACTCCTTCCCGAAAACGATCCAGACCGCATACTTCGCCGCCAGCGCGAAACTACTGAAGCAAAGGCGATGCAGGCGATAAAGGGTAT
>JAZSJI010000053.1:0-2906 GCA_045534235.1 Candidatus Flemingiibacterium sp. | reverse complement strand
GGCAGTTGATCGCCTTAGCGGTGAAGCGAGAGTTCGGATGTGCGCCGCAGCCAGACTTGTAGATAAGGAAGTACGTGGTGCAGTCCCACTTGTTGCCCTTCCAGTCAACAGCGTTTGTGGGCGGATTCTTGTCGAGGCCTTCCCACCACACGGTGTTGTTGTCAAGATTGTGTACTACGTTGGTGAAGATGGTGTTCTTCATACAAGTGTGGAGAGCGTTGGGGTTGGACTGCTCGTTGGTACCGGGAGCAACACCGAAGAAGCCGTTCTCGGGGTTAACCGCCCAAAGTCTGCCGTCCTCGCCGACACGCAGCCAAGCGATGTCGTCGCCGACGCACCAAGCCTTGTAGCCCTTCTTACCGTATATTTCCGGGGGAATAAGCATTGCAAGGTTAGTCTTGCCGCAAGCGGACGGGAATGCACCCGTTACGTACTTAACCTCACCGTCGGGAGATTCGATACCGAGAATAAGCATATGCTCTGCCATCCAGCCTTCTTTGCGGCCGAGGTAGGATGCGATACGAAGTGCGAAGCACTTCTTGCCTAGAAGCACGTTCCCGCCGTAACCGGAGTTTACGGACCAGATGGTGTTGTCCTCGGGGAAATGTACTATGTAGCGGTTTTCTTCATCAAGGTCAGCCTTTGCGTGAAGGCCCTTGATGAAGCCTGCATCGTCGCCGAGTGCCTCGAGTACGGATACGCCAACACGAGTCATAATAACCATATTAAGTACAACGTAGATAGAGTCGGTAAGCTCGATACCGTATTTAGCAAAAGGAGAGCCAACCTCGGACATAGAGTACGGGATAACGGACATCGTTCTGCCCTTCATCGAGCCAGTGTAAAGCTTGGTGGGCTTTGCGTAGCACTCTTTGGGATCCATCCAGTTGTTGATGTTGCCTGCGTCCTCTTTCTTCGAGGTGCAGATGAAGGTTCTGCCTTCAACGCGCGCAACGTCGTTTACTGCGGTTCTGTGGAGGTAGCAGTCGGGAAGAAGCTCTTGGTTGAGCTTAATCATCTCGCCGGTGGAGCAAGCCTCGTCACGAAGAGCGTCGATCTGCGCCTGGCTTCCGTCGATCCAAACGATCTTGTCAGGCTTGGTCATTGCAGCCATTTCGTCGATCCAATCGAGGACGAACTTGTTTGTAGTAAGTGCCATAGTAGGTTCTCCTATCTGAATTTTTAAATATTTACACAAGTACTTGGCGAGAGTTTACCATTCCCCGCCATTTTATATTATATAACATTCCTTTGCAAATTGCAAGCACCTTTTGCGAATTTTCTTCGTATTTTACATACTGTTAATATTTTCACCTTCTCCAGTAGTTGACAGCAAAAATCCGCGCATTTCTGCGCGGATTCGAATTTTATTATTTGGTGATCGAGCATTCGTACAAAGAATCAGAAAGTTTTGCAAAATCCTCAAGCGTTAAGCGCTCGCCTCGTATTGACGGCGAAAGTCCTGCCGCCTCGATAGCGCTTACAATTCCCTCTCGTCCGAGTGCCGAAAACTCCGTCGTGAGCGAGTTTGCGAGCGTTTTACGCCTCTGTGCAAATGCGCCGCGTATGGTCTTGAACAGCGTCGCCTCGTCCTCAACCAAAACGGGCGGCTCTTTGTAAAGCGTGATGCGTATTACCGCAGAATCAACCTTCGGTGCAGGCAAAAAGCACCCAGCCGGCACGGTGAACAGTCGCTCAACCTTGCCGTAATACGAGAGCGCTGCGGTTATCGCACCGTACTCGCTGTCGCCTGCGGGCGCGGTGAGGCGTACCGCTACCTCTTTTTGTATCATAACCGTTATCGTATCAAACGGCAGACGCGACTCCACGAGCTTCATAAGTATCGGCGTCGTGATGTAGTACGGCAAATTCGCCGCAACGGACACGCGAAGTCCCTTTGACAAAAACTCACGTTCGACAAGCTCGTCAAGGTCGGTTTTCATTACGTCCTGATTTATTACGGTAGTGTTGTCAAAATCCGCGAGAGTTTCGTCGAGTATCGGTATGAGCGCGGTGTCAATTTCGAGTGCGACGACCTTTTCAGCGCGGCAGGCAAGCTCACGCGTGAGCGTACCAATACCGGGACCTATTTCGAGTATGCCCTCGCCGCCCTCGCCGCACGCCGCCTCGGCGATACGCTCGGGTACCGTGGGATTTATGAGAAAGTTCTGACCGAACTTTTTTTGAAAGGATACGCCGTGCCGCGACATTATCTCGCGGATAACGGACAGATCTGTAAGTCGCATATTTTATCTCCAATTCGAAGTACACAAAAATATTTCCGATTTTTCGCGTCTTCCACTTGACAAACGGGCGCAAATCGGGTATAATATTACTGTTGCTTATATTGTATCACATTTTTGCGAGTATTGCAACATAAATTTTAAATATGCTGGAATGGCGCAGTGGTAGCGCAATTGATTCGTAATCAATAGGCCGTGGGTTCAAATCCCATTTCCAGCTCCAAAATCCCGCAATGAAGCTCGTCTTTATTGCGGGATTTTCGTGTGTGGGGTGTGTGAATGAACACACCGAGAATACGAAGCATTCTCAAAGGCAATTGGCGAAGCCAATTTGCTGTGGGTCATCAAATCCCATTTCCAGCTCCACAAGACGGCATCGGACTTGTTCCGATGCCGTTTTTTTCCCGAAATATAACAAGAGCGGAGGAAAATCCTCCGCTCTCATCTATTCGATAAACTTAAATTTATTTCTTGCTTAGTTTTTTGCACCAAGTCCATTTTCCACATTTAGTACACTTGAGTAATCTTCTGGTTGGCGTTTGCATCAACAAGGCAATCTCTTTATAGTTAGGAACAAACATATGTTGACAGTTCTTACATTCATAATACCCTGTCTCTACCTTAAATTTAAGAGCAATAATGCAAGGAATTATAAATAGTATA
>JAZSJI010000169.1:0-5636 GCA_045534235.1 Candidatus Flemingiibacterium sp. | reverse complement strand
ATGAACTTCTCGTTGATGTTCATAACGTCGTCCTCGGTGACGTAGGACATTTCAAGGTCGATCTGCGTAAACTCGGGCTGACGGTCAGCGCGAAGGTCCTCGTCGCGGAAGCAGCGCGCGATCTGAATATAGCGGTCGAAGCCCGAAAGCATCAAAAGCTGCTTATAGAGTTGGGGCGACTGCGGCAAAGCATAGAACTTGCCGGGATGTACACGGCTGGGAACGAGATAGTCACGCGCGCCCTCGGGAGTAGGCTTGATGAGGCAGGGCGTTTCGATTTCGAGGAAGCCGTTTTCCATATAGTAGTCGCGTACGATCTTTGCGATCTTCGAGCGTGCTATTATGTTGTTCGCAAGGTCGGGACGGCGAAGGTCAAGATAGCGGTGCTTTAAGCGAAGCTCCGGCTTAACGTCGCTGTTCTCGACGATCTCGAAGGGAGGAGTCTGTGCCACGGAGAATACCTTTAATTCATCAACGGCGATCTCGATCTCGCCCGTAGGAAGGTTCTTGTTTACAGCTCCCTCACCGCGTGCACGTACAGTACCCTTCGCGCAAATGGAAAACTCTGCACGAAGTGTGAAAGCGGTGTCAAAAATTGCTCTATCGGTGTTATCGTCAAAAGCGAGCTGAACGATGCCCGAACGGTCGCGAAGGTCAACGAAGATAAGGCTGCCAAGGTCACGCTGACGCTGTACCCAGCCCATAAGGCATACGCGCTCTCCGATATTCTTTGCCGACAGCTCTGCAACGTAGCACGTGCGCTTGTCGCTTGTTGTAAGTTGTGCTCCCATAATTTATTATCCTTTTCTGTAAGTAATAGATTTTTTGTTATAAGTCCTTTGCTCACCCTCGCGCGACAGCGCGAAGCACGCGCTCGGACCTTACTTGTCGGCGAGGGCGATGTCAATGTCGGTCAGTACAAAACGCGGCATAAAATCGCCTCCATAATTTTATTACTCTAATTATTATATCAAATACTTCACCATTTTGCAATAGCATACGAACGGTTTTTATTAAAAATTTGATTGTCGGATTTTGTCGAAATCCGCTCACGATTTTTGTTGCCTTTTGGGGCGTTTTGTGGTATCATATAAGTGCCACATACCGGTATGCGGATACTATTTTACAAAGAGGTATCTGCTATGAATCAAAATGAAATAGAAGCATCCGTTTTTTACGCTAAAAAGCACCTTAACAACGCAACATCATTCGAGTGCGCCGCACTGCTCGCGCCGGTGCACTACACACACCGCGCCGCTTACAGCTTTATTGTCGAAGTAAACGGCGAGCGTGCAGCAGTCGAAACGGTAACGTACGACCGCGATGCGG
This sequence comes from Candidatus Flemingiibacterium sp., assembly GCA_045534235.1. Lineage (GTDB taxonomy): Bacteria > Bacillota > Clostridia > Oscillospirales > CAG-272 > Flemingiibacterium. Next base: position 4,307 of record JAZSJI010000169.1, on the reverse strand, counting down.
CCGAGCGCATTTTTAACAAACTTGTGTGCGAAAACGCAAAGCCGCGCGAGCTTGAAGCCTTTATTCGCTCCGTCAGCGAATAATACCGCCGCCCACTACCGTGTCGCCGTCGTAAAGCACGAGCGACTGCCCTCTCGTCGGCGCACGCTGCGGCTCGTCAAACTCGACGCGAAGCTCGTCCTCGCCCGTTTGCCAAACGGTTGCGAGCGCTTCGCGCGTTCCGTAGCGTATTTTCGCGCTGACACGAATCGGCGCATCTATACGCTCGGCGGCGATGAGGTTTATATCGTTTGCGAAAAGCTCTTTTTTAAATAGAAGCGGCTCGTCGCCGAGGGTTACCGTGTTGGCAATAGGATCAATTTTCGTAACGAATATCGGTCTGCCCATAGCCACGCCCAGCCCCTTGCGCTGACCTACCGTGTAGCGTATAATTCCCTTGTGCCGTCCGACAACGTTGCCGTCAGCATCAAGAAAGTCGCCCGATGCGAAGGATTTGCCCGTATATCGCTCGATAAAGCCTGCGTAGTCGCCGTCGGGTACAAAGCAGATGTCCTGACTGTCGGGCTTATCGGCGTTGATAAAGCTCTGCGCCTCGGCTATCTCGCGCACCTCGTTTTTGGAGAGTGCGCCAAGCGGAAGTATGGTACGTGCAAGCTGCTCCTGCGTGAGCGCCCACAAAACGTAGGTCTGATCCTTACTTCTGTCCGCCGAACGCTTGAGTAACATACGTCCCGTCGATGCGTCGCGCTCAATACGGGCGTAGTGCCCCGTTGCGATGTGCGTGCACTCCATTAAGTCGGCGCGGGTGAGAAGCTGACGCCACTTTATAAAGCGGTTGCAGTCGATACACGGGTTAGGCGTACCGCCTGCCTCGTAGGTCGAAACAAAACGGTCAATGACCTTTTCTTTAAAATTATCGCTGAAATTGAAAACGTGGTGCTCTAAACCGAGCCGTGTCGCGACGCTTCGCGCATCCTCGACGTCGGACAGAGAGCAGCAGGTCTTGTCCGTATCAAGCGAAATATCCTCATTTGAAAAGAGCTTGAGCGTCACGCCCACAGCGTTGACGCCTTTTTGTTTTATAAGATACGCCGCGACCGAGCTGTCCACTCCGCCGCTCATAGCAACGAGTATTTTATCGGGCATTTCTGCGCTCCTCTCAAGGGGATTTTGATGTAAATAGTATAGCACATTTAAGCGGGCGTGTCAAGTAAAGTGAAAAGGGGATACCACGTGGTATCCCTGTTTTAAGGTGTTCTTATTGTCATCTTTTCAATGGTATGGTATAATAATTGCATACTTAATAATATCTGCAAGGACATATGCCCTATCTGTATGGTAGAATGTAACCACAGAAAGGAGATGACTTTATGGAAAATAAGAATTTAATCGACAAAGCCATCGGATTTATTCAGAAGCATCCAAAAGAGAACCTACCATTACAAAGTATTGCCGATAATGCGGGCTTTTCATTGACCTATTTTGATTCAATATTTAAAGCGCATACGGGATATAGCCCCGTAGAATATTCCCGTATTTACAAATTGACAAGAAGCGCAATTGAACTTCGCCGCACTGAGAAGACTGTTCTCGATATTGCCCTCGATTTCGGCTATGCAAGCCCCGAAAGCTTTACTCGTGCCTTCAAAAGCTTCTACCGCATTACACCAAGTAAATACCGAGAGAAATATTCCACCGTTCCTGTCACTTGGCACGATTTATCGGGAAAAATTGCAATAAATAATTTCAGATGCAGTTTTCCTGAATTGAAGGTTTCCGACATTGATTTGGCACTTGATTTCTGTTTCACTCACAATCCGCTGAAATATGCGGAAGATATAGTTGGAATAACTGTTGCCGAATCCGAAATCTTAACTCTTGGCGATAGCGATACGCTTGAGCACTTCATATATGTTTCAGATTACAACTCTGTGGAACCTGCGGTAACACTTATCTGCGAAAAAGAGTCAGATGCACTGCTTTACTTGAAGCTTTTTTCAAAGCTTCCGAATCCTCGTTTTACTGTTCGCAAATCTGTTGATACCGAATGGGAAATCTTTGATGCCGAGGCTGCAAAGCTCGGCTTGACTTGCAGATACGGCTACGATATGATCTACCCTCACGCTTCGATTGCCGTTCCCGAATATGAGGGAATGTCTGTCCGTCCACTGACCGCAGAGGATATGCCAACAATAAAAGCCTTCAAACAAAACGGAGGCTGTGCGGATTGTCACGTCAGAGCTGCACAAATCAATTTTGACGGCAAGGGCAATATCGGAATGCAGCCTTGTGGATTGTTCATTGAGGGAGAATTAGTTTGTCTTGCTCTGCCCGTTCTTGACGAAGTGCGCGAGTTAAGAAAATATGACATCGGAGCTATTTTTGCAATCGGCAAGGACAAAGATAACAAAGCTACCGAGTTGATTTGGAAATATATTATTGATTTATGTCTTAAAGATAATGCTATCATCGGCAACTCAAATGCTCTTGAAGATGCAACCAATCCCTATATGAAAGATTCTCCGCTCAGTGTTGAAATCAGCGAAGAAATCGGACTTATAAAGGTTGCAAAAAACTGCGGTTACAGCAAATAACGCAATCTAAATCTCTGTATAGCAAGTAAATTGTATTATTCCTCACCGGTAATATAGTAAAGCCTCCCTCGTGAGTATCGCGAGGGAGGCTTTTTATACTATTTCGCTCTGTAAACAGGATAACTCGTCTTATCCGCCTCGGTAATTTCACGAAGCACTCTGCACGGCACACCTACCGCTACAACGCCACTCGGTATATCCCCCTTAACGACGCTTCCGGCGCCGATAACCGTATTGTCGCCTATCGTTGCTCCCGCGAGTATAGTCGAGCCTGCGCCAATCCACACGTTGTTGCCTATAGTGATTGGCTTTGCTATCTCAACGCCTGCCTTTCGCATTTCGGGATCAATTGCGTGCTCCGCGGTCGTAAAACAGCAGTTGGGCGCAACAAACACGTTATCGCCAAAAGTAACCTTCGCGCCATCAGTGATTATCATATTATGATTAGAGTAAAAATAATCGCCCACGGTTATGTTGTAGCCGTAATCACACCAGAACGGCGGTGTGATTATAACCTCACGTCCCATAGAGCCAAGCAGCTTTGATAAGATCTCCTGCTGCGCTCCCCTATCGTTCGGTGAGAGCTGATTATATCTGTAGCACGCGTCCTTACCCTTCTTGATTTCCGCTTCGTAGGCAGGGTTGTAGCATCCCTGAAAGAAGCAATTTATCGGAACTATAGGCTTCTCGCTCATAACTATATCCTCCGCATTTACAACGATAGCCTTCCCAATTGGAAAGGCTATCACTTGTTAGTATTCGTTATTTACTGAGCCGTGTCAACGATTACGGTAAAGTCGGCAGTCTTAAGAGAAGCGCCGCCGATAAGTCCGCCGTCAACGTTAACCTTGGAGAGAAGCTCTGTCGCGTTCTTCGCGTTCATCGAGCCGCCGTACTGTACGGTAACAGCCTCTGCCGCATCAGCACCGAACATCTCCGCAACAGCCGCGCGAACGTAGCCGTTACCCTCGTCAGCCTGATCTGCGGTCGCGGTAACACCCGTACCGATAGCCCAAACAGGCTCGTACGCGATGATGATATTCTTAAGCTGTTCCGGCTTAACGTTAGTGAGCGCCATCTTGGTCTGATACTTAAGGAGCGTTTCGGTGTAGCCAAGCTCTCTCTGTTCAAGAGTTTCTCCTCCACAAACGATAGCGGTAAGACCTGCGTTCACAGCCGCGAGAGTGCGAAGGTTAACGGTCTGGTCGGTTTCGCCGAAATACTGACGGCGCTCGGAGTGACCGATTACAACGTATTCAACACCGCAAGCGTTAAGCATCTTCGCGGAGATCTCGCCGGTGTATGCGCCCGACTCCTTGAAGTGTACGTTCTCTGCGCCGATCTTGATGTTAGTACCCTTTGCCGCCTCAACTGCAGAAGCGATGTCAACGAACGGTACGCAAAGCACGACGTCGCATCCGTCCTTACCTGCAACCATAGGAGCAAGCTCGGTGATAAATGCGGTGGTTTCTGCGGGAGTCATATTCATTTTCCAGTTACCTGCGATAACTGTCTTACGAGTAGCCTTGTTCATTTTATTATGTTCCTTTCGATATACCTACAAAACCGTGGGCGGATATGGAATCCGCCCCTACGATTTTTTATTTAATTATTCCTTTTCCTTAAGGCAAGCAATGCCGGGAAGCTCGAGGCCCTCGAGAAATTCGAGCGATGCGCCGCCGCCGGTGGAAACGTGAGTCATCTTGTCAGCAT
>JAZSJI010000034.1:0-21949 GCA_045534235.1 Candidatus Flemingiibacterium sp. | reverse complement strand
CCTCTCGCACAGACCAGAGAGCACGTTCTTCTCTAGAATCAGGTTGGGATTCCCGCAATCTGCGTATACATGAACAAGACCGACATCGTTGACGACGAAGAGCTTCTTGACCTCGTTGAGATGGAGATCCGTGACCTCCTTAACGAGTACGACTTCCCGGGCGATGATACTCCTATCATCCGCGGTTCCGCTCGTGAGGCACTTCTCTCTGCTTCCACCGACATCAACGCTCCTGAGTATGCTTCCATCGAAGAGCTTATGAAGACCGTTGACGAGTACATTCCTACTCCCGCAAGAAACGACGATATGCCCTTCCTTATGCCTGTTGAGGACGTATTCTCCATCTCCGGCCGTGGTACTGTTGCTACCGGTAGAGTTGAGCGTGGCGTAATCAAGCTCAACGAGGAAGTTGAGATCATCGGTCTTACCGAGGAGAGAAAGAAGACTGTCGTTACCGGTATCGAGATGTTCCATAAGCTTATGGACTCCGCTGAGGCTGGTGACAACATCGGTGCTCTTCTCCGTGGTATCCAGAAGAACGAGATCGAGCGCGGTCAGGTTCTCTGCAAGCCCGGCTCTGTAAACCCCCACACTAAGTTCGTAGCTCAGGTTTACGTTCTTACTGAAAAGGAAGGCGGACGTCAGAAGCCTTTCTTCTCCGGTTACAGACCTCAGTTCTACTTCAGAACCACCGACGTTACCGGTATCATCAACCTTCCCGAGGGCGTTGAGATGTGCCGTCCTGGCGATAACGTTGATATGACTGTTGAGCTTATCACTCCTATCGCTATCGAGCAGGGTCTCCGCCTCGCTATCCGTGAGGGTGGCAGAACCGTTGGTTCGGGCGTTGTTGCTTCCATCATCGAATAATTTTAGCTTATGCTAAGCTTCAGGGGATCGCGTAAGCGGTCCCCTGAATTTATATTATGTCTTCGGGGCATGGTGTAATTCCAGACCGGTGGTACAGTCCACGAACTGCCAAGCTTGGCAGCCGAGCGGGTGAAATTCCCGAACCGACGGTAAAGTCCGGATGAGAGAAGATGAAAAAAGAGCATTCCCCATACTTTTTTTATCTTCATTTTCTGCTAATGGAGGATAAAAATGAAAACCTTTAATACAAGAAAACTCGTTGCGCTTGCTATGTTTGCGGCGCTTGCATTCGCCAGCCTTTTCGTCTTACATATCGGAGGTATTGGCGGATTTTTGTCTTTGGACGTCAAGGACGCACTGATTATGGTTGCGTCGATGCTTTTCGGTCCGGTTGCGGGTGTTGTAATATCGCTGCTCGTTTCTCTTATCGAGATGTTCGTACTCAGCAGCACTCAATTCTGGGGCTTTTTGATGAACTTCCTTTCAACGTCTATATTCGTTTCGGTCGGAAGCTCTGTTTACAGATACGCGCCAAAGATAAAAAAATCCATGCTCGGTGCGGTAATCGGCCTTTTTGCATCGGTGGTGGCTACTACTGCCGCTATGATACCGCTCAATCTTCTGATTACACCTATTTACACTCACCAACCTGTTTCGGTGATAGCATCCCTGATAATTCCGCTTCTTCTTCCCTTCAATGCCCTGAAAACGCTTATCAACGCCTCTATCGTTCTTATAATTTACAAGCCAATCTCTATGGCACTCAAGGCAACCAAATGCGTACCGAAGGGTAATGAAACCTATAAATTCACGAAAACAACGATTATTCTTTCGATCGTAGGACTTCTTATAATAATCACCGCTGTTTTGACGCTTGTTTTAGTCTTTGGTGGCAGGATCGAATGGATCGTTTCAATAAAATAAAAGAGGTACAAAATGTCACTTCTCGTAAAATATCTTACCGTCTTCTTTGTGTCTATGGTTCCGCTTATCGAGCTTCGCGGCGCTGTACCCTACGGTACCACGCTCGGGCTTCCGTGGCACTGGACGCTTATCGTTTCGATAATCGGAAATTGCCTTCCGATACCCTTCATTTTACTGTTTGTCAAGGCTGTACTTGAATGGATGCGCGGATGCCGTGTGGAGCTCTTTAACAAGGTATCTAATTGGCTGTACGCCAAGGCTGACAAAAATCGTCCGAAGATAGAAAAGTACGCTACGTGGGGACTTTTTCTCTTTGTCGCCATCCCTCTTCCCGGTACGGGTGCGTGGACAGGTGCGCTTGTCGCATCGGTTTTCGATATGAAAAAGTTGCCCGCATCGCTCTCAATTTTCGGCGGCGTAGTCGGAGCGGGACTTATAATGACGTTCGGCTCGCAGATAGTAAAATTTTTTGTCGAATTGTTCTGATAGTACTTGACAGAACGCGTACTGTGTGCTATAATATATCTCGTAACAATAATATCTTATCAAGAGTGGTGGAGGGACCGGCCCTTTGAAACCCGGCAACCTGCGGTTTTTACCGAAAGGTGCTAAATCCGAGGAGATGAGAGCATCATAATGCCTTTTAGCCCTCGGTTTGCCGAGGGCTTTACTTTTGCCGCAAAATACATTATACGGAGGATTACAAAATGGCAAGACATCTTTTCACGTCTGAGTCCGTTACCGAAGGACATCCCGACAAAATCTGCGACCAGGTATCCGACGCGGTGCTTGACGCACTTCTCGAGCAGGACCCTATGTCCCGCGTTGCTTGCGAAACCACTACCACTACCGGTATCGTAATGCTTATGGGCGAGATCACCACCAAGGCTGTGGTTGACTTCCAGAAGATCGTTCGCGAAACCGTACGCGAGATTGGCTACGACGACGACGCAAAGGGCTTCAACTGTGACACCTGCGCAGTCCTCAATCAGATTCACGGCCAGTCGCCCGACATCGCTCTCGGCGTTGACAAATCTCTTGAGGCAAAGGCAGGCGAGCTCTCCGACAATCTCGACACCGGTGCAGGCGACCAGGGCCTTATGTTCGGCTATGCTTGTAACGAAACTCCCGAGCTTATGCCGCTTCCTATCTCCCTTGCACACAAGCTTGCGCTTCGCCTTACCGAGGTTCGCAAGAACGGCACTATTCCCTATCTGCGCGCTGACGGTAAGTCGCAGGTCACCGTTGAGTACGAGGACGACAAGCCCGTACGCGTTGACGCTGTAGTTATCTCCTCGCAGCACAGTGCAGACGTCGAGCTTGAGCAAATTCGTGCTGACGTTATCGAAAACGTAATCAAGCCCATTATTCCCGCAAATCTTATTGACGCTGACACCAAGATCTTCGTAAACCCCACCGGACGCTTCGTTGTAGGCGGACCTCACGGCGACTCCGGTCTTACCGGCCGTAAGATCATCGTTGACACCTACGGCGGATACTCCCGTCACGGCGGCGGCGCATTCTCCGGTAAAGACCCGACTAAGGTTGACCGCAGCGCGTCCTACGCAGCTCGTTACATAGCAAAGAACGTCGTTGCAGCAGGTCTTGCAAGTAAGTGTGAGGTGCAGATCGCGTACGCTATCGGCGTAGCAAAGCCTGTATCCGTACTTATTGAAACCTTCGGCACTGCAACCGTTGATCCCGAGAAGATCTCGGCAAAGGTCGCAGAGCTTGTAGACCTTCGTCCTGCGGCTATCATCGAGCGTCTTGGACTTCGCCGTCCGATCTACAAGAAGCTCGCCGCTTACGGTCATATGGGCCGTGAGGACCTTGGCGCTCCTTGGGAGAAGCTTGACCTCGCTAGCGAATTAAAGAAGCTTAAGTAATAACGCTTTTAACCCCACTCCGCTACGGAGTGGGGTGTTTTTATTTTGACAGATACTCGCAAATCGCCGCGAAAACCGTCACCGCTACGTCTGTTTGATATGTGTCCGTTCCAAGTCTAGCGCACTCGTCAGGATTTGACAAAAAGCCGCACTCGACGAGTATCGCGGGCACCTTTGCACGGTCGAGTAAATATATAGCCGACGTCGCCGCCTTTGTCCCGCGAGTGTTTGTGCTGTCAAGCCAAGTGCGTGCATACCCTTGAACAAACGCGGCAAGCTCGGTGCTCTGAGGCGTATTTTTAGAGTACCACACCTGAAGCCCTGAATATTTCGGCGACGGAAAATTATTCATATGTATGCTGACAAGTATTACCTCGCGCCCAGCATCCGATATTTCCTCGGTTATAAGAAGGCGGTTTTTTAGGTCGTGCATTTTGCGGTGCGATGTAACACTATCGTCTACGAGCATACGGTCGTCTGTGCGCGTAAGCACACATTCTATGCCCGATATCTTACACAGCTGTGAAAGCGTGGTCGCTACAGATAAGTTAATCTCCTTTTCAAGGCGTCCGTCAACGCCCACAGCGCCGCTGTCGACGCCGCCGTGACCTGCGTCTATGACTATAACGGGAAGTTTAACGTCTGCCACAGCCACCGTGCTCGCCGCCATACTCTCCCCCGACGTAAAGCGCAGTACGGCAAACGTAAGCGCGCACGCACCGCAAAGAAGCGCAACAACGAGCGTAAATATCGCCGCTGCTTTAATGCCTTCGCTTACTCTGCCCGATTTTTTATAAGGAACGATACCGACCATACCTCACACCCCAATCTCTTTTTTCATATTTTATGTCAGCACGTGCTTGGGTATTCGCATAAAGTCGTACACACGGGCGATAATGTATGCATTAAACTATCGCGAGCGGAATAAATTTGTACTAAAAAGGACACGCGGAGGAATTATGCAAACCACAGCAGATAATAAAACACGCGAAAAAAAGAAATGCGACACACAAATCGTGGCGCCTACAGTAGCCGCCGTACTCGCTCTTATACTCTCGGTCATAATACAGGCTTTACCCATATTGCCCACTGCGAGCACGGAGCGTATAGAAAACGCAGGTGACGACTCCGGCTCGTATGCCAACGAAAACGCGCTCATATCGGATACAGCCGAGGTGCGCGGTATTTTTATCGCGAGTGCCTGCAACATAAACTATCCCTCAAAGCAAAATCTTTCTGCAAGCGAGCTTCGATATGAGCTCGACGACATTATATCGACCTGCCTTGCGGCAAATCTCAATGCGATCTATTTTCAAGTGCGCCCCTCTGCTGACGCGCTTTATAAGTCGGACATCTTTCCTACATCGGAGTTTCTGACGGGCGTTCAGGGTGCGCCGCTCGCGGACGGTTTCGATCCGCTCGAATATCTTGTAAGTGCAGCGCACGCACGCGGTATCGCCGTACACGCGTGGGTAAATCCGCTTCGCGTGACCGTAGGCACGGCTGCATCGCCGCGTCAGGACGTATCCGCACTCGCAGAAGGTCATCCCGTACGCGAAAATCCCGAGTACGCGATAGCGTATGCAGACGGACGCTTATACCTTGACTGCGGCAATCCCGACGTACGCGAGCTTATCGCAGACGGAGTGGCGGAGATCGTGCAAAATTACGACGTTGACGGGATAATCTTCGACGACTATTTCTATCCCTACCCGTCGCGCGACGCGAGCGGCAATATTGCCGAATTTGACGACAGCGCAAGTTTCAAAAAATACAGCTGCGGTATGGTGCTCGATGATTGGCGGCGCGATAACGTCAACAAGATGATCGAGGGGTGTTATAATAGCGTCAAAGCCGTGCGTGCGGACTGCGAGTTCGGCGTTGCACCGTTTGGCATATGGCAAAACGACGACGGCATAAACGGCGGCAGTCAGACTTCGGGGCTTGAATCTTACTCTGCTATCTACTGCGATCCGACCGCGTGGATAAGCGGTGGCTATATTGACTATATCGCACCCCAGATTTACTGGCAATTTTCAAACTCTGTCGCACCGTATGACGTACTCGCTTACTGGTGGAACGAGCTTGTAAAGGATACAGATGTAGATCTTCTCATAAGCCACGGTGTTTACAACTACGAAACGTGGGATTCGCCCGAAAACGAGCTTCGAGAGCAGATTGAACTCGCGCGCGAGCTTGGTGCGTACCGCGGCTCGATATTATACGGCTACGCTGCGCTGAAGGCAAATACAAAGGGCGTTTTTGAAGAGGTGCGCGCAGTTTTTGGCGAGTTTTCCCACCTCGGGTAAACGCATAATAAATATGTAAAAAGCGTAAAATAATTCCCGAAAAGCACTTGACAACAATGAGTCGATGTGGTATACTATATTAGTGCTTAGATTTAGGTCTTGGTACATAAGAGCCACTAGCTCAGTTGGCAGAGCATTTGACTTTTAATCAAAGGGTCTGGAGTTCGAATCTCCAGTGGCTCACCAGAAAAAGCACTTGTTATACAAGTGCTTTTTCTATTATCTATACTTAATATCAAAAAGGAGATCACGCTATGACAGAAAATGAGCGTAAGATCTGGGCTCCGTTCAGGGTTGAGGAGTTCGAGTTCGAGGGCAGAGCTGCAAACATCATCTTCCCCGAAAAAGCCAATGAGAAAAAAAGTTGGACTATCAAGACCGAGTATCGCGACGCGTTTCCTGAAACCGAGCTTGAGCTTTTAAAGCGCGGTTATCACGTTACATACATAAAGAACACGAGCCGTTGGGCACCCAAGATAGACTGCGACGTAAGAGCGCGATTCGTTAAGTACGTCAGCGAAAAATACGGACTTGCAGAGAAATGTATCCCGATCGGTATGTCTGCCGGCGGCGCTCACGCTGTAAACTTTGCAGGTTTTTATCCCGAGTGCGTTCAGTGTATGTTCATTGATGCGCCCGTACTTAACTTTGCAAATCTGCCCGGCGGTTTTGCAAGAGAGCTTAACAAAAATATTTGGGAAAACGAATTTGTTAAAGCATATCCCGGTATCAAGAGATATGATATGCCGAGATTCGACAACCACCCGATAAACAAGGCGCCCGTGCTTATAGAAAACAAGATTCCGATACTTATGCTCTACGGTACCGACGACATCGTGGTTGATTACTGCGATCACGGCCTGCTTCTCGAGGAGTATTATGAGGATCATCCAGAGCTCCTCACCGTTGTCAAGCGTGTAATGCAGGGACATCACCCCCACGGCTTCCCGGATCGTCCGCACATCGTTGCGGATTGGATAGATGCGCACGCATAACACAGTTTTAACGTTCGCTTAAATGCACAAAGGAGATTACTGTTATGATGACAGAAAACGAGCGTAAGATCTGGGCTCCCTTCAGAATTGAGGAGTTCGAGTTCGAGGGCAGAGAGGCAAACATCATCTTCCCCGAAAAAGCCAATGAGAAAAAAAGTTGGACTATCAAGACCGAGTACCGCGACGCGTTTCCCGAAACGGAGATCGAACTTTTAAAGCGCGGCTATCACGTTACTTACATAAAGAACTCAAGCCGTTGGGCACCCAAGATAGACTGCGACGTAAGAGCACGCTTCGTTAAGTATGTCAGCGAAAAATACGGCCTTGCTGACAAGTGTATTCCGATCGGTATGTCCGCCGGCGGCGCACACGCTGTAAACTTCGCGGGCTTCTATCCCGAGTGCGTTCAGTGTATGTTCATCGACGCACCTGTGCTCAACTTCATAAGCCATCCCGTGCGCTGTGATACTGAATATAAGAGAAAGGTTTGGGATACAGAGTTTACGAAGGCTTATCCCGGTCTTACCCGCGCAGATATGCTCAACAAATTCGATAACCACCCGATTAACAAAGCGCCTGTGCTTATCGAAAACAAGATTCCGATACTTATGCTCTACGGAACTGATGACACCGTCGTCAACTACTGCGAGAACGGCTTACTGCTCGAAGAGCTTTACGCAGATCACCCCGAGCTTCTCACCGTTATCAAGCGCGTAATTCAGGGGCACCATCCGCACGGCTTCCCCAACAAGCCGCACATTACAGCAGATTGGATAGAGGCACACTCGTAATAAGGTTTTAATAAGCACAAAAACATATAAAGGAGATTACTGTTATGATGACAGAAAAGCAGCGCAAAGTATGGGAGCCCTTTAAGATCGAGGAATTCGAATTTGAAGGCCAGCCCGCAAACATTGTTTTCCCCGAAAAAGCTAACGAAAAAAAGAGCTGGGCTATCAAGACTGAATACCGTGATGAGTTTCCGGAAACCGAGCTTGAGCTTTTAAGACGCGGCTACCACGTAGTATTCATCAAAAATATCAGCCGTTTTGCAACCAAAGAGGATTGTGACCGAAAGGCGCGTCTTGTTAAGTATCTGCACGAAAATTACGGCCTCGCTGACAAGTGCGTTCCAATTGGTCTATCCTGCGGCGGCGCACACGCTGTAAACTTCGCAGGCTTCCACCCCGAGTGCATTCAGTGTATGTTCATTGATGCGCCCGTGCTCAACTTTCTCGACTATCCGGGCGGATTCCGTAACCCGGCCAACCGTCCTACGTGGTGGAATGAATTCAAGCTTGCATATCCGAATATGAAGCGCGGCGAATTCCTTAACTTCGACAATCACCCGATAAACAAGGCGCCTATCCTTATCGAAAACAAAATTCCCGTGCTTATGGTTTACGGTACCGCCGACATCGTTGTATACTACCACGAGAACGGCGAGATGCTCGAGGAATACTACGAAGATCACCCCGGTCTTCTCACCGTTATGAAGCGTGAGTCGCAGGGACATCATCCGCACGGCTTCCCAAGTCGCCCCGACATCATTGCAGATTGGATCGAGGCACATTCCTAAAATAACGCAAACAGCACTCACAAGCGTGAGTGCTGTTTTTTGTTTATTTAAGCGCCGTCGGCGCTTTTGGCGTGCACGTAAGCTTGCTGTCTTTTGCGTCGAGCACGAGCGTGTACCCTGCTCCAACGTCGCCGCTAAGTATCGCCTTGGCAATAAGCGTTTCTGCGGCACTCTGGAGATAGCGCTTCAAGGGGCGCGCGCCGTAAACGGGATCGTAGCCCGCGTCGATGATGAGCGACTTCGCCGCATCTGTAACTTCAAGCGAGAGCTGACGGTCAGCAAGGCGCGCCGAGAGGGAGGCGATAAGGTTGTCGATAATACCCGTCAGATTATCCTTTGTAAGCGGCTTGAACATTATTATCTCGTCAAGGCGATTTAGAAACTCCGGTCTGAACGACGCACGAAGCTCGCTCATTACGCGCGATCTCGCCTCGGTCGATATATCGCCGTCGTCGCCGATACCGTCAAGCAGGTGCATACTGCCGAGATTTGAGGTCAGTATAATTATCGTATTCTTAAAATCGACCGTGCGTCCTTGACTGTCGGTAACTCTGCCGTCGTCAAGTATCTGTAATAGAATATTGAACACGTCGGGATGCGCCTTTTCAACCTCGTCAAAGAGCACTACGGAGTATGGCTTGCGGCGCACCGCCTCGGTGAGCTGACCGCCCTCGTCGTAGCCGACGTATCCGGGAGGCGCTCCGATAAGACGCGACACACTGAATTTCTCCATATACTCGGTCATATCAATTCGCACGAGATTGTGATCGTCGTCAAACAAACACTCTGCAAGCGACTTTGCGAGCTCTGTCTTGCCGACGCCCGTCGGACCGAGGAACATAAAGCTGCCTATCGGGCGGTTAGGATCTGCGATACCCGCACGGCTTCGCTGAATTGCTTCTGTGACGAGCGTTACCGCCTCGTCCTGCCCGATAACACGCTTATGAATAACATCATCAAGGTGTAAAAGCTTCTCTCGCTCACCCTCTACGAGCTTCGAAACGGGAATACCCGTCCACTTTGCGACGATCTCTGCTATTTGCTCATCGGTTACTGTATCCTGCACAAGCGTATTTTCGCTGTGAGCCTCTGCTCGCTCCTCCGCTTCCTTAAGTTTTGCCTGAAGGCTCGGCAGGTCGGAATATTTGAGCTTTGCCGCCTTTTCGTATTCGAGACGAAGCTGTGCCTGCTCGATCTCGCCCGTCATCTGCTCGATCTGCGCTTTCAGCGATTTAACCTCGTCAACGCTGCTCTTTTCGGCATCCCAACGGGATTTCAGCTCGTTGAACTTATCCTTTTCCTCTGCAAGCTCTGCCGACAGTCTTTCAAGGCGGTCGCGGCTCAGTTGATCATCTTCCTTTTTTAGTGCCATTTCTTCAATCTCAAGCTGCATAATACGGCGGCGAATGTCGTCCATTTCGCTTGGCATCGAATCCATTTCCGTGCGTATCATTGCGCACGCCTCGTCAACAAGGTCTATCGCCTTGTCGGGTAAAAAGCGGTCGGAAATATAGCGGTGCGAGAGCGTAGACGCAGCAACTATCGCGTTGTCGTGAATACGCACGCCGTGGAATATCTCGTAACGCTCCTTGAGTCCGCGGAGAATGGAGATAGTGTCCTCAACCGTCGGCTCGTCGACGAGCACGGGCTGGAAACGGCGTTCGAGCGCCGCGTCCTTCTCAATATACTTGCGGTATTCGTCAAGCGTGGTCGCACCAATGCAGTGAAGCTCACCGCGTGCAAGCATCGGCTTTAAAAGATTGCCTGCGTCCATCGAGCCCTCGGTCTTGCCCGCACCGACTATTGTATGAAGCTCGTCTATAAAGAGAATGATGCGTCCTTCGGAATTTTTAATCTCTCCGAGCACTGCCTTAAGGCGCTCCTCAAACTCGCCGCGGTACTTCGCACCTGCGATAAGTGCACCCATATCAAGCGAGAATATCGTTTTATCCTTGAGCCCGTCGGGCACGTCACCGCGCACGATACGCTGTGCAAGTCCCTCTGCGATAGCGGTTTTACCGACGCCCGGCTCGCCGATGAGCACGGGATTGTTTTTGGTCTTGCGCGAAAGGATTCGCACCGCGCTTCGTATTTCAGCATCTCTGCCGATCACAGGATCGAGCTTGCCGCTTCGTGCTCGCTCCACGAGGTCCGTTCCGTACTTTTTGAGCACGTCGTAGGTATCCTCGGGATTGTCGGTAGTTACCGGGGTGTGCTTGATTTTTGCAAGCTCTTCCCTGAAGCCGGGACGCGTAATGCCGTGGTTTGAAAGAACTGCACGCACGTCCTTCGTGCCCTCGGCAAAAAGTCCGAGCATAAGATGCTCGACGGAGATATACTCGTCGCCGAGCGATTTCGCGATGCCCTCGGCATACTCAAGCACCTTCGACATTTCGCGCGAGGGATAAAGCTCGCCGCCCGTAACCCTCGGAAGCTTCGCTATCAGCGCGTCAAGATCCGCAAGCATCGCCTTACAGTCTGCACCAAGCTTTGTGAAGATCGCATTTATAAGCCCACTGTCGCGCGAAATAAGCGCATATAAAAGATGCTCGGGCGTCAACGCCTGATTACCCCTATCCTTGGCAATCACTTGCATCTCATTTAACGTATCTATTGATTTTTGTGTGAATTTTTGTGCGTTCAAAATAACTCCTCCTTATACGGTAATGCTACCGTGCGCCATACGTTCAAGATAAGCACCGGCAACTGCCTCTGCACTCATTGTACCGCCTATATAACGCTTCATTAAAATATCGAATAGCTGTACGTAATTTGATATTCCCTCTGCAAGCTCATCTGGGGATATATCGCTTCTGTATGGGATGCTGCGAATGAATTTTCCGTCATACAGTGCATATTCCCTTGTCCCCGACACAGGAGCAAGGTATTTGTCCTCGGTCTGCCTCCAAAGCCTGAAAAACATTGTCATAGCGTCAATAAGTGCCGCAGACTGCGTTCGAAAAATCACAGACAGTGTGCCCACAGCGCCATTTCGCGGAGTACTGTACAGCTCCACCTCATAGCGTACCGTCGGGCGGTACTTATATTCAAGGCAGGATTTAAAAGACATCGTGGGTGTGTTTGGCTCAAAAAACGGGACAAGATCGCGTGACGGGGATACAAGCTCCTCAAGCATTTTGAAAATATCGTTTATATGCTGCTCGGGCGTGCGAAGTGACACGCGCTCGGCAAGTATCTGATTTACGAGATTTGAGCGGTTCGTGCCCATCCTGTGCGCAAGTATGTCGATCTCGCGTACTACGTCGTCAGAAAGCATTAAGCTGTAAAGCGTTTTCTTCATATGTTCACCTCTTGGCGTTTTACTGATTTTATTATAGCACCTGCAATATAACTTGTCAAGATATTTATATAAATTTTAATACAAGTTTAATATTTTTCGCGATTTTTTGTAAAAAATAAGGAGCCGTAAACGGCTCCTTTATTATGTATCAAATCAGCGCATTATACGCTCTTTTTGCTTTCCTTCTTACTTACTCTGCCGAAAATTATCGCCGCAAGAATTACTGCGCACACGCCCGAAACAAGCTTGCCGACGATTACTGGTAATACGAGCAAGGTGTCGTTTGCCATAGTGTACGCAAGGTGGCTTCCGAAAACAAACGCGCCCGATACCGTGAATGCGGCGTTTATCATAACGCCCTTTCTGTCCATCTTATCCATCGTTGCGTACGCGGTTGCGCAGGTCGCAAGCGACGCTAAAAGAGCTATCGTCGAAAAATCGTTGATACCCGTCTTTTTGCCGAGTGCGGCGAGAAGCTTCGCGAGAAGCTTTGAGAGAACGTACACGAACGGGAACGCGCCTGCGAGCACGATTGCCGAATTAAGGCATATCGCCGCGCCCTCCTCAATTGGTGCAAGGCCTGGTACGAGCTCCTTGCCAGTTAAGAAGGTGAATATTCCAAGCGCAAGGCCGATCGTTATAACTATAGTGATTATTTTGCCGAGCACCGTAAATATCTTTACGCAGAGGTTTGTAGCAAAAATTATGCCAACGGCGATGATCGCAGAAAACAAAATGAGCGGCAAAAGATCAAAGAGCAGTATGCCAAGCTCTATTTTCAAAATAAGCCCTGCGATAAAGCAGCCTATCGGTATCGTTACGATACCGCAGAGAAGTCCGAGCAACATATCTCCGTGCTGTTCTTTTTTAACCATTCCGATAGCAAACGGAATAGTAAACGAAACGGTACAGCCCATCATCGACGATACGACGTACGCGTTAAACGTGGCAAGCTTTTCGTTTTGCGCCATTTCTATGGCAAGCGGCGCACCGCCCATATCGTTTGCAAGCAGGGACGCGGGGATTATGGAAGCGTCGATACCAAGAGTGTTTGAAACGAACTCCGACATCGGACGTACAAGCTCACCGAGTACGGGCGCAAGGCTTATCATACCCGTCATCGTGAGCATCATAACGCCGAGCAGGTTAAAGCCCTTCTCAAACTCCTTGCCAAGCCCGAGGCGACTGCCAAAGATTCGGTCAAGCGCGCCTAGCAGCGCGAATATCAGCACTATTATAGTAATGTAATTCATTTTGTCCTCCAAATGCGGTGCGCGAATGCACGCGTCACCAATGGATTAATTATATCACCCAAATGAGAAAAAAGCAATATCTTCACATCTATTTATAAACATTTTTTTGCAAAATATTTTAAACAGACATTGATTATTCACAATTTAAGTGTATAATATACTTTGAATGATTTTATTTAAATATGGAGGCTATCTCAATGGATAAGAAACTCACAAAGCTCAATAGCTTCGCAGGCATTGAAGGTCCCGTTCTGACCATCGTTATGGACGGCATCGGCGTCGCTCCCGCCAACGCGGCAAACGCCGTAAACGCGGCGTATACGCCCACTCTCGATATGCTCGCGGCTAAATATCCAAGCGTTAAGCTCAAAGCTCACGGTACGGCTGTCGGACTTCCCTCCGACGACGATATGGGCAACTCCGAGGTTGGTCACAACGCTCTCGGCGCAGGTCAGGTATTCGCACAGGGCGCAAAGCTCGTTTCGCAGTCTATCGAATCGGGCAAAATGTTCGCGTCCGCAACTTGGAAAGAGCTTATAGCGAACGTAAAGGCGAACAACTCTACCCTTCACTTCCTCGGACTTTTCTCCGACGGTAACGTACACTCGCATATCGACCACCTGAAGGCTATGCTCGTACAGGCTAAGACTGAGGGCGTTTCCACCGTTCGCATCCACATTCTCATCGACGGACGCGACGTTGGCGAAACCTCCGCGCTTGAATATATCGATCCGTTTGAAGCATTTATCGCGGACCTTCGCGATGCAAGCTTTGACATAAAGATCGCATCGGGCGGCGGACGTATGCAGATCACCATGGACCGCTACGAGGCTAACTGGGCTATGGTTGAGCTTGGCTGGAAGACTCACGTGCTCGGCGAAGGTAGACAGTTCGCATCTGCGGCAGAGGCTGTTAAGACCTATCGCGACGAGCTTAAGGTCATCGACCAGGACCTCCCGCCCTTCGTTATCGCAGAGGACGGTAAGCCCGTCGGTACCGTAAACGACGGCGACAGCGTTATCTTCTACAACTTCCGCGGCGACCGCTCGATTGAAATTTCCAAGGCGTTCGACGATGCAAATCTCGACAAGTTCGACCGTGTACGCTACCCGAAGGTAGTATACGCAGGTATGCTCGAGTACGACGGCGACCTTCACATTCCGAAGAAGTACCTCGTATCTCCTCCCGAGATCACCGAAACTATGGGCGAGTACCTCGCAGGCACGGGCGTATCCCAGCTCGCGATCTCCGAAACGCAGAAATACGGTCACGTGACCTACTTCTGGAACGGCAACAAGTCGGGCAAGTTCGACGAGGCGCTTGAAACCTACATCGAGATTCCCTCCGACGTCGTTCCCTTCGAGCAAAGACCTTGGATGAAGTGCGCGGAGATCACCGACAAGCTCATCGAATGCCTTGAGTCGGGCAAGTATAAGTATCTTCGCGTAAACTTCCCGAATGGCGATATGGTCGGTCACACGGGCTCGTTCCTCGCAACGCAGGTATCGGTTGAGGCGCTTGATCTCCAGCTTGCGCGTATTCTCGCGGTAGTGGACAAGCTCCACGGCGCGGCGCTCATCACCGCTGACCACGGTAACGCCGACGAGATGTATGAGCTTGACAAGAAGACGGGCGCGCCCAAGACTAATAAGGACGGCTCCTTCAAGGCAAAGACGAGCCATACGCTTAACCCCGTTCCCTGCTATATCTACGACAACTACTCGGCTGATAAGTACGAGGTTAAGGCAGACGAGGGTAAGTTCGGACTCTCGAATGTAGCGGCGACGATGGTAAACCTTCTCGGTTATGATGCTCCCGCGGCTTGGGATGAGTCGATCATCAAGGTTAAATAAAATTATCGGGTAACGCCGCGGCGTTACCCGATTTTCATTCTGCTTTAATATACGAAATATCCGCGGCGATGGTGCGACCGCTTATCTCGGCGACTATATCCGTCGGGAGCATACACGTCGTGTCAAGAGTCACCTCAACCTTATTGTCGCCGTTTACGTACACGGCACGCTCGCACTTTACACCGCCGATTTTAGTATTTTCCGAGGAATGATAGTATTCACCCGAAATACAAAACAGCGAGATTATGTCTGACACCCCCGACACTACAGCCGCATCCGCTATCGGTATTTTGAGCGTTCCCGAGGAAACGTACACCTCACCGCCCACGATTTCAAATTTAACACCCGAAATTATACTGTTTTCGCCGAGCGTAAGTGTCGCGTCACGCGCGAGCATACGCCCGTCATCGTCGTATTCGGGTGCTTCGAGCGTCAGCGTAACGGGCATTACTTCACCGTCGAGTGTAAACGTGGCCTCCACGTATAATTTTGAGCTTTGATATGCGAGCCTGTCGCCGCGCTCTGCGTTTGTGCACGACGTAAAAAGAAGCGTGAGTGCGAGCATCACGCACGCGATAATATAACGCATAAGGGCCTCCGATATAATGTTTGATACATTATATTATCGAAGGCGGTAAACTATTCATAAACTGTTAGTGGGCTACGAATGCGACGGGATTGCAAAGGCGAAGTATACGCTGTGCCTCGGAATTCGTTTCAAAGATGAGCGCGTACTTTTTGCCATGTTTCTGGTCGGGATACACGCAAACGTACGCGCTCTCGCTATCCTCGTTTGCAAAGCGTTTCACCTGCGATATGTCGCCATTTGTAAGCATCTGCACCCGCGCGCCGTCATACGGCGCGATAAGAGTCGCCTCGGTGAGCTGCACGCGGCACTTGACACGCCTCGTCGCACCGCCGTATATAGCGGCGACGGTAAGCTCGCCCGCCTCGATTGCGTACTCGTACTCGACGCAAACAAATCGCCACGTCAGCTTGACGATAGCAAAGAGCAGAAACGGGAGCAGTATCACGAGCGCAAGCCCTTGAAGCAACACCCAAAATATAAAGAGATACACCGCGGTGAAAACAGAGTAAGCGCAAATAAGCATAACGCGCGCGAGTGTATTTTTAGCCGTAGGCTCGGGGCGCACAACGTATTCGGTGAAATTTTTGTAGTCGTTCATACTGTTCTCCTAAAGAATATTATACAGCGTGCTTCTTCTGCAATTTCGCCATCGAGGGGAAATATACACAGAGCTGAGTGATGATCGACAGTACCCAACCGATCGGCCAGATAAGATAAAGAAACGTGAGATTAGGACAAAGCGGGAATATGAAGTACACCCACGGGAAGCGAATAAGGCACATAAAGATGAGCGTCGTTATCGTAGGGATGATAGCCTTGCCAATACCGCGCAGTGTTCCCGACATTACCTCGTTGATGCCGCATATGAAATATGTACTTGACACGATAATCATTTTTTGACACGAGTACTCTATTACCGCAGGTGTCGAGGACATTATCGAGGAAAGCTCGGGCGAGAATATTGCCGAAAGTGCACCAAAGCTTGCGCCAAATGCAATCGTAATAAGCATCGCACTAAGTACAGCCTTTTTCGCACGGCTAAAATTCCCTGCTCCGATATTCTGGGCAATATACGGTGTCGCGGCATACGCCGTAGCGAGTGAGATCTGATATAAAATTCCGTCAAACTGATTTGCTATGGAAAGTCCCGTTGTAGCGTCGGGACCAAAGTTATTGACCGCGGCAGCGATAGTTACGTTTGCAAACGAATAAAGTGCCTGCTGAAGTCCTGCCGGCACGCCCACACGCAGAATGTCCCCAAGCTCCGCGCCGTAAAGCTTAAAGTGCCTGAAGGAAAAACCGAAGCCGTTTTTGCTTTTGCACAAAACCATAAAGCAAAGTCCGCCTGCAAGTGCGTTGCACGCAATCGTTGCGAGAGCAACGCCCGCACTTCCCATATGAAAAACGGCACTACCGCAAAGATTAAGCAAAATCTTAAGAACGCCGCCCATCAAAAGAAAATACATTGGACGCTTCGTGTCACCCATCGCTCGCAAAATCGAAGCGCTGAAATTATAAAGCAGCACTACGGGAACACCGAGGAAATATATTCTGAAATACAGCACCGCCTGGGGTATTAAGCTTTCGTCACAGTTCGTCCATTTAAGGAAAACCTCGGCAAAGCTTACGCCAATAATAAGCAAAACAAGTCCGCCAAGCATTGCAAAAAACAAGGCTGTACCGATAGCTTTTTCGACTTTTTCCTTGTTGCCTGCTCCGATATACCTCGCAACGATTACGTTTGAACCCACGGAAATGCCTATCAAAAGTCCTGTGAACAGAGCTATTATCGAGCTGCACGCACCTACAGCACCGACCGCCGCATCGTCTGCGAATTTCCCGAGAACAGTCATATCAATAAGATTGAACATATTCTGCATAACGTTCATTATCATAATCGGGATCGTCATAGAAATAATGCCTTTAGTAATCGACCCCGAAAGCATATCGATTTTAGCACTCCTCATAGCTAAAGCCGCCTTTCAAAATAAAGTATTTTTGCCTATTTGCTTTATTTTTTGTTGTACTTCGCCCATATTATACCACTATTTTCTTTGTGTGTCAATAATAAGCTTAATCATACGAATTTTCTTCGATATGCTCACATCATCGGTTCATATCAACAGGCGATGCGCCGTAATGCTGCTTGAATACCTTTCCGAAATAGAGAGGATCTTTATACCCAACCATCAGCGCAAGCTCCCTGACTGTGCTGAATTCACCGCTGTCGATAATAGATTTAGCATACGAAATGCGTTTTCCGAGCACATAGTTTTTTGGGCTTGTCCCAAAGCGCGCGATAAATATTTTTCTGAAATATGTATCAGAAACACCGCACAAATGATGCAATTCATCAATTTTTAGGTCACTGTCGTAGATATGACGCTGTAAATATGCGAGTGCAGGTTCTATCACACTTTGCTTCTTTTTGTCCTGATATTTCAATTCCTCCAAGTTGGAAACGTAAGCAATCAAGCTATATAAGAGCGCAAAGCACTCATATTTCTGACTTTGGCTGCCGAATTTCCATAGGTCAGCAAAATGGTGCATTATGTATTCGGCATTGTAAAAATCCTTTATGGAATAGCACGACACACCCATATCACCAAAATCGCCCTCCATATTGATGATCGTAGCGATGGCATCACCCTCTGATACCTTTTTATATTCATAGCTGCAGCCCTTGGGCAAAAATATCATTTCGCCCTCGTTTACGGTTATCGTTTTATCTTCAAAAATATATTGCATAGAGCCACGAACGCGGATGCTGAAGCCGTGCGCTTTTCTGGACTTAACGGTTCCGTAGGGTTTGCTTGTTTGATGCAGTGCGGATATAATTTTCAAATTTTCTATATTGTTAAGCATATTACATCTCCGATATATACGATTTTATATCACAACAATTATACTATACGCCAAGCAAATTTGCAATAACAGTATCAAATTTTGTTTCAAAAATTCCATATTGCTTCTTTTTTTCTATTTACAATAATACCGTATTTGATATAATGTATGGTGTAATATTTATTGAAAGAAGGTTCATTATGGACGAGCAAGCACCGAAGAAGCTAAAATTCGATTATACCTGGGTGATGATCGCACTTTGCTTTTTGATAGTAGCAATCAGCCTAGGATTTTGCAGCAGCGGCGCTAATTTGTACCTGACTGCTATTACCGAGGCATTAGACATCCCCAGAGGTGCTTTTTCCCTTAGCAACACAATAAGATATATTACAACAACAGTGCTGAATTTGTTTTTTGGCAAGCTTCTTTTCCGCTTTGGTACAAAGAAGCTCATTTGCGCCGGATTTATTTGCCTTATCTGCTTTGCGCTCATAAACTCGGTTGCAAATACTCTGTACGGGTTCTATATAGGAAGCCTTTTCCTTGGCATAGGTATCTCCTGGACCACCACGACTATGACAAGTGCAGTTGTAAACAAATGGTGCAAATCAAATAAAGGAACCGTAACCGGTGCAATACTAGCCGCTAACGGTATTGGCGGCGCCATTGCTGTACAGATCATATCCCCGATCATATTTGCAGAGGGCAAGCCGTTCGGCTACCGCACATCATACCATCTTGTTACAGCAGTTTTAGCAGTTATGCTATTGCTCATTATCATATTCTTCCGTGAAAATCCAAAGGGCGAGAGCGGCAAGACTGTGGTTGTGGCAAAAAAACGGAAGGCGAGAGGTGAGGGCTGGTACGGAATGAGCTACAATGACGCCGTAAAAAAGCCGTATTTTTACCTCGCACTTGTATGTATGTTTATGACGGGAATGACACTGCAAGGTCTTGGAGGTATCGCCATTCCGCACATGTATGATTTAGGACTGGCTCCGGCACTTGTTGCCACGATTTCAAGTGTGAGCAGTATTTTACTTACCGTATCGAAATTCTCCAGCGGATTTATGTATGACAAGCTCGGCATGCGCCTTTCTATGAACATTGCGCTCTCTTGTGCATTCTTTTCCATAACGGGGCTTGTACTTGTCTCGAATACTCCGGTAGGACATATTATTGCATTTGCCAGGACCGTATTTGGCTCGATTGCACTTCCGCTTGAAACCGTTATGCTTCCGCTTTTCGCAATGGAGTTTTTCGGCAATATGGAGTTTGAAAAATTCGTAGGTCTTTTTGCCGCCGCAAGCACCGCGGGCTTTGCTGTAGGCTCACCGCTTGGCAACCTTTTGTACGATCTCCTCGGTAGCTATAACCTCGCATTTTACATTTTCGGTGCTTTGATGATTTTTGTAACCATTACGATGCAATACGTGCTTTGGGCATCCCGTCGCGACAGAAAAATTATTGAAGCCCAGTTGAAAGCAAAAGAGGACGCTGAGCTTGTCAGTCAGTAAACTCTTTGCCATAAAAGCTTAACTAAATATAAACCGCCTCCGACATAACACCTGATACATTATGTCGGAGGCGGTAAACTATTCATATACTCATAATGCGGACTCAAGAGTGCCGTACGTTCGTAATTTAATCAATCGAATTTCTTTCGAAATTTTTTGTTCCCTTTTCGTAAATTTCGCAAACTAATTTTTGAATCTTCAAAGCTTCCCTACCGCTTATAGTCGGCTCTCTGTCATTTTCAACAGCATCGTAAAAGTCTTTAATTTCACGAATATGCTGGAAGCCCCAATAATCCTTTCCGTCCTCGTATACTACGTCGGGGTCTACTGTCGTTTTTGTCGAAAAACGCCGTCCGTCGTTAAGTACGATTTCTGCATTGTCATAGTCCATCGTTACTTTTCCGTTTTCGCAGAAAAGTCGTATTTCAATGGGCTCGTCACAGCCGTAGTTGTTCATTGCCCAAAATCCGAGGGTTGCTCCGCCTTTGTACCTGATAAAGCCCTCAGCGGTATCGTCAACCTCCATAATGGAATGACCGCGATTTGACATATGCGCCTGAACGTGCTCAACCTCGTCGTTTATAAACCAATTGGCGAGATCAATGGAATGAATAGCTTGATCTATTAGAACACCGCCGCCCTCTTTTTCCCACGTGCCCTTCCAGTCGGACAGACTGTAGTACTCGTCGGGCTTGCACCAAGTAAGCACCACTCTTGCAGAAATGATCTTGCCAAGCGTACCGTCCTCGATCTTTTCCTTAACCAATTTGGCAGAGTCATTATATCTGCACTGAAAAATAATGCCGTACTTTACGCCGTTTTTCTCCGCAAGTGCGACGTTTTCAAGCGCGTCCTCGTATTTTATGCTCATTGGCTTTTCGCAAAGAACGTGCACACCTGCTTCTATAGCATATTTTGAAATGATAGGATGAAGATAATGGGGTACGCATATGTGAACAACGTCGATGTTATCCTTATTTATCAGTTCCTTGTAATCATAATACGCTTTACAGTTGTATTTTTTTGCAGCCTTGTCTGCACGATCCTTCTTAATATCGCAGACACCAACGATCTGTGAATTTTCAAGATGATGTGCGCTCGTTGCGTGCATTGTGAAAATATTGCCGCAGCCTACAATTCCTATTTTAAGCATTACCAATTCCTCCAACTCAAAGACAAATGATTATGCGCCGTCTATTTATTTAGCTTTTCTGCTTTGACGCAGTTATATTATAGCATACAGTCAAGAAAATTGCAATGTATTATTCAACGAATAAAATGAAGAATTCAACGAAATAAGTGTAAATTTATGAACATGGAAATAAAAACACGGTGTGCACCTACAAAAATATAAAAACATTCGTATTTTATCTCGCTAACATCTTGAAAAATCTGCCGAAATAGTGTATTATATATATGAGTAGATATTTATTTCACGAAAGGACACACAAAATGAAAGCAGTTATTACCGTAACAGGAAAAGACGCAATGGGAATTATCGCGAAGGTCGCAACGAGCTGCGCAGAGTATGGCGCAAACATCGTCGACATCTCGCAGAGCGTTCTTAGCGATTATTTCGCAATGATAATGCTCGTCGATATCGACAATCTTAAAATCCCCTTCACCGATTTTGTCGATAAAATGAACTCGCTCGGCAAGGAGTCGGGACTCGTTATCCAGACCATGCACGAGGACATCTTCTCTGCAATGCACACCATTTGAGCTATTGAGAGGTTAAGCTAATGTTTAATACCGCAGATATTTTAGAAACAATAAATATGATACGTGAGTAGAACCTCGACATCCGCACGATCACAATGAGCATTTCCCTGCTCGACTGTGCAACGGAAGACGAAAATCGCTTCGCCGAAAAAATTTACGATAAGAACACCAAAACCGCAGAAAAGCTCGTCATAACCGGTGAGAATCTCTCGAAGGAATACGGTATTCCGATAATCAACAAGCGTGTTGCCGTCACCCCGATTTCCCTTTGCGGCGGCGTTTTCAGCCCCGAGGGCTACTTAAAGGC
>JAZSJI010000024.1:0-4274 GCA_045534235.1 Candidatus Flemingiibacterium sp. | reverse complement strand
ATTTTCTGTCGGCGATAATTATTTGTTTACAGCGTAGCAAACCTACGTACCATAAGCAAACTTCCTTATGAGAACCCGACTTTTGTAAGTGCTTTTTTTGGCGGAGAAGGAGAGATTTGGTCTTACGACCACCTCCGATTCATAGTCGTCTTGCTCACTGCCGTTCGCAATACTCCTTTAATCGTCACTCGCTTATGCTCGCTTCATCCGCCACCGGCGGCGCTCGCAACGCTCCCTCTCGCGCCGAAACCGTCGCTCGGTTCAAATCTCCGCTAAATAAAGCAAAAAGCACTGCTTTCGCAGTGCTTTTTTTGGCGGAGAAGGAGAGATTTGAACTCTCGCGCCGGTTTAAATCCGACCTACACCCTTAGCAGGGGCGCCTCTTCGGCCAACTTGAGTACTTCTCCGTATTTGCCGAACTAATTATTCAGTTAGCAAAAGAAAAATGGCGGAGAGAGTGGGATTCGAACCCACGGCTCCCTCACGAGAGTCACCGGTTTTCAAGACCGGCTCCTTAAACCGCTCGGACATCTCTCCACGTTGAGATGCTTTCTGTTTGCAACATATATATACTACCACAAACTTAAGTAGTTGTCAATAGGTTTTACAAAAATATTTTTCCTTCCGTAGAGCTATATACCGTACGTTTCAAAAAATATTTACATAAATTTTCAAAAACCTCTTGCAATTATGCTCGATTTGTGGTACAATGCTTATATCTGAGTTTATAGATAACAAATTTTTGGAGGACAATTAAAATGTTTGATATTATTATCGGTATTATTCTGCTCGTTGCAGCGGTTTTTCTTATAGCTTCCGTTCTTCTTCAGAGCAGCAAATCGCACAAGATGCCCGGTACTATTGCAGGCGGCGCTGAAACCTTCTTCGGCAAGACGAAGGGCTCGTCCATCGACAAGGTGCTCGGTAAGGTAACCTCTGTCGTTGCTATTCTGTTCTGCGTACTCGTTGTTGTTATGTACGTTGCACAGGATCAGACTATTACCCTTGATCCCGGCACCGTAACCGAAGAGCACGATCACGACCACGATCACGATTTCGCTCCCGAGCTTGGCGATACCACCGATACTACTGATACCACCGATGCTGCAGACACTGCTGATACTGCAGACACTGCTGATACTACCGATGCAGAAGCCACCGATGATACTGCAGATACCGCAGATACCACCGAGGCTGTCGACGACGAAAAGTAATTAAGGCGAATTTATAAAGCCGCTTGCCAAAACGGACACTTTGCGTATTGTTTTACATAAACGCGCAAATGCTAACCGTAAAGGCACGCGGCTTTCTGCTTTTTGAAGGGAGTGATATTAATGATAAAAACGTATGATGAAATTATAGGGCTCGTTCGAGATGCCGTAACGGGCGAATTCTACACGCCGATGGATATGCGTGAGCTGACAGCGTTTTTGGCGCTCGATACGGGCGAATACGACGCCTTTGCTGCGGCTGTCGATGCGCTTATCCGCGACGGGGAAATATGCGAAACCAAGCGCGGCAAGCTTATCTCCGTCGCCTCGTCGGGCTATATTGTGGGCACGTACCGTGCCACCACGCGCGGCTTTGGCTTTTTGATTCAGGACGACGGCGATATTTTTATATCGCGTGACGATTCGTGCGGCGCGATGAACGGCGACCGCGTTATGGTATCTCTTAAGCGTGACTTCAAGGGGAACACGCGCAAGGACGGCGAGCACCGCGAGGGCGTTGTACTGCGCGTAGTTGAACGCGCTCTGACAGAGGTCGTCGGCACGCTCAAAATAGTGCGCCAGAGTGCGCCAAAGACGAAGGTCGGCAAGGGTAAGAAAGGTAAAAAAACGCCCGTGAAAGCGCCGCAGACGAAGATATACGTCTATCCCGACGACGCGAAGCTATCCTTCCGCCTCGTCATCCCGACCGCGCAGGCTAACGGCGCTGCCGACGGCGACAAGGTGCTCGCGCGTATCACGCGCTACCCCGATGCGTCGGGCGATTCACACGCTATGGGCAAGGTGCTCCGCGTGTTCGGCCCGACCGATTCGCGCGCGGCTAACTATCAGGCGATACTCTGGGCAAACGGAATCAAAACGCGCTTTGACGATGCAACGCTTTCCGAGGCACGCGCTATTGTCGGCGGCTGTGACTTGACGGGCAGGGTAGACCTGCGCGATAAGGTTATCTTCACGATAGACGGTGCGGACGCGAAGGATTTTGACGATGCCATCTCGCTTGAGCGTGACGGCGACGGCTATCTGCTCGGCGTGCACATCGCGGACGTTACACACTACGTAAAGCCGAAAAGTGCGCTCGATGATGAGGCGTTCAGACGCGGCACGAGCGTGTATTTTACGGACAAGGTCGTGCCGATGCTGCCTGAAGAATTATCGAACGGAGTGTGCTCACTCAATCGCGACAGCGACAAGTACACGCTGTCGGTTATGATACGCCTTGACAAGGACGCGAACGTGCTTGAAACGGAGTTTTTCGAGGCGGTCATCTCCTCGAAAATGCGCGGTGTGTACCACGAAATGAACGATGCGCTCGCGCTTGGAAAGACGTCTGAATTTTATGATAAGTACGAGTTTTTGCTTGCGGACACGCTTCCTTTAATGGTCGAGCTTTACGAAAAACTGCTCGAAAAATCGCGCGAGCGCGGCTCGCTTGAGCTTGAAACCACCGAGTCGGTGATACTGCTTGGCGAGGACGGAAGCCCTGTTGACATTGTGCCGCGTGAGCGCGGTGTGACCGAGCGAATGATAGAGCAGTTTATGCTCGCGGCGAACGAGGCGGCGGCGAGCTGGCTTGTGTCGATGTCGCTTCCGTGCGTGTTCCGCATACACGAGGAGCCGTCCTCCGAAAAGGTGCAGACGTTTGCCGAGTTTATCCACAATTTAGGACTTGACGTGCGCCCTTTGCGTAGGCGTAAGATTTTACCGTCGTCCTACCGCGACGTGGCAATCGAGGCGCGTGAAAAGGGGCTTTCGACGGTAGTTACGCCGATTATGCTCCGCTCGCTTATGAAGGCGAAGTATTCTCCCGTAGCAGAGGGGCATTTCGGGCTTGGCTGTGAGCTTTACTGCCACTTCACCTCGCCCATTCGTCGCTATCCCGACCTTGCGGTGCACCGCATTATCAAGGCCGCGCTTCACGGCGAGATAAACGGCGATAATCTCGAAGGTTACGAGGCATTTGCCGCAGATGCGGCGGAGATGTCGACCGAGAACGAGCTTCGCGCGCTTTCTGCCGAGCGTGACATAGAGGACCTTTACAAGGTGCTCTATATGTCCGAAAAGGTCGGCGAGGAGTTCGAGGGAATTATAAGCTCGGTGACGGGCTTTGGCTTTTTCGTGGAGCTATCTAACACCTGCGAGGGGCTTGTGCGTATTGACACGCTTCGCGGCTGGTACGAGTTTGACGAAAAATCGCGCAGGCTTATTGGCGACGGCGGCAGAATGTTCTGCCTCGGGCAGCGCGTACGCGTACGCGTAGAGGACTGCGATATTATCACGCGAAAGGTAGAATTTTCGCTAACCGATGAAGGCTAAAGCTGCCGCTCTCATCGCACTTTCGCTTATACTGCCGCGCGCTTGTCCAAGCACGCCGCGACGGGCTATTGCCTCGCTCACGGTGATGCCGAGCGCGCGGCTTTCGTTTACTATTTCGCGGCAGACGTCGTAGTATCCAACCTCGGTGTCGGCGAGTGCCTCGGCGGCGCGTGCGAGCGATAGAAGCTCGTCACCGCGGGCATCTATGCCGAGCGCGCGCAGTGTGACGGGCTCGCAGAAATTCTGTGTGGTAAGTCCGTTTGCCTCGCGGTAGGTATTAAGTGCGGCGAGCAGCTCGGGCGTCAGCGTGTCCGTGCTCTCACGCGTGAGCCCGAGCTCGGAAAGTGCCTCGCAAAGCTCTGCGGCAAGCGGCGAGCTGTCGCCCTCGAATATAATGGCGTAGTCATACATTGGTTTTCTCCTTTTTGTGGGGATACGCGGCTTTTTTGAAAAAAAGCCTGGCAAAAAACTTTATACGACGCTTCGCTCATATTTGGTTTGTGAGCGAGAAATAGTGATTTAGCGCTCTCGGTCAGCACATCTGCGCTCCGAACCTCGTGCACCGCGCCACACCCAGCCGGGAACCCTGCATCCCGGCAACTGTTTAGCGGTAGTCGGACGATGGCAATATCACGTCAGGAGTGGTTGCCGTCCTCGCTTCGCTGGACGGCGAAGTTAGCATACGGTGGGGAGGCGCGGACGCTTCGCTGCGCGCAAAATTAGCCAAAG
>JAZSJI010000210.1:0-3819 GCA_045534235.1 Candidatus Flemingiibacterium sp. | reverse complement strand
ACAGTGCAAAAACTGCAGCACTGGCTATCCCTGTTGTTCTTGATGTTATAGACGGATTTGCGAAAAACCGCAGTGAAGAGTTGGAAGCAAACAGATTTTATGCAGGAACAATTATACCCAAAACCTCTTTAAGATATATGGGTATCCGTGCCGGAAACAACGGTATGGACTTGGGTGTAGGCGAAGTACACTTTGTTTACTACACCGACAAGACCAAGGACGAGATTTACGCGGAGTTTGACAGAATTCACAATATCATCAAGGAGCGTCTTGCGCCTCTCGGTATCATCGGCGACGGCTTTGAGCCTCGTACACGCTTCTTCCACTACGTTCACTGTGAACCGGACAGCGACGATATTCTCGATATGCTCGCGGCATCGCGCGAGGCAACCGGCAAGGAGCCCCTCGTTTGCGGTTCGTGTCTTTCTGACCTCTCCGTTATTTCGAAGCACGGCAGCTCGCGTGCCTTCGCTTTCGGCTGCGGCAGAGAATTCAGCAAGGTTGGCGGTGCGCATCAGCCCAACGAATTTATCGAGTGCGACAAGCTCGTTGCTTACACCAAGACGGTTGCCGCGTACATTCTTCGCACGCTTGGATAACAAACGCAAATGACCGATTACGTTGTTTTATCACGTTCGAGCTCGGCGCTTGATATTTCCGAATGCGCGCACGCGGTAGATGCTGTAACAAAAATGCTCCGCTATGGCGGCTCTTGCCTATATTTGCCCGTTCCGAGTGCGCCGGATAAGGTGCTACTCACAATGAACAGCGGCAGTGCTACAGAGTCGGAGACCGAGTGGTTTCTTCGTTCGCTTGCATCTTATTTGAGCGCAGATATGTTATCGCCTGACGGTGGGCCGCTTTTTGACGGCTCACCCGACAACGATACTGACGGTATAGACATAGTGCCGCCGCCCGAGGACGAGGCTCTGCCGATAAGGCTGTTTGTCACCTTCGAGGATGTTCGTGAAAAGGATATACGCTCGGCAATACTGAATTTTTTTATTGAAAACGACTACGAAATAACAATAGAGGCTGACGGCTATACGGTATTTTTAGCCGCCAACTCCTATCTCGATATTTTCTACAAGGTCGGCAAAGAGCAGTTCACCGCAGAGATAGACTGCACCTTTTCGGGCGCCGGAGTTTACGCCGAGGTCGTTGAGATAGCGGAAACGCTCGCAAAGCACCTGCGTATCTCTGTAAGCTTCGTCGAAAGCCCCGCCGTAACGTACACGCTTGACCGCGATTTTGACAAGCTTCGCTGTGCATTCTACTCGCCGCTTCGTCAGCAGCTTGCGTTTGCGATATGTGACGACCGCGACGGCCTTCAGGCATACATTGGCTGGGGCACGGATGCGTTTGAGCCGCAACCGATGAAGGGAACGGTAATAACGCCGTTCGGACGCTATGATATAGAACGCTTACTTGATGAAATAAGGCAGTACGGCTTTTCCGCCGTATGCGACAAGCGTTTTCTCTCGCGCAACACTCCGAGTGACGGCGGCGAATTTTACGTCAAAGAGGTGTTGACCGCCCTTTGGAGTACGCCGTTTATGAATCCCGAAACCGAGCTTACAAAGGACGGTGAGCAGGCTATAGCGGCGTGCTGTGAGGATTTTGAAACTGCACTTCGAGTTGACCCTTATACACCGTTTCCGTCATACGTTTATCTGTCGCTTTGCAGCCGCATCGGCAGACAGCCGGCGGATTGGCGCAAAGCCCACGATTACAGAGCTCACTTTAGCCCCGGATATATGCAAGACGAGGTTGGCTACGGCTTCGGGCATTACCTGCGCCGGTTCAAGCTTCCGGGGTATATTCAGCAAAGCTGTAAAAACGAGCACCGCGACCGTGTGTACTTTTACAAAAGCTTTACAGGCGGCCCTCGTGTCGAGTCCGAGATAAGCTACGGCTACGACGGGGACGGCTCGGATTCACCGCTTGGGCGCAATTTCGCGCGCGGTGACGACATCGAAACCTTCGACATCGGCGGAAGCTCCGTCGCAAGATACGTTGACGGCGGACTCGTCAACGGCCGTTACCGTGCAGAGGCAGAGATATATATAAAAGATGAAGTCTATCGCTTTGCCATGACCGCCGAAAGTCACTCGGATGTCGAGGCATTCCGCGACATTATCTGCGGCTCTTTAAGCGTTGAGGATTGGTACGACGAGTACATTCGCGAGGAGTCGCCCGACCCACACGCGCCGGGCGGTACGTTCTGTATGAATCTCTACACGCCGCCGTGTCACGCGTTCAAGTCTGCTTTCCCCACGGGAATGAAATTCCTTTGCGAAAATACGATAGCTTACGCCGGTGCTGACGCGTCGATAGACAAGCTCACGCAGATAAAGCGGCTCGCTGATGCGTTTAGTGATATGTATTTTCCCGAGGAAACGGACAAAGAGACAGATTCGGAATAAGAACAGACTCAATCGAATAAACATTATCAAAGGATAAAAAATGAAAACTTTACTAAAAAACGCGCTTATCTTAACGGGCGACGGTAAGTCGCTGACCGGTGACATTCTCGTTGACGGCGCATTTATAACGGCTGTCGGCAAATACGATGGTGAGTGCGACCGTACTATCGACTGCACGGGCAAGCTTTTAACGCCTGCGCTTTATAACACACACTGTCACGCGGCTATGACGCTCTTTCGCGGAATAGGCGAGGACCTGCCGCTCCAGAGCTGGCTTGAAACAAAGATATATCCTGCCGAGGACAGACTCACTCCCGAATCGGTCAGAGTCGGCAGCGAGCTTGCTATTGCCGAGATGATCCGCGGCGGTACCGTATCCTTCTCGGATATGTACTTCTTCTGCGACGAGACCGCAAAGGCGGCACTCGATATCGGCGTTAAGGCGAATATTTCGCGCTGTCTTGTATCGTTTGCGGATGACGCTACCATAAAGGGCGATTCTCGTTTTGAGGAGGCCGTACGCCTCGTCGACGAGTATCACGGCGCAGGTGACGGACGCATTCGCGTTGATATGTCAGTTCATGCGGAGTACACCAACCGCGAGCGCTATCTTCGTGAGGTAGCAGAGCACACGCACGAGCGTGACCTCGGTATGCAGGTGCACGTTTCGGAGACCGAGCGCGAGCACGAGGAGTGCAAGGCGCGCCACAACGGCAAAACGCCCGTTGAATTTCTCACCGACTGCGGTATACTTGTGCCGTCAAAAACAGGAACGGCTACCGCGGCGCACTGCGTTTGGGTAACTGAACGCGATATGGAATTAATGGCACAGAACCGCGTCACAGTGGCGCACAATCCCGTGAGCAACCTAAAGCTTGCGAGCGGTATTGCTCCCGTTCATAAAATGCTCGAGAGAGGCGTCAACATCGGACTTGGAACCGACGGTGTTGCATCGAACAACGCGCTGTCCGTGCTTCGCGAGCTTCAGACTGCGGCACTTATACACAAGGGCGTAACCCGCATCGCCGACGTTATCAAGATGAGTGACATCTGCAAAATGGCATGGCACTCGGGTGCGCTCTCTCAGGGCAGAGCTGACTGCGGCAAGATCGAGGCTGGTGCAAGAGCGGATATCGTACTTTTCGACCTCGACGCACTCAACAATATCCCGATGTATGATCCGTACGCTACAATCGCGTTCTCGGCGCATGACTGCGACGTTTATATGACGATGTGCGACGGTAAGATATTATTTGAAAACGGCGAATACAAAACGCTGGACGTCGAAAAGCTCCGCCACACGGCGAAGCACACTATCGCGCACTATTTTGACTGAGTATAACACTCCGTCGGTGCGCCGACGGGAGCGTTATACTTGAAAAAATCCAAAATT
>JAZSJI010000080.1:0-7294 GCA_045534235.1 Candidatus Flemingiibacterium sp. | reverse complement strand
TATATTAACGTGATACTGTACCTCAGGAGTGCTCCTTGAAAGCTCACCTTTTCCCTTCATTGTACCACCTCTTCGCCCATTCTAACTGTAAATCCATTATAACAAGACAGTAGCGGCTCTTCAAAATTGTTTAACAACAATATGAAAAAATGACAACAAAAAGCCAAAGCATTAACATTTACATACAGCGCACCTTAAGGTACAATTAAATTGTGGCAAAACAACACTTCTTGCGCTATAGCTTGAACGGCTATAGTAACTTATTTAATTGATGGAAAGGGTTTTATTATGAAAAAAACTGTAATTGCCGTTATCGGTTGCGGGCGAATAGCGAACAACGCTCACTTCCCCGCATTTGAAAAGATGGACAACGTACGCATCAAATACGCTTGCGACTTAATAGAGGAAAAGGCAGAGGAAGCAAAAAAGAAATTCCCGTTCATTGAAGCCGTAATTACCGATTACAAAGTCGCGCTTGCGGATGAAGAGGTTGAGGCTGTATACGTTCTCACCCCCAACTACTCTCACTACACCATAACTATGGACGCGCTTCGTGCAGGCAAGCACGTTTTCTGCGAAAAGCCCATCACTGTAAACTATGAGCTTTCCTGCGAAATGGCTGAAGAGGCAAAAAAGCAGGGGAAGATACTCAACATCGGTGTTTGCAACCGCTACAATAAGTCGATCGAAATGCTTGAGGAAATGTGCCGCGAGGGAAAGTTTGGTAAGCTGTACCACGTTTACTGCTCCTTCAGAAGCTTCCGTTCTATCCCGGGCCTTGGCGGCGCGTTTACCACGAAATCGCAGTCGGGCGGCGGCGTTCTCATTGACTGGGGTGTCCATTTCCTCGATCTCATACTCTACGTAATGGGCGGCGCAAAAATCGAAACCGTTACTTGCGATGCTTACTCGGAAATAGCAAAGGATATGAAGTCGTACAAATACAAATTTATGTGGGCAGAGGATACGTCGGACGTTGAAAACGGAACCAACGACGTGGACGATTTTATTACGGGACACATCAGAACCGACAAGGCAAGCATTTCCTTCAACGGTGCTTGGGCTCAAAATATCGCCAAAAACGAAATGTTTATTGACTTTATGGGCGACAAGGGCGGCGCACGTCTTACCTATTGCGGCAAATTTGAGTTTTACGACGGAACGACGCTCGAAACGGTTTGCCCCGAATACGATATCCCAGATATGTATTTGTGTGAAAGCGTAGCGTTTATTGAGTCAGCAAACAGCGGTGTGAAGAACAGAAGCAACATCGAAAACATTCTTGAGAGCGCAAAGCTTCTCGATATGCTTTACGCGTCCTCCGATGTTAAGAAGGAGATTTGCTTAAAATGAAAAAAATAGGATTTGTTGATTATTACATAAGCGAGTGGCACGCAAACAACTACCCTGCGTGGATAGATGACGCAGGCAGTGACTATAAGGTGACTCACGTGTGGGCGGAGCTTGACACCTCACCGCTGGACGGAGTTACGACCGACAAATGGTGTGCTGATTACGGCACTAAAAAATGTGCAACCATAGATGAGCTTTGCACGGAATGCGACGCTATCATTATTCTTGCGCCAAGCAATCCCGAAAAGCACTTGGAGTACGCAAAAGAGGTTTTAAAATACGGCAAGCCGACGTTTATCGACAAGACGTTTGCGCCAAATTATGACGAAGCGAAGGAGATATTTGCTCTGGCAGAAAAATACGGCGCGCCGTTCTTCAGCACCTCCGCACTCAGATACGCCGACGAGCTCGCCGCCTTTTCCGACAGCAAAAATACAATAATAACGGGCTGCGGCGGAAATTTCCCCGAATACTGTATACATATGATAGAAATGGCTGTAAAGATACTCGGCGAGAGCATCACAGACACGAGCGTCGTTTGCCAAGGCAATCACCGCATCTGCTATCTTTCCACCGAAAGCGGCAAGCAGGCTGCACTCGTATATGCGCCGAAGCTTCCCTATTCGATTTCGGGCGAGGATGCCGACGGCAAGCCCATATACAAAAAAGTAGAGTCGGAATTTTTCGGTAAGCTTCTCTGTGACATCGTAAGATTTTTCGACGAAAAGACCGTTTCATTCGACATCGCTCAAACGCTCGAGGTTATCAGACTCCGTGATGAGCTCCTGTCAAAATAATGGAGGCATTTATGAAATTAGGTGTAATTACAGACTGCTTTAAGGAAGGCGTTGACATAGGAATTGAGCGTGCCGCAGAGCTTGGCTTTAGTGGAGTTCAAATATACGCAACCGAAGGCGTTTTCTCCGCTGACGAGCTTAACAAGGCGGCGCGCGCCAAATATAAAAAGCTACTTTTGGACAACGGGCTTGAAGTAAGTGCTTTGTGCGGAGATATGGGCGGTTACGGCTATCAGATCGCGGCATACAATCCGCTCAGAATTGAAAAAACAAAGCGCATCATTGATTTAGCCGAGGATTTCGAAACCGCTGTTGTCACCACTCACATCGGTGTCATTCCCGATGATAAAAACGAGGAGCGCTACGGCGTTATGCTTGAAGCACTCGGCGTCTGCGGACTTTACGCAAAAAGCCGCGGCGTAACACTTGCCATTGAAACCGGTCCCGAAAGTGCGAAAACGCTTTGCACATTCATAAAGGATACCGACGGCGGAGTCGGCGTAAATCTCGATCCCGCCAATTTCGTTATGGTTACAGGTCAAGACCCCGTCGAGGCTGTTGAAATTCTTGCACCTTACATAATTCACACCCATATAAAGGACGGCAAAATGCTTGTGCGCACCGATCCCAAAATAATTTACGACAGCTTTGCAGTTGGCGGTATTGAGGGGCTCAACGCGGCAGACTACTTCAAGGAGGTCGCAGTCGGCACGGGCGACGTTGACTACCCTGCTTACCTCGCCGCTTTGAAGCGTATTGGCTACGACGGATATCTCACCATTGAGCGTGAGGCGGGCGCAGACAGACTGAAGGATATTTCAGGCGCAAAGGTGTTCATTGAGGGTGTTCTTCGGAATATATAATCTGCCGCTTTATATGCGCGGTTGATTGCTCCATAATTACAGGCGATTTGTCACTTGACTTTCAAGCTTAAAAGGTGTAAACTGTCTTTAACGTATCAAAGGCATCAATTTCTGTGGAGGAATATATGACCACTATCACACTCGCCAAGATCGACAATAACAAAACGGTAAACTATGCAATCGACGAACTTGCTCGCTGTCTGAAAGCGATCGACGGACGGTTGCTTATTGACCAGCGCACGTACGGTGAGTACGATCCGTCAATTACCAACGTGCTATGGGTTGGACGCGCTGACCGAATTGCGTATTCACGCTTTGACGACGAAATTTTAATTGACGTAAAGGAC
This sequence comes from Candidatus Flemingiibacterium sp., assembly GCA_045534235.1. GTDB lineage: Bacteria > Bacillota > Clostridia > Oscillospirales > CAG-272 > Flemingiibacterium. The sequence goes on along the minus strand of JAZSJI010000080.1, from coordinate 3,934 downwards.
GGTACCGGTATTATCACGGGCGCAAACGAACGAGCCGTGCTTATCGCAGCTTATCGCTTCCTTCGTGCGCTTGGTTGCGCGTGGGTGCGCCCTGGCGCTGACGGCGAGATCATACCAAAAAAGCCGCTCACTGCAGAAAGCCTAACTGTAAGAATACAAGAAGTTCCGTCATACAGACATAGGGGTATCGTTGTCGAGGGCGCGCTTAACTACGAGCACATTTTCAATATGGTCGAGTGGATGCCGCGCGTCGGACTCAACGAATACTACGTTCAGTTCTTTACGCCGTTCCCCTTCTTTAACCGTTGGTACTCTCATCAGCATAATCCGTTTCTCTCTCCCGAGCCGATCACCCTTGAAGATGCGCACCGTATAAAGGCGCGCTTTGACGAGGAGATCATAAAGCGCGGACTGCTCTATTTCGCAGTAGGTCACGGCTTTACCGCACTCGCGTTTGGCCTTGACGTGTCATTTGCTGATGAAAATTCTCCCCTTCTCACGCCTGAACTTAGACAATGCTTTGCAATGATCGACGGCAAGCGCAAATTCAGAGGAGGAATCAATTCGACTCAGCTTTGCTACTCAAATCCAAAGGTGAAACGCTTGATGGCAGAGGCCGTTGTAAAATACTGCAAGGAAAATCCGTATATCGATGTGCTTTGCATTTCCCTTGCGGACGGAGTTAACAACTTCTGCGAATGCGACGAGTGCACCAAGTTGCGCCCGTCCGATTGGTACGTGGAGATTCTCAACGAGATGGACAAGCAGCTCACCGAGGCAGGTCTTGACGTAATTCTTCAGTATGAGGCATACGTTGACCTTATGTGGGCACCTATAAAGGCGCGCCTTAACAATCCCGAGCGCTTTATCTTCCAATTCGCGCCCATAACACGCACGTATTCCGCAGCATTCGTGGATACACCAATGGAAGAAAACGTAGAAATACCGCCGTTTGTAACAAACAAAGTCAAGCTTCCTCGCGAGCTTGGGCTCAATATGGCGCTTCTTGACGAATGGCGCGAGCTTGTAAAATGCGAATCCCAGATATTCGACTACCATCTTATGTGGGATCACTTCCTTGACCCCGGCTACACATCCTGCGCGAAAACACTCCACCGCGACGTGACTACGCTCGATCAGCTTGGATTTGCGGGATACCTCAGCTGTCAGGAAATGCGTCAAGCTCTCCCGACCGCGCTTCCGATGTATGCTATGGCTCGCGGACTTTGGGACAAGAATTCGCGATTTGAGGACATCTCGCGCGAATACTATGCCGATATGTTCGGCGAGAACGGCCCTGCTGTTGAAGCGTACCTTGCGAAAATTTCGGAGCTGTTTGACGCGAAGTTTATGCGTAACGAAAATCCTGCGGCACTCAAAACAGCGACTGCGCGTATGGACGCAGTTGACGCGCTCGTGGATGAGTTCAAGTCAACGCATATCGACGCGAAAAAGGATAGCAATGCTTCGTGGAAATACCTTTGGTATCACGCGGACATTTGCAAGATGTACGCCGAGCTTATCCGTCGCTATTCGCTCGGAGATGAGTCGAAGATCGAGGAACAGACCAAAGCGTTTACCGAGTTCCACTTTTCACTCGAGCCTGAGATACACACAGTGTTTGACAACTGCCTCTTTGACGAGGTATATCAGCGTTGGATAAAGCGTGTGTACTCGAATAGAGCCACCGACGCGGTGGATCTGTAAAATGCTGACAATATGCTTGCGAGATTGCGAAAAAATCCGTTTCTCTTTTCTCACGAGTATAACAAATAAATTACCGTATCTTAGCTCGGAGCTTGTCACGGACTACGAGTGGTGGAAGAGCTTTTACGGGTTTCACAAGCTTTCTATCGACGAGCTTGTGGCGTTTGACTATGAGGAATACAAGAAGAACGGCTTTAAGGTAAACAAGCTAGGCGATTATCCGCTAAAGCTTGAGGTTAAGCCCGAGGACTGATTATCACTGTAAAAATTACACGTACATTTGGAGATTGCAATGGAAAACGTATTTGACTATGCCATATTTATAAAGCCCGACGTAAAGTTCGAGCGCGAATATTCTCTGCGAGATTATTCACCGCTCTTTAGAAAAAAGGCAGTGCTTGATAAGACAGAAAACGCAAAGCTTTACGTCTGCGGCCTTGGAATCGCGTACTACTATATAAACGGCGAAAAGGTTTCGGAGGATCTGTTTACCGCCCCCGTCAGCGACTACAGAAAAACTTTGTGGTACAACGTGTACGACGTTTCACACCTTTTAAGAAAAGGTGAAAATATTTTTGCGGTCAACTGCGGAAACGGATTCTATAACGAGAGTCTTCCGCTTGGTTGGGGGCACGATCAGTGTCAGCACCGCGATTTGCCGAAATTCATCCTTCGCCTTGAGATAGACGGCGAAACGGTGCTCGTTTCCGACAATAGCTGGAAGTGTAAGCCCGAGAGCGCAACTATATTCAATCAGTTCCGAAGTGGTGAGTATTTCGACGCAAATCTCTATGAGGAGAATTGGAACACGGCGGAGTATGACGATTCCGAGTGGAAAAACGCCAAGCGCGACTCGATGTATCCTATGGGCGTGTTTCGCGAGTGTCCTTGCGAGGCTGTTCGTGAGTTTGAAAGATATTATCCTGTTTCGGTTCACAAAACGGGCGAGAACAAGTACGTTTTCGATCTCGGACAGAATATAGCAGGCTACGAAAATATCACCGTTACGGGAAACAAGGGCGATGAGCTGATCATCCGTCACGCCGAGGACGTTTACGAGGATTTCTCGCTCAACTACAACAATTGCGCTCCCAAGACTATAGATGTACCGTACTTGGTTGACAGATTTATCTGCTCGGGAAAAAGATTCAATTGGTCGCCGAAGTTCGCATACCACGGCTTCAGATATCTTGAGGTCGAGGGAATCCGCGATATTGACGATTTCGAGATCTGCGGCGTTTTCGTTCATCAGGCGATAAAGCAAAAAACTACGTTTGAATGCTCAAACGAGGCGCTCAACAAGCTTTTCAAAATGGGCGTTATGGCGTCCTACTCCAATTTCATCAACACCATCACAGACTGCCCAACACGTGAAAAAATGGGCTGGGCTAACGACGTGGCATCGTCGACGGAGCAGTTTTTGACTACGTTTGATATGCTCGATTTCATGAAGAAATACGTTCAGGATATCTACGATGCCGTTTTTTCCGACGGATCGATGCTCTCGCTCGTACCGTCGCTCGGATGGACGCTCGATTGGTTTGGCGACGGCCCGGTGTGTGATGCGGTGCTGTTTGAGGTACCGTACCGCCTGTATCTGCATACGGGTAAAGCGGAGCATCTTATCAGCGCGCTGCCTTATTTCAAGCGTTATCTCGCCTACATAAGACGCAGGAAGAATGCAGACGGATTACTTGATTTCGGACTCCGCGATTGGACGCCGCCCGGAGATAAGTATGTTTTCGACAGAATGATTACCAACGCCGCGCTTGAGTATATGTTCTACAGAATTACCGAGCTTGCGGCGCGCGTGGCAGGAGACGCTGACGGCGAGGAATACTACAAAGCGCTCGCCGAGGAGCAAAAGCGTTTTACAATCAAGACATATATTGATGAAAACGGCAGATGTAAGGTACACAATCAGGCGCCCGTGGCTATGTTCATCTACCACGGAATTTACGACGAGCTTGAGCCGCTGAAATTGCAGCTCAAGGAGCTGGTCGAGGAAAAGAATTTTCATCATACCTGCGGTATCCTGTGACTTCGCAGACTCTATTACGCGCTCGATATTTGCGGTCTTTCCGATTACGCCTACAAGATCATCAACGTTGACGGCTATCCCGGATACAAATATTGGATCGAGTGTGGCGCGACCACGCTTTGCGAATATTGGGAAAATACGGAGTCGAAAAACCATCATATGTTCTCCGATTTTATGTCGTGGCTT
>JAZSJI010000096.1:0-14415 GCA_045534235.1 Candidatus Flemingiibacterium sp. | reverse complement strand
TTGCAGAAATTGTTTTTGACGTACGCAAGGAAAGCAACCCTTGCAGTTTGTGCGCAAAAATGCGTCGTGGCGCGTTGAACTCGGCAATTATTGAGCGTGGTTACACCAAACTTGCACTTGGACATCATCAAGATGACGTTGTGGAAACGTTTATGCTAAACCTTTTTTACGAGGGCAGGCTCGGCTCGTTCTCGCCCGTCACGTACCTCTCGCGCAAGGAGCTTACGATGATACGACCGCTTCTTTACGCGCAGGAGAAGGACGTGCGCTATTTCGTCAACCGCCATCCTCTTCCCGTTATCGAGTCGCCGTGTCCGGCGGACAAGAACACCGAGCGCGAGTCGATGAAAACGCTTCTCGCCTCGATGGAGCGAAACAACAAAGGGCTTCGCCACCGCATATTCGGTGCGCTCCAAAAAGCGGGTATTGACGGGTACAAAGAGGCGAAAATCACCGTTTTTCCCGATAATGAATGATTTTTCATCATTCGGGCGAAGAATTTACGCGATTATACTTTATTTTTGCACTTATATATGATATAATATTATATTAGTTTATAATGTGCGCGCGTAACACGCACGCTTTGATATGAGGGGCTCTGCCCCTCATACTCCCCGGTCGGGGGACCGCAAAGCGGTCGCGAGCAAAACGAACGGTTTCGCAAACCAAACACTCTGTAAAATCAAGAAAATCCTTTCAGAAGGAGAACCAATATGTGCGGATTTGTAGGCTTTTCAGGAAAGCTTGAAAACAAAAAAGAAATACTTAACAAGATGATGGACCGCATTATCCACCGCGGTCCCGACTCCGAGGGCGAGTTTATTTCTGAAAACATCGCGCTCGGCTTTCGCCGTCTGTCGATAATCGACCTTGAGGGCGGTTCACAGCCGATCTTTAACGAGGACGGCAGCGTCGTCATCGTCTATAACGGCGAAACGTACAACTTCCCCGAGCTGCGTGAGGAGCTTGTTGCGGACGGTCACACCTTCGCGACCGATACAGACACCGAGGTGCTCGTTCACGGATACGAAAAGTGGGGCGAGGGACTCGCCGAGCATCTTCGCGGTATGTACGCGTTCGTCATCTACGACAAGAATAAAAACACGCTCTACGGCGCACGCGATATCTTCGGCATCAAGCCGTTTTACTACTACCGCACCGAGGACGGTGACTACATCTTCGGCTCGGAGATAAAGGCGTTTTTAGAGCACCCGAAATTTGTCAAAAAGCTCAACAAAAACGCGCTCCGTCCGTACCTTACCTTCCAATATTCCTCTCTCGACGAAACCTTCTTCGAGGGCGTATACAAGCTCCCGGCGGCGCACTATTTCACGCTTTCGCTCGGTACGGACGAGCCTATAAAGACCGCGCGCTATTGGGACGCGGACTTTACCGAAATCGCGGGCGACTTCGAGCGATACGTTGACGAAATAGACCGTACGGTGCACGAGTCCGTCGAGGCGCACCGTATCAGCGACGTTAAGGTCGGCGCGTTCCTGTCGGGCGGCGTTGACTCGAGCTACATCACAGCGTGCCTTATGCCCGACAAGACCTTCTCCGTCGGCTTTGACTACGATAAATTCAACGAAACCGACTACGCCAAGGAGCTTTCGGACAAGCTCGGAATTGAGAATTACCGCAAAATGATCAGTGCCGACGAGTGCTTTGATAACCTCTCGGATATACAGTATTATATGGACGAGCCGCAGTCGAATCCGTCCTGCCTGCCGCTTTACTTCCTCGCAAGACTCGCAAAGGAGCACGTCACCGTCGTTTTGTCGGGCGAGGGCGCGGACGAGATCTACGCAGGCTACGAGTGGTACGACGAGGCAGGGTTGATGAAAAAATACAAGCGTCTGCCCAAATTCATCCGCGTTGCGGCGGCGGCTGTGGCAAAGAAGCTGCCTTATTTCAAAGGACACGACCTTATCATAAAGTCAAGCGGCAATCCCGAGGACTATTTTATCGGTCAGGCGATGGTGTGGGACGAAAAGGATGCGATGCGCGTGCTAAAGAGCGAGTACCGCGTCGGACCGAGCGTAAAGGAAGTCACCGCGCCGATATATGCACGCGTCAAGGGCAAATCGGAGCTTGACAAGAAGCAGTATCTCGACCTTAATCTCTGGCTGCCCGGCGACATACTCTTAAAGGCTGACAAGATGAGTATGGCAAGCTCGCTCGAGCTTCGCGTGCCGTTCCTTGACAAAAAGGTAATACAGCAGGCGCAAAGCTTGCCGCACGAATACAAGATAAACGGCAAGAACACCAAGTACATCTTCCGCAAGGCGGCTAACCGTACGCTCCCCAACGAGTGGGCGGATCGCAAGAAGCTTGGCTTCCCCGTGCCGATACGCTTCTGGATGCAGGAGGACAAGTACTATAACCTCATAAAGAGCGAGTTTACAAGCGACGAGGCGAAGGAGTTTTTCGACACCGACTACCTCGTATCTATTCTCGATGCGCACAAATCGGGCGCGGCGAACAACGGTCGACGCATCTGGACGGTGTACGTTTTTATTACGTGGTATCGCCGCTTCTTTGTGACCGAGGTATGATTTATTATACTTTTTCATAATATCAACTGAAAGGTTTTAAAATAATGGACACCAAAAATATAATTCCCGTCCTGCTCGGCGCGGACCTCAACTGCTACAACGTGGCGCGTGCCTTCCACGCAGAGTACGGCGTGAAATCCTACGCGTTCGGACGTTACGCCATCGGCGCATCGAACTATACGCGCATTATTAACTTCACCGCTGTCGAAAAGCTCGACGAGCCCGACGTAATGGTAGAAACGCTTATGCGCTTTGCCGACGAGCACGAGGACGCAACGCTCATCGCGTTCGGCTGTACGGACGACTACGCGGATATGCTCATACACCACGGCGACCGACTCCGTCCTCGCTATATCGTGCCGTACATCAGCGCGGACCTTTTCGAGCGCCTTGCGTACAAGGCCAATTTCTACGAGGATTGTGATAAGCACGGCATACTCTACCCGAAAACGGCAATAGTTACACCCGAAACCGATCTTGAAACCTCACTCGAGGAGGATGTTATCGGCTTTTCCTACCCGATAATCATAAAGCCGTCCGCGAGTGCCGTCTATTGGAAATATCCCTTCGACGGAATGAAGAAGGTCTACACCGCGGGAAGTGCGCTCGAAGCGCAGATAATCATTCGCCGCATATACGAGTCGGGCTACCCCGAGAAGATAATCCTTCAGGATATGATACCTGGTGACGACTCGAAGATGCGCGTGCTTACCGCGTACTCCGACAAAAACGGCAAGGTCAAGATGATGTGCCTCGGACACGTTATTTTGGAGGAGCACACTCCGAAGGGACTTGGCAACCACTGTGCTATCATCACGGAGTGTGACCGCGAGCTTATGGACAAATTCAAGGCTTATCTTGAAGAAATCGGCTTCGTTGGCTACTCGAACTTCGATATCAAATTCGACGAGCGCGACGGCACGTTCCGTGCGTTTGAGATAAATCTCCGCCTTGGCAGAAGCAACAATTACGTAACGAGCGCAGGCTGTAACGTCGCACGTTACATCGTCGAGGACTTGGTGGAAAACAAGGACCTTGGCGACACGTATTACTGCGACAACGAGGTGTTCTGGCACAGTATACCGAAGGGTGTTGTGTATCAGTACTGCCGCGACAAGGATATGGTCGCGAAGACAAAGGCGCTTGCGAAGGACGGTAAGGCACACGCCTCGCTCTGGTACCGCCCCGATACGTTTATGAATCCGCGCCGCGTATTCTTCCTTATGATGCACGGCTACAACCACTACGGAAAGTTCAAGAAATATTATGGAAAAGAGTAAAAACGGCAAGCTGCTCGGTATACTCGGCGGTCTTGGGCCGATGTCGACGGTGTATTTCTACGAAATGCTGACGACGCTTACAAAGGCTGACTGCGATCAGGAGCATATCGACATCGTAATAAGTAGCCGCGCGACGACACCCGACCGTACGGCGTTTATCACGGGCGCGTCGACGGACGATCCGCTATCGGCGATGATTCCCGACGCAAAAAAGCTCGTAGAGTTTGGCGCAGAGCTTATCGCGATCCCGTGCAACACCGCGCATTATTTTTACGATAGCCTCGCCGAGAAAATCGACGTGCCGATACTTAACATTATCGAAGAATCCGTGAAAGCGCTCAAAGCCGATGGTGTAAAGCGTTTCGGACTTCTTGCCACCGACGGTACGGTAAATTCGCGTACCTATCAGAAATACTGCGAGGTGCACGATATCGAGTGCATAGTCCCCGACGCCTCTCATCAGGCGCGCGTTATGGAGCTTATATATTCGCAGATAAAAATGGGCAAGGACGCCGATATGGAGAGCTTTTTTGAGATAGCGCACTATATGCGCTCGCTCGGCTGTGAACGGCTCATACTCGGCTGTACCGAGCTTTCTCTTATAAAAAAGCAGGCGAATCTCGGCGGGTTTTACGTGGACTCGCTCGAATGTCTTGCGCTTGCGACTATCCGTGCCTCGGGTAAGGCGACGATATTTGATTAAGGAGTCAGAGCTTTATGATACTGACGAAAATTCTCGCGGATATAGCGTATACGTCGAATAAAAGCGTTGACACGCTAAAAGCAGTAGACGTGTCCGACATCGTGTACGATTCGCGAAAAGCCGTGGCAGGCACTATGTTCGCGTGCCTCGTCGGCGCGGCGGCAGACGGGCACAGTTATGCCAAAAAGGCATACGAGGGCGGATGTCGCGTGTTCCTTTGCGAGCGCGAGCTTAATCTCGCAGGCGACGCGATTGAGATTTACGTGTCTGACACGCGTGAGGCGTTGGCGCTTGCATCGGCGGCGCTTTTTGACTATCCCGCACGCTCGCTCGCTATAATCGGCGTAACGGGCACGAAGGGTAAGACCACGACCGCCTCGCTTGTTGCGGATATACTTAACGCATCGGGAATCAACACCGCGTACATCGGTACGACGGGAATTGTGATGAACGGGGTGCGTACACCGACGAAGAATACCACGCCCGAGAGCTACGAGCTTCACCGCGCGTTCAAGGAAATGGTACAGAACGGTGTGTCGGCAGTCGTAATGGAGGTGTCGAGCCAGGCGATATATATGCGCCGTACTGTGGGAATACATTTTCACATCGGCGTTTTCACCAACCTCTCGCACGACCATATCGGCGGTGTCGAGCATCCGACGTTTGAGCATTATATGAGCTGCAAGGCGGCGATGTTTAAGCAGTGCCGCTACGCCATATTCAATAACGACGACGAGCATTATACCGATATGGTGAGAGCCTCGAAGGCGATAAACTCCACATTCGGTACTTCTGAAAATATACCGCACGACTTGTCTGCGCGCGATATCGAGATATTCGAGCGCGGAAATATCCTCGGCACGCGCTTTACTCTAAAGAGCGTTTTCGGCGAGGACACTATCGAGCTTTGTATGCCGGGCGAGTTCAACGTATACAACGCGCTCGCGGCTATCGCTGTGGCACAGCGCCTTCAGGTGCCGCCCGCGATAATAAAGTCGGCGCTCGCGAAGGCGACCGTGCGCGGTCGATTTGAGATAGTTGAGGCACTTCCAAGTGTGGTGACGGTCATCGACTACGCGCACAACGAGGCGTCTATGCGCGCGGCGCTTGAAACGATACGCACGTATAAGCCGACAAGGCTTGTGGTGCTTTTTGGCTCGGTTGGAGGACGAAGCGAGCTTCGCCGTGCGGAGCTTGGCAGTGTCGCGGCGAGCCTTGCGGATTTTTGCATCATAACGAGCGACAATCCCGACCGTGAGCCGCCCGAAAACATTATCGCCGACATTGAGGCGGCAGTTGAGGCGGTGTCCTGCCCGCACGTGTCGTTCACTGACCGACGCGAAGCCGTGCGCTATGCTATTGACAACGCGCGCGACGGGGACTGCATCCTTTTCGCAGGCAAGGGACACGAGGATTATCAGATAATAGGCGGCGAGCACGTGCACTACGACGAGCGCGAGGAGATACTCGCGGCAGCGGCGGCAAGGCTCGCAAAAGCAAAATAAAGGATAAAGTAAATGAAGATACTTATTGTAGGTCTTGGACTTATCGGCGGCTCGCTTGCGAGAGCACTCAAATATTTTACGGATAACGAGGTCTACGGCTTCGACACCGACGAGGAGGCAGTACGCCGCGCGGTGCTTGTCGGCGCGTGTGACGATGCGTGGAGCACTATGCCAAAATCGTTTGACTACGACGTTACCGTGCTTTCTGCGTATCCGCGCGCGAGCGTTGAATTTATAGAAAAGCACGCGGCGGATATTCCAAGAGGTGCGTACGTGTTCGACCTTGGCGGCATCAAGCGTACCGTTTGCGAGGCTGGATTTGAGGCGGCAGGAAAGTACGGCTTTACCTTCATCGGCGGACACCCGATGGCAGGCACGCAGTACTCGGGCTTTACGGCATCGCGCGAGTCGCTTTACAAAAGCGCGACGATGATTTTGGTGCCGCCCGTTGACATCACACCCGATAAGCTTGATTTTGCCGTGGATTTCTTCAAATCGGTCGGCTTTGCTACTATTAACGTAACCACAGCAGACGAGCACGACGAGATAATCGCGTACACGTCCCAGCTCGCGCACGTATTATCCAACGCGTACGTCAAAAGTCCGCGCGCAAGACAGCACCGCGGCTTTAGCGCAGGAAGCTTTCGCGACCTCACGCGCGTGGCTCATCTTAATCCGAAAATGTGGACCGAGCTTTTTATGGACAACCGCGACAACCTCATCGGCGAGGTCGAGCTGCTCGCAAAAAATCTGCTCGATTACGCCGACGCGATGAAGTCGGGCGACTCCGAGCGCCTGTACGCTCTGCTCGACGAGGGAAGCCGCATAAACGACGAGATAAAAGGTGAATAAAAAACGCCCCGTTTTGGGGCGTTTTTTTACGTTTAAAATATTCCGGGTATGAGCATTGCAAGCATAAAGCCTGCCGCGAAGGATGCGATATTTGCCGTGAGTGCGTAGAGTATACAGCGCGCATACCCCTTCTCACCGCCACTTACCTTTTTGATAAGTGCGCAGTACACCGCGGCTTCTACGGCGAACACGAGCAGCTCGAGGACTACGTAGCAGAACATAAAGGCAAGCTCACCCGAGCGGTAGTTTATCACGTTCAGTGCGACGTTTAAGGCTATCTGCGTCACGACGTTTGTCGAAATGAGCAAAATAAGCTCGCGCTTTTTCTTAAAGGAGAATATTAGACCGATTAAAATTTCAATGGCTATTGTCAGAATTATTCTCGCCGCGAGCGATATTATCTCCCACGTGTAGTCGTACGATGGTGCCGTATCAAGCGTTGGCGCTGTAAGCATATCTTGGACGTTCACGGTGAAGTAGCTGTCGAACGCGTAGCGCTCGCAGATGTCGCTAACCAAAAATGTTTCGCTTTCGGGAAAGTATAACAGTACCTTGAACGGGCTTGGCGGATAGTACGTCCACGCAAGCTCCTTTGTCGTATTTACCTGCCACGCTTCCTGGAGAAAATAGTACCCGTCAGCGTCCTCGTATGAAACGAACGCTTGCCATATTTCGTAGTCAAGCTCCGAGTAGGAATACCGTTCGTTGGCATTGTGACGCGCGTGCTCGTCGGTGCCGTCCCACGCGGTGGCGGGACCTGTCGATTTTTGCTTTGACAAGAGCGTTGCAAAGCAAGGATCGTCGCCGAGCCCTTCGAAGCTTACGCGTACCGACGGCTTCGGTCCCATATCGGCGCACACCGATACGCAGAGCAGGGCAAGCGTCAGAACAGCGCAGGCGGTCAGGCGAAAAAGGCTTTTTCGGATGTTTCTCATACGTATGCCTTCCTTTCTATACCTTATAGACGAGCGAACGTTAAAAAAGTTCCGCTTGCTTTTCATATCTGATGTACTCGCAAAACGACGTGAGGCGTTCGCGTACGGTCGCAGCGTCGACGATATCCGCCGCGCGGAATTTTACCTCGCCTGACGTGTCAGCAGGTATACGCACACGAAGCGTTAGCGTGCCGTCGCTGCCCTTACACTCGAGCAGTATGCCGAGCGTTGAAGCGAGGTCACGGGTAGCCGCAAGCTCAAGGTAAAGATGCGGCACGTACGTGCCGAGCTCGTCAAAGCACTTTGGTGCATCACCCGTGAGGTCGGGCGACACGGCGAGGGATATATCCAGAAATTCACCGCTTTGGCAAAGCTGGCAATCCACCGACAGTACGCCGTCCGACGAAATAAGTGTGAGAGCGCAGATGAGCGTCGTCACGGTCAGGTATACGTGGAAGGGCTGCACGTTCGTTGTGAACGGCTTGCACACGTCCTTGCTGTACCTGACTTGCGCACCTACCGCATAGAGCGCGCCGGCGCTTTCCTGCATCACGATGTCGAGCTCGGTGTATACGTCGCTCGAGGACACCGCGCTGTAGAGCACGTTCTCCTGCTGAAGCTTTGTAAACTCTGTGAGCCTTGATAGCATTCCGCAGGACCATTCGAGATGTCTAAAACCCGTCTTTTGTGAAGCTATCAGCTGTGAAAGCGCATCGGAAACGTTCGCAAGCGCCTCTGGAGCGTATGGGGACTCGGGCACCTTTTTAAAAATTTTCTGCGGCTCGATGATTATAGCTATATACCGCTCGCCCTGCAGCGTACCGCCAACTGCGATGACAGGCGTGCTGTGCCTGCTTATAGTAGGCTCGGCAAGCGACGCGCCGACGAGCGATCTCAGTTTATTCAGTTCTTCATCTGAAAACATCCTCGACATATCCTTGCCGATCGCAAGCGGGCGAAAAGCACCGCGTGCACTTTGGCTTATCATACACACGCGGAAATTTTCATCGCATACGATTACAGGAATAACGCACTCGACAAGCGCGGTGGCGCCTACGAGTGCGTACAGTTTTTGATTATAGCTTGCTGACACACCATACACCCTCTATACATATAAATATATACTCTTATAATTATATTATAGCATTTTTAGATGCATCTGTCAATATGCGTCAGCCAAGCAAAACGTCAGCCACAAGCATCAGCGAGAAGCCGACAAGCAGGGCGTACGTCGCACCGCGCTCGCTACCGTGCGCGTGAGTTTCGGGGATCATCTCATCGCTGATAACGTAGAGCATCGTGCCGCCGGCAAATGCAAGTGCAAACGGTAATATCACCGTGGAAACGCTTACGGCGAAGTAACCGATCAGTGTGCCGATGACCTCGACAAGCCCCGTCGCCATAGCCGCGATGAACGTACGTCTTGGCGTAATTCCCGCGGCGAGCATCGGGCCGATTATGACCATACCCTCGGGGATATTCTGAAGCGCGATTCCGCCCGCAATCATAAGCGCGCCAGATGCGTCACCCGAGCCAAAGCCAACGCCTGCCGCGATACCCTCGGGCAGATTATGTATGGCTATAGCGGTGACGAAAAGCAGTACCTTTTCAAGACTTGCGCTATTGTGTGCCTCGGTATCCGCGCCGACCAATTTGTGAAGATGCGGCACCAATTTGTCGATAAGGTTAAGACAGAGCGCGCCTGTGAATATGCCGGCAACAGTTACGATAATGCCGAATTTGCCGCCGTACTCGAGAGAGGGAAGGATAAGTCCTAAAACCGCGGCGGAGAGCATTACGCCTGCCGCGAACGATAGTACTATATCCGAGAATTTGTGAGAAATGTTTTTGAATATAAAACCGATCAGCGCACCGAAGATAGTTGCTCCGCCAACGCCGAGTGCGGTCAGAAGAACCATTTGCATATTTAACTCCAATACTTGTACGGGCATCTGTTAATCACAGATGCCCGTATGTTAATAATTAGGCCTCGGAGAAGCTGTCCTTGCCGACTCCGCAGAGAGGGCATTCAAAATCATCGGGCAGATCCTCAAATTTGGTGCCGGGAGCGATGCCGTTATCGGGATCGCCAAGCGCCTCGTCATATTCCCAGCCGCATACGTCACATACATACTTTTTCATAATTCTTGTTCCTTTCATAATATATGATTTATTCGCTTATTGTGTGATTAAAGCACCAGAGAGGGTGCAGAGTAAATTCTTGCCGCAAGCTCCTGATTTAAGAGGTAGAGGCTTCTCGGATCCGTGCCGAACAGCTCCATCTTTGAGATGAGGTCGTTAGCGTTGGTTTCCTCCTCGCCCTGCTCCTTAACGAACCAGTCGAGGAACTGCATCGTACGGAAATCCTTAACGTCGTAAGCCGCCGCGTATATGTCGTTGATAAGCGAGGTTACGTACTGCTCGTGCTCAAGGCCTGCTTTAAGTACGTCCATATGAGAGGTGAAGACCTTGTCGGGCTTTGCGATAGCGTCAAGCGTAACCGTCATATTTTCGTTCTGCAGGTACTGATAGAACAGCATCGCGTGATCTCTTTCCTCTTGTGCCTGGATCATATACCAGTTAGCGAAGCCGTCAAGCCCTGCCGCCTTGAAGTAATTAGAAAAATCGAGGTAGAGATAAGCCGAATAAAATTCCTTGTTGATCTGCTGGTTTAAAAGTTCGTGTACCTTTGCGTTTACCATAGTATTTCCTCCAAATTAAAAATTTATAACGAAATTCAAATTTATTTAATAGGTTCAAAATCCGCCGCACCGTGCTTGCAGAGCGGACAGATGAAATCGTCGGGAAGCGTGTCGCCCTCGTATACGTAGCCGCATACCTTGCAGACAAAGCCCTTCTTGCCCTCGGTTTCGGGCTGCGGCTTTACGTTATTCTGATAGTACGTGTACGTCATCGTTTCGCGCTCGGAGATGACTCTCGCCTCGGTTACCGCGCAGATAAACATACCGTGCGTGTCAAGGTCGATGTACTGCTCTACCTTAAGCGACATAAACGAGTTGATATAACGCGGAAGGAATACAAGACCGTTGTCGCTGCGAAGCGGCTCACAGCCCTCGAACTTGTCGACGTTTCGTCCGCTAGTGAAGCCGAACTTTTCAAACACCGCGAACGGTGCGTCGGTCGACAGGCAGTTGATGTTCATCTTACCCGTCTGCTTTATTACGTGGTGCGAGTAATTTTCCTTGTTTATCGTAACCGCGATACGGTTAGGCGTATTCGTGACCTGCGTTACGGTATTTACGATAAGGCCGTTGTCCTTCTTGCCGTCGTTCGAGGTGACGACGTAAAGTCCGTAGCCGATGTTGAAGAGTGCGGACAGGTCGTTTTTGTTCGCTGTGTCGTCGCGACGTGCGAGGTATTCCATCGAAAGCTCGTCGGACAGAGCGTTTAGCTGTGACATACTGTCTTCGTTTAGGGCGGAGAGTATCTTTACCGTCGTGTCGGTGAAGGTGAGGTTTTTCGATTTTTCGAGCATATCGCGCATAACCTTTGCCGCAAGCGGTGCCCAGCTTCCGTTCTCAATAAGAGCGACGGTTCTGTTCTGAAAATTGCGCTCGGTCAAATGGTCGATAAACTCACGCATAAACGGGAAGATGTCCGCGTTGTACGTCGTCGTCGCGAGCACGAGCTTGCTGTACTTGAACGCGTCTGCGACCGCCTCTGCCATATCGCATCTTGCAAGGTCGTGCACGATAACCTTCGGACAGCCGTTCGCGCGAAGCTTTTCTTCGAGCAGCTTAACCGCCTTCTTCGTGTTGCCGTACACCGAGGTGTACGCGATAACGATGCCGTCCGACTCCGGCTGATAGCTCGACCATGTGTTGTAAAGGTCAAGGTAGTAGCCGAGATTTTCGGTGAGAACAGGACCGTGAAGCGGGCATATCTTTTCGATGTCAAGCGTCGCCGCCTTCTTAAGAAGCGCCTGAACCTGCGCACCGTACTTGCCGACGATACCGATGAAGTAGCGTCTTGCCTCGTCTGCCCACGGCTCGCTGACGTCGGGAGTGCCGAACTTGCCAAATCCGTCGGCAGAGAAGAGCACCTTGTCCAAGGTGTCGTAGGTCACGATGACCTCGGGCCAGTGCACCATAGGCGCGCTGACGAACGCGAGCGTATGTTTGCCGAGCGAGAGCGTGTCACCCTCGCCGACTATAATGCGTCTGTCCTCAAAGTCCGTACCGAAGAAGTTTTTCATCATCGTGAAGGCTTTTGCCGAGGACACGATCTTTGCGTTCGGGTAAGCCTTTGCGAAGTTATGGATATTAGCCGCGTGGTCGGGCTCCATATGCTGGACTATAAGATAGTCGGGCGTACGCTCGCCGAGCGCGTTCTGGAGATTGTCGAGCCACTCGTGGGTGAAGTTGGCGTCGACGGTGTCCATTATCGCGATCTTGTCGTCGATTATGGCGTAGGAATTGTAGGAGATGCCGTTTGGCACCTTGTACTGTCCCTCGAAAAGATCGATCTTGCCATCGTTGACGCCGATGTATTTGATATCGTTTGTGATGAACATTTTAAACCCTCCAATTTGATTTGCTACTATTATTATAGCAACAAAACAGTAAATATTCAAGATGTAGAACAGGATTTTTTATTCGATATCTTGATTTTCTGATACTATTATAGTATAATATCAGTAATAAATCTGTTGAATTTTCAACAAGGTGGAGAAAAATGCAAAAATATTTGAAAATTTTAAGAAAATGTCCGCTTTTTGCAGACGTAACTGATGAGGAGCTTCTCAAAATGCTCGGCTGCCTTGATGCCAAGGTAATGGAGTTTGACAAAAAATACACCGTTCTCGCCGAGGGCGGCACGGCGAAGTATATCGGCATTGTTTTGTCGGGCACGGTGCAGGTCGTGCGCGTTGACTACTTGGGCAACCGAAGCATACTCACAGAGCTTGGTGGGGGCGAGCTTTTCGGTGAGGCGTTCGCCTGCGCCGAGGTGGAAGCGATACCGATAAGCGTTATCGCAAACGAGGCGTGCGAGGTGATGCTTATTAACTGCTCGCATATATTAAACGACTGCAAGACACGCTGCCCGTTCCACCAGCGAATGATATACAATCTTATGCGCGATCTTGCTAAAAAAACGATAGAGTTTCATCAAAAGCTCGAGATCGTGTCACAGCGCACGACGCGTGACAAGCTGCTGACTTACCTTACGATGTACGCAAAAAAGGTCGGTAAGAACAGCTTTAAGATCCCGTTTGACCGTCAGGAGCTTGCGGATTATTTAGAGGTAGACCGCAGCGGTCTTTCTGTGGAGATAAGCAAGCTCAAAAAAGAGGGGATACTCGACTCCGAGAAGAACTATTTTAAGCTGTTATAAGAAAATCCGCGCCGTATGGCGCGGATTTTGCATTATTTTTGGTATGTAAACGCTTCCCACGGAAGGTCGGCGGGCTTTTTCTCGGTAAGTATCGCGTCGACGTGTAAGAGAAGCGGGAAATCGCGCTCGTCGAGCTTGCCTGCCTTCGCGAGCACGCGTACCGCGCGAGCTACACGCTCTGCTACGACGAGCGACTCGAGCGTTACGCCGTTAAGCTCGGCTTTGGCTTCGTCAATGTTGTGTCCGCGTCCAAGCAGTATGCCCACAAGGCGCGTTCTGCCGCCGTAAACGGTAACGTAAAGGTCACCGAGTCCCACCGCGAGTACTTCGAAATCTCCGGGCGAGCGGATGTCGAGAAGCTTCTTCATCTCGCGTACGCATTGGTAATAAACGCCTGCCTGCGAGTTGTAGTGAAGCTCGCTGTCGATGCCGAATTCGCGCTGGTTAAGCCCAATCGTGAGCGCGACTGCGAGCGCGTAGCCGTTCTTGAGCGCAACTGCGCTTTCAATGCCGACGACATTTGTGGAGAGGCTGATGTGATAGTAGCTTGTCGCCATAACGCTCTTCAAAAATTCGAGCGTTTTCATATCGTCGCCGCAGAAGGTGACCTCGCTATGGTCGTGTACAACGAGCTCGTAGCTCGTGCAAGGACCGCCGATAGCGTTAAGATTGCGCTTGAGTCCCTTTTCGGCAAGACGTGCGCGCCAAAGCTCGGGGTAGCAGAGAAGGGTGCCGTCGGGCAGGTCCCAAAGCCCCTTGGTTACGGAAAGGATAGGAGTTTCTTCAGGAATTCTCGGCAGAACGTAGTCGCCGAACCAGTCAACGCCGAAGCTCGACACGCCGCCGATTGCAAGGTCAGCGTTTTCAAGCGCGCTGTCAAGTTCGCCGAATTTGTAGAACTTAATGCCTAAGGGAAGTGTGCGCTTGAGGGTAATGTGGTAGTTGTCCTCACGCAGACGGTCGATTATCGCATCGTCGAGGATCGTGCCGACAAGGTGGATGTCGTGCTTATTTTCACTTGCCGGGAAGGTAAGCGCCGATGCCATCATACCTGCGCCGATTATTGTTATCTTCATAAGAATATATTACCTTTCTGTTAAATCAGTCTTTGAATTCGATGGTGCTCAGACCGTTTATTGCCTGCTGCTTGACGGTGGGATTGCCCTCGACACTTACAGCGCAGGTACCGTTGGTTTCGATGTAAAGCTGACCCGATACGTTGATGTCTGC
>JAZSJI010000002.1:0-4195 GCA_045534235.1 Candidatus Flemingiibacterium sp. | reverse complement strand
GCAGTCAAGGCACTCGTCAGCGTTGATCTCGAACTTGCCGTCAGCCTCGCTGATGCAACCTACAGGACATTCGTCAGCGCACCAGCCGCAAGCGATGCACTCATCAGAAATCTTATATGCCATTTCAAATACACCTCCGTGTCAAAATATTTTGCTTACGTAGTATATTGTATCACAAAATCTGAAAATTGCAATAGGGTAATATAAAAATTCATATTCTGTTCATAAACAGAGGGCGTCCGAACACAATTTACTGCGCGTTTGCGTCTTCCTTCGGCTTTACGCCCTTGCCGCCGATAACCTTAACGTCGTCGCGGTGGTATACCTTCGGCGGTATCATTTCCGCCTTGGTACCAAAGCGCACGCGAACGAGTCCTGCGAGCGGCTGAACCTCGATAACGGTGCCGTCACCGTCGGGAGTTGCCACTATCTGATCGACGCGCGGAGTTTTCTTTATCTCCTCCTGATACGTGTCGTACTCGTAGCGCAGACAGCACATAAGTCTGCCGCACGCGCCCGAAATTTTCGCGGAGTTAAGCGAGAGATTCTGCTCCTTCGCCATTTTGATAGACACCTGAACGAAATCGGAAAGGAACGTCTTGCAGCAGAACGGTCTGCCGCAGATGCCGATGCCGCCGAGCAACTTGGTTTCGTCGCGGATACCGATCTGACGAAGCTCGATGCGCGTACGGAATACCGATGCGAGATCCTTTACGAGCTCTCGGAAGTCGACGCGGCCTTCTGCTGTAAAGTAGAAGAGCAGCTTTGAGCCGTCGAAAGCGTATTCGACGTCGATAAGCTTCATTCCAAGCTTATGCTGTGCGATCTTTTCAGCGCAGGTCTCAAACGCTTCCTTCTCGTATTTTACGTTGGCTTCGTGACGTGATATATCCTCTGCTGTTGCTACGCGTACCACCGTACGAAGCGGGAGAACCACCTCGCGCTCGGTGACTGTGCGCGGCGACAATTCGCACACGCCGAACTCAAGTCCGCGAGCCGTTTCAACGATAACGCTGTCGCCTCTCTTTATCTCAAAGCCGAGCGGATCGAAATAATAGATCTTACCGCCGACCTTGAAGCGTATACCGACGACCTTGTATTTTGCAAGCTCGAGCTCAGGCTTTTCAGAAATAGGCTCGGGAATATACTCTTCCTCAAGACGCTCTGCGTCTGCCGCCGTTATGGAATTGAGCTCATCGACGATTTCAGCATCAAGACTTCCCGCCGTGGTTACGTATTCGGTGAACTTGGGGGTGGAATCGGCTGCACCGTCGCCGAGGATAGCCTCAAGCGACTCCTCGAGTGCGATCTCGTTTGTGTTTGTGCCCTTACGGTCGCGGTGGTGACGTCTTCCGCCGCGTGAGCGACGGCGGCGATGCTCTTCTGAAGTGTTTTTCTGATTGTTGCCTTCGCCTGCAGGTGCTTTTGCGTCGTTTATTGTGATCTGTGTTTTTTCGGAGCCGGCCGGTGGCGTGTCATAGCGTCCCGGGCGTACGCTGATGCCCGACGCGTCCTGTTCGGTGCCGCGCGGCTTATTATTGTGTCCGCGACGTCGGTTGTGCTTATAATGCGGCTTCTTTTGGCCGTTATTTTGCTGTCCCTGCGAACCGTCGCGGGGAGTTTTTTCGTTGTTTTCCATCTGTATCCTCGTTATATAAAAATTTGTTTATCTTCGGGTCGTTCGCGTTGCCGCAACGGCATCGCAGAAGGTGCAGACCTGAGAGAGTGCTACGTTTGCGTTCCGGTCAAGTGTGCGCTTTGCATCCTCAAATACGCCGACAAGCGTCATAAGCTTGCCAAGAGCGAACGAGTCTGCGACGGCACGTGCCTTTTCGGCGGTGGCGTAAAATATCGTTTTTGGCTCGCTTACAAGCTTACACAGAACAAGATCACGTGTTGCGTCTGCGAGCAGGGAATATATTTCCGAGAGCTCCGTGCGCTGCTTCGCAGTTGCCATTTTGGTGGCGTACTCGTAGAATTTAAGCTCGCTTGCTGCATCACGGCGTGCGGCGAGCAGCTCAAGATACGTTTCGGCGCTTTTGTAAAAGGCAAGACATTCCTCGCTTTTGTTGCCGCTTGTGAGCTCCAACGCCTTACCTATACTTCCACGCGAGAGCTTGATTGCCGCGCCAAACGCATCGGGTTCGCTCTCGGAAAGCCTTTTGGCATTTGAGTCGTTTTTTATCAGATATTCTCTGACAAGCTCGTCGTCAAGCGCCTCTGTACGCAGTATCGGTGCGCGGCTTCGTATGGTCGAAAGCAGATTGTCCGCGTTCTCGGACAAAAGCATAAACATAACGTGCGGCGGAGGCTCTTCCAAAGTTTTAAGAAGCGCGTTTTGAGCCGCGTCGTTCATCGTGTCCGCGAAGGGGACTATATAAAATTTTTTCGGAAGGTCGTTCGGTGCGTATGCGGTATTCTCGCGAAGCTTTCGTATTACGTCAACGCCAAGCTGTACCTTGCCTTTTTCCGCCGTCACCGTGATAACGTCGGGCGATTGGTCGCGGAGTATCTTGGAGCAGCTTATGCACTCCATACAAGGACGGTCGTTTTCTTTGCAAGCAATAGCTGCACAGATGAGCCTTGCGAGTGTGCGCTTGCCGCTTCCCTCGGCGCCCTCGATAATATACGCGTGTGAGATGCGTGATGAAGCAACGTCGCGCTTTAAACGCTCAATAAGCTGTTCGTTCCCGAGAAAGGAGTCGAAGCCCGACATCACACACACCTCCGTATCGCATAAATATACAAAATATATTATAACAGATTTTTTTAGTCTTGTCAACTCTAATAATCTCCAAGTGAGTGTAAAATACTGCCTAAAAAACGTATAGGCGAGCAGACATAATAACACACCGTAAATTTTTTAAGAAAAAAGAGTAAAAATGTTTAATCGGCTTGATTTTTGTCGGTGGTCTATGATATAATATACTATGTATACATATCCGCTTTTGCGACCGGATCTCGCCATGCCGCAGTTAGGCTCGAATTTTGGTGCGTATTTGTTAAGCACTTGTAAATATTTTCGGCGAGCTATTAAGTGGTGTCACATCAGCGCATATTATTTAATGTACAAAGTATATCTTACGAGGAGCGCTCATCTGTGAGTGAAAAAACTATAGCAGAGATCCTTCGCGAGCGTACAGAGGCGCAGCTTTCGCCTTACGCTTTTCGCGAATCCGCCTCGAAGGGACGTGAGATACCTCTCCCCCCGTCAGAGGTAAGAAGTGAATATCAGCGTGACCGCGATCGCATTATCCATTCAAAGGCATTCAGGCGGCTTATGCACAAAACGCAGGTGTTTTTGGCACCCGAGATCGAGCATTACCGTACGCGTCTTACGCACACTCTCGAGGTGACCCAGATCGCGCGTACGATAGCGCGTGCGCTTAGTCTTAACGAGGACCTTTGCGAGGCAGCCTCTCTCGGTCACGACCTCGGTCATACACCGTTCGGTCATATCGGCGAGAAGGCGCTAAAGCGCTACTGTCTGCCCGAGTTTACGCATTACGATCAGAGCCTGCGCGTGGTCGAAAAGCTCGAACGCCTTAACCTTACGTATGAAGTGCGCGACGGCATCGTAAACCATCAGGGAGATCATTTAGCCGAAACGCTTGAGGGCAGGGTGGTAAAGTTTGCCGACCGTATCGCGTACATCAACCACGACATAGACGACGCGGTGCGTGCAACGCTTATTTCCGAGTCGGATATACCCGAAAATTTGCATAAAATTCTCGGTGCAAACCATTCGGCACGCATAAACACGATGGTAACGAGTGTCATTCGCGCAAGCGAGGGCAAAAACGACATCGCGATGGAGTGCGAGATCAAAGCGGCAACCGACGAGCTTCGTGCTTTCCTTTTCGAGAGGGTCTACTACAGTCCCCACGTGCTTTCGGAGGAAGAAAGAGCGGCCGGTCTTATCGTGCGTCTTTTTGAGCATTACGTAAAGCATCCGGACGAAATGCCGAGAAGCTACCGCGAGCTTTGCGAGGCAGAGCCCGTCGAGCGTATCGTCACCGACTTTATTTCAGGTATGACAGACCGTCACGCGATAGATGTGTACGAGCAACTATTCATACCTAATACCTGGAGCGGTATCAAATGAGAGGTGGTTACATATGATATCACCCGAAATTGTTGAAGAAATTAAATACAGAAACGACATCGTGGACGTTGTAAACACCTACGTGCCCCT